>JAXJWW010000042.1:0-111115 GCA_036307825.1 Treponemataceae bacterium | reverse complement strand
TTTTAGGTGAGAGCAGTTTTGGAAAATTCATTTTTACAAAATTTCCACCTCTACACAATATTGTTACGCATTTAGATTTTTTCTAAACTTTGCGAAAAATGAAAAGTTATAGTTTACCCAGAATGCACGGCAAATTGCGTAAACAAAAAAGGATAATCCGAAGCCTTGACGACTGAAAGGAGGAACCGCGAGGATTGTCATTTTTTGTTGAGAGCTTTTTTGCCGAACATTTTATTAAATACAAAACTGCTCATCATTTTTCTTCATAGATTGCTAAAAAAAGCTAAATGATGTAACATAAACCTATGATTTACAACACAATTTTAGACGCAATCGGAAATACGCCGTTAATTAAATTAAATAGAATGACAGACGAAAATTCTGCACAGATTTTAGTAAAATTTGAAGGCTTGAATGTTGGCGGTTCAATTAAAACTCGCACAGCTTACAATATGATTTTAGACGCCGAAAAAAAAGGCATTATCAATAAAGATACAATCATTGTAGAACCAACAAGTGGAAATCAAGGAATCGGACTTGCTCTCGTTGGCGCTGTTCGTGGATATAAAACTGTTATCATTATGCCAGACTCTGTAAGTGAAGAACGTAGAAAACTTGTAAAACATTATGGCGCTGAAGTAAAATTAGTTCACGATTCAGGTGATATTGGAGAATGTATCAAAGATTGTGTGAACACCGCTATCAGAATGTCACACGAAAATCCAAATGTTTTTGTGCCACAGCAATTTGAAAATCCAGCAAATAATGAAATTCAACGAAATATGACAGCAAAAGAAATTCTTGCACAAGTTGATGGACCAATTCATGGATTTTGTTCAGGTATCGGAACTGGAGGAACAATTTCTGGAATTGGCGAAACTCTAAAAGAAGCAAACCCAGATATCACAATTTGGGCAGTTGAACCACAGAATGCCGCAATCTTAGCCGGTGGAACAATCGGAACTCATCTTCAAATGGGAATCGGCGACGGTCTTATCCCTGAAAATTTAAATCAAGAAATTTATGATGATATTTACATTGTTACTGACGCACAAGCAATCAAAACTTCACAAGATTTAGCACGAAAAGAAGGAATCATGTGTGGTATTTCAAGTGGAACAAATGTTGCAGCCGCAATTGAACTTGCAAAAAAACTTGGCAAAGGCAAAACTGTTGTAACAGTTCTTCCAGATACAGCCGAACGATATTTTAGCACTCCTCTTTTTGATGAAGAAACTTTGTTCGGTTAAAATTTTTGCTTTATAAAATCTTTTATCTTAAAATTTAAAGTGTAGATTTTTTTCAGAGGTAACTATGGCAATTTTTAATTCTGCAGATGAACTTATTGGAAACACTCCCTTATTGCGACTTTCTAATATAGAAAAAAAGTTCAATTTAAAAGCAAAGCTTTTTGCAAAATTAGAATTTATGAATATTTCAGGTTCTGCAAAAGATAGAGTTGCAAAAGCAATGATTCTTGATGCAGAAAAATCTGGCAAACTAAAACCTGATTCTGTAATAATCGAACCAACTTCAGGAAACACAGGAATCGGACTTGCTTCAGTTGGAACTTCCCGTGGATACAAAGTGATTATCGTTATGCCTGACACAATGAGTATGGAACGCAGAACTTTGATAAAATCTTTTGGAGCAGAATTAATTTTAACTGAAGGCTCAAAAGGAATGCAAGGCGCTATCGAAAAAGCAGAAAGTCTTGCAAAAGAAATTCCAAACAGTTTTATTCCAGATCAATTTGCAAATCCAAGCAATCCTAAAGTTCACAAAGAAACTACAGGACCAGAAATTTGGAAAGACACAGAAGGCAATGTTGATATTTTTGTAGCGGGAGTTGGAACAGGCGGCACAATTACTGGTGTTGGAGAATTTTTAAAAGAAAAAAATCCTAATATCAAAATAGTTGCTGTTGAACCAGAAGCTTCACCTTTGCTTTCAAAAGGAATTGCAGGTCCACATAAAATTCAAGGAATCGGCGCAAACTTTGTTCCAAAAATTTTGAACACAAATATTTATGATGAAATCATCACAGTAAAAAATGAAGATGCTTTTAATTGCGGTCGCATCGTTGGAAACACAGAAGGTTTTCTTGTGGGAATTTCTTCAGGTGCGGTTTTACAAGCAGGAATTGAACTTGCCAACCGTGAAGAAAATAAAGATAAAAATATTGTTCTTTTCTTTGTAGATACAGGTGAACGCTATTTAACAACACAAATGTTTTCAGAAGAATAAATATTGTTTTCATCAATGTAACTTAAATATATTGCAAAACAAATCGATATTCGTTACTCTAAAAATATGTCAAAAAATTATCAAATTGATATGACAGAAGGTTCAATCGTAAAAAAACTTTTACAATTTTCTGTTCCTTTAATTTTTTCTAGTTTATTACAAATTCTCTTTAATACAGCAGATGTAATTGTAGTTGGTCGATTTGCTGGGGATAATTCTTTAGCAGCAGTTGGTTCTACAGGCTCTCTTATAAATTTACTTGTAAATCTTTTTGTAGGACTTTCCATCGGAACAACAGTTGTAATTGCAAACTTTTTTGGAGCAGGAAAAAAACAAGAAGTAAAAGATACAGTTCATACAGCAATTTTTTTAAGTATAATTAGTGGAATCATTCTTACCGTAATTGGAATTTTTGGTGCAAAAAAAATTTTAATTTTGATGCAGTCACCAAAAGAAGTTTTAAACCTTGCAACAACTTATTTACAAGTTTATTTTGCAGGAATTACTGCAACTATGGTCTACAACTTTGGAAGTGCAATTTTGCGTGCAAAAGGTGACACAAAAAGACCTTTGTACATTTTGCTCTTTTCTGGAATTATAAATGTCATATTAAACTTAATTTTTGTCATATTTTTCAAAATGGATGTGGCAGGAGTTGCCCTTGCAACAGTTATGTCCCAATGTGTGTCAGCGTTTCTTGTCATAAAATGTCTTATTAAAGAATCTGGTGAATTTAAACTTGACATCACAAAATTAAAAGTTGACATACCAATTTTAATCCGCATCATAAAAATTGGAGTTCCTGCAGGTTTACAAGGAATTATATTTTCACTTTCAAATGTTGTAATTCAATCAAGCATAAATTCTTTTGGAGCTGTAATCCTTGCAGGAAATTCAGCATCTTTGAATATTGAAAATTTCATTTTTACTGCCATGAATGGATTTTCTCAAGCATCCTTAACTTTTGTTTCACAAAATTTTGGTGCTAAAAAATATGACAGAATAAATAAGACAATTTTTATTGCACAAGTTTGCGTATTTTTGGCAGGTTTTATTTTTGGCAACTTAACTGTCATATTTGGAAAACAACTTTTATCTTTATATACCGACAGTCCTGAAGTTATCGCTTGTGGATTAGACCGACTAAAAATAATTTGTTCTACTTATGCTTTATGTGGAATGATGGATGTAATGGGAAACGCAATTCGCGGAATCGGACATTCGATTTTGCCAATGATTGTTTCTTTAATCGGTGTTTGTGGATTCCGTTTATTATGGATTGGAACAATATTTTTAATTCCACAATTTCATACCTGCAACACAATCTTTGTTTCTTATCCGATTTCTTGGCTAGCAACTTTTATTGTACATATCATTTGTTTTTTAATTATACGAAAAAAAGAATTTTCTAAATAAGATTTTTCACCTGCTATGAATTATACTTGAAATAGAGGTCTTTCTATGACAAATATTTTATTCATTGTAGGTTCTACAAGAAAAAATTCTTTTAATCGACAATTGGCAAAAATTACTGAAAAGCTAATTGCAAAGTATGCATCTAATAATTGTTCACAAATTCAAGTCAGTTATTTAGATTTTAATGATGTTCCTTTTTTTAATCAGGATACAGAATTTCCACCACCAGATTCCGTTTCAAGAATTAGAAGTGAATTTTCTAAAGCTGATGGAATTTGGATTTTCACTCCAGAATATAATCAAAGTTATCCGGGATATTTGAAAAACTTAATTGATTGGCTTTCTCGTCCATTAAAGAAAAATGATTTTTCTAGCGGAACTTCGGCACAAAATAAAAAGATTACAATTAGCGGAGTTTCTGGAAAATCTGCTGCAGGAGATTCCAGAAAAAAACTTTCTGAACTTTTAACTTACATTGGAACAGATTTATTTTTGGGTGAAGGAACAGGAATTGCTCTTAACGGAGAATCATTTAAAACTGATATTTTAAATATTAGCGAAAAAGATTTGGATAAAATTTATTCTCAAGTTTTAGATTTTTTAAGATTTGTTAAAGAATAATTTTTATAATAATCTTTTAAAACAAAAATCCCACCGATTCACTAACAGTGGAATCAGTGGGAATCCCTATAATCATCGTGCATAAAAGACTAATAGTCAATTATGCTGATTTTTGTATTTGAAACTTACTTATTATTGAAGCAAACTCAAAACACCTTGTGTTGACTGATTTGCTTGAGCCAACATAGCAGTACCTGCTTGTGTAAGAACTTGGTTCTTTGTAAATTCAACCATTTCTTTAGCCATATCTGTATCACGGATGCGTGATTCAGCAGCTTGAAGGTTTTCAGCACCAATGTTAAGACCATTAACTGTGTGTTCAAGACGATTTTGGTAAGCACCAAGATCTGCTCTTTGTTTGTTGATTTTCTTGAGAGCTTCATCAAGAGTTCCGATTGCACGGTTAGCTTCATCTGGTGAACCAAGTGACAAGATTTGTTCATCGCCAACATTTCTTAAGTTAAGAGCTTTAGCTGTCATTGTACCGATGAATACTTGTGTTCTTTGATCCATGTTAGCACCAATGTGTAACCACATAGAAGCTGTAACAGTGTTTTCTCCTGTAGGTTTTGCAAATCTACCTGTAAGCATGTTCATACCGTTGAATTGAGCTTGTGAAGCAATTCTATCAACTTCAGCAATAAGTTGTGAAACTTCAACTTGAATTTGCATTCTGTCTTCGTCAGTATAAATACCGTTTGAAGATTGAACTGCTAATTCACGGATTCTCTGAACGATGTCAGTTGTTGATTGAAGGAAACCTTCTGTTGTTTGAATGAAAGAGATACCATTTTGTGCGTTTGTTGAAGCTTGGTTCAAACCACGAATCTGGCTTCTCATTTTTTCAGAAACAGCAAGACCAGAAGCATCATCACCAGCACGATTGATTTTCATTCCAGAAGAAAGTTTTTCCATGTTTTTTGTTGTAGCGTTGTTTGTTACGCCCAATGTGCGGTTTGAGTAAAGCGCACTCATGTTGTGATTAATAATCATATCTATCTCCTATAAAAGTTTTGATTAAACCCAAAATATGCAGGATTTTATAATCCTTACACTTTATCTTCGGAGATACAAAAAAAAACTTTACACTTTTTTTAAATTATTTTTTACGTTTATTACACTCTGTGCAACCAATTATATGAACATGATTTTTCCTATTTTGATGATAAAAAATTCTTGCTATTAAATAACCTTCCTGAGGTATTGTTTTTGTACAAACTGGACATTTTCTTCTAACACCCATCTCTGTATAAGGAAAACAATGTGGACACCCTATAATATTACACAATTGATCAGTATCTTTTTCTGTATGATAAACTCTGGAAATAATTCTTTCTTTATTAACAAGGCTAGAATCACACACGGGACATTTATTCACAGCGTTTTCAGGACGTTTAAAAGCTGTTTTTTCTTCTCTTTTTTTCTTATTAAAGTTTGCAATAAGTTGAAAAGCAAAAAAAAGTAACACAAGCGCAATTGTAATCAATAAAATAACTATAAAAAAATCCTTATCCATAGATAAAAGTTTATACCTTAAAATAAAAAAAATAAATCCCTTGTTGCAAAATTATTCCTTTAATTGTATACTTTTATTGTGTCAGAATTATTTATTGTTGCTACGCCTATCGGAAATTTAGGCGATATTACTTACAGAGCCATAGAAACTTTAAAATCCGTAGATTATGTTGCGGCAGAAGATACTCGGCACACATTGCAGCTTCTAAATCATTTTGAAATAAAAAAAACTATGATTTCATGTAGGGCACAAAATGAAGCAGAAGTTTCAAAAAAAATTATTGCTTTGTTGGAAGAAGGAAAATCAGTTGCTTTTGCAAGTGATGCTGGAACTCCGGGAATAAGTGATCCAGGCGCAGTTTTAGTATCAGAAGTTCGTAAAGCAGGGTTTAATGTAGTTCCAATTCCAGGCGCAAGTGCATTTGCAACTTTAGTTAGTGTTGCAGGAACAGGTGGCAAAACAATAATTTTTGAGGGATTTCTTTCTCCAAAGTCTGGAAGAAGAAAAAATCGTGTAAAAGAACTACTTTTAACTGGTGCAGCCTTTGTTTTATACGAATCTCCTTACAGAATTGTTAAACTTTTAAACGATATTGCCGATATTGATAGTAATCGGCGAGTTGTTGTGGGTCGTGAACTTACAAAACTTCACGAAGAAATTGTTGATGGAACTGCAAAGGAAGTTTACGAAGACTTTGCTGGAAGAACTAAGATTCTTGGAGAGTTTGCAATTTTTGTTTCTGGAAATAAAAATGCTCAACTTTTAGAAGATATTGCCGATAATAATAGCAAGGAAAGGTAGGTCAATATGATGATAAATAGACTTGGAGGACTTGATCCTCTACAGAACTTACAATCAACAAAAAGAGTTTCTAATACTCCTGTTACAGGTTCTCTTGAAGATACTGTAAGTGTATCACCTGAAGCTAAAGAAATGGCAGAGGCATATTATCTTTCTGAAATTGCAGCTTCTACACCTGATGTTCGTTCAGATTTAGTTGCTAAAGTTAAAGATAAGATAAAAGATCCAAACTATATCAATTCAGCTGTTATTAGTTCTGTTGCAGACCGATTTCTTGACAGCATCGGGTTGTAATTCAAATTCTTTCTTTAAAATAAAAGGCGGAAGTATACATTCCGCCTTTTTTTATGCTAAAATGTGAAAATAGGAGTTCAAAGTGGCAGATTTCATTTTTAAAATATCACCAAATATAATGCTTGGTTCATATCTTACCGCTCGTTTAGGACAATTGGTAAAAGAATGGGGAACAAAATATATGCTTATTCTTGACCCAGATTTACAAGATTTTGATATTGGAGATAAAATTCAAAATTCTTTAACAGAGCGAAAAATTGATTTTTTTGTTTTTAATGACCTTCCTGTAACTCCAGATTCAACTGATATTGAAAGAGCTTTAAAACTTGCCCGAGAAGCACATATTCATGGTGTAATTGTTGCGGGTAGTACCAAAACAGCAAATATTGCAAGGGCAGTTTGTGCTTTATACAATGAAGTTCACGATTTGTACGATTACATGGACGGAGCAAGTCCAACATCTGCCCCACTTCCATTGATAAATATTCCAACAACAATGCAGGATTCATTCCTATTTACTGATAGAACACCTATTATTGATGCAAGAAGCCGAAAAACAAAATTGCTCAAAACACAAACAGGATTGTGTAAACTTGCGCTTTTTGACCCAAATCTTTCAATAAATATGACAGATTCTCAAATTGCTTCAAACTCAATTCAAACTTTATGTGTTGCAATAGAATCTTATATTTCTCAAAAAGCAAATTTCTTTTCTGACACAATTTTGGAAAAAGCAATTGAACTTTTGGCAAACGGATTTGATGGTTCACCTAATTTAACAGGAGCTGCATCTAGTGAAATCCTTCTTGCTCAAGGAGGATGTATGACTTCTCTTGGTGCGGCAATTAGTTCAACAGGGCCAGCATCTTTATTGGCTTTAACAATTGATAGTAGATTTCAAATTACATCTTCATTAACTGCTGGAATTTTACTTCCTTATGTGATTGAAGATGTGGCAAAATATAAAAGTGATAAACTTGCAAATGTAGCAAGAATTATGCGTATTGTAGATCAAACAACTGATACTAAAACAGCAGTAAATGCATTATCAGAAAATATTAGAAATCGTTTAGCATTAGCAAATCTTCCTGCTCGATTAAAAGATTTATCAGTTTCTATTGAACAACTTGCTTTAGCCGCAGAAGATGCAGGTCAACTAGACTTAATAAATGGTCTTCCACGTTCAATGAATGCAGACGATTTATTCGATTTAATTAAACAAGCTTACTAAAAAAGGTCAAAAATGATACCACCAGATAAACTTCATCAACTTACAAAAGGTCAACGACGACGAAAACTTGCACTCTGTTTTGGCTCTTTGGAACGAGATATTGCAGGAATTGCCGAAAAAGGAAATGAATACAGTTTTCACTCCATGACAAGACAAGAATACACAAAACGCATTGTTGAAATTGTTTTAGATGATCCACAACTGCCGGAAAATGCAAAAAAAGAAATTCAAGAATTATTGAACGAAGAACCTTTTGATGAAAGAAGAATTTGTAATGTTACAAGAAATCATCTTTTAGCAATTATTGGAACATTCCCTGCAGAATGGGATTTAGTTATTGCTCCTCATAAAACTTCTGAAGAAGGTTTCATTGAAAAACGAGATTTTTTTCCTGGTTTATATGTTTACGCAGAGGATATTCGTTCGCCTTTTAATTTAGGATCAATTTTTAGAACCGCAGAAGCTATGGGAGCTGAAAAAGTTTACATCTCTCCTTTTTGTACAGATCCCAATCATCCAAGAGCAATTCGTTCCGGAATGGGATGTATTGAAACTATCCCTTGGGAACGTTGCAGTTTAGAAGAATTACCCCAAGATTTACCAATTTTTGCCTTAGAAACAGGTGGAACTCCGTTAGAAGAATTTGAATTTCCACAAAAAGGAATTGTTATTATCGGTTCTGAGGAATTGGGAATCAGTCCACAGGCTTTACAAAAAGCAACTTATGGTAGAGTTACTATTCCAATGAAAGGAATAAAATCTTCTCTAAATGTTGGTGTTGCGTTTGGAATTTTGATGCAAAGTTGGATAAGTTACCTTAGTTAAGATTTTTTAATCCAACAGTGTCTTGTTCGTAAGCAGAACTCAATTTTTTAGTAATTTTTTCCAAATTCTCAAAATCAAGATTATATTTTTTCAAGATATTTTTATCAAATTGACTAATATCTATTTTCCCTTCACTAAAATTTGCAATCATATTTGCAAGATAAACAATTTCACAAAGTGATTTATATTCATCTGGAGCAACTTCTGGATTATGATGAAACCTAATTGACTGACTAATCACAGATGGGAAATGCCATTTTTCTGCAATCATTGCACCAATTTCACCATGATTTACCCCAGAACAAATTTGTTCAAAAATTGTTATAGGAATATTCTTTGCTGTACAAATTTCAGAAAATTGCTTCATATTCTCTTGATGAACATTGTAAAAAATAATCTTTCCAATATCATGTAAAAGTCCACAAACATAAGAATCATCAATTATTTCCCGTTGTGAACCACATAAACTTCGAGCTAAATTATAAGAAAAGAAAGCAACTTTGTTACTATGCTTCCAAATTTTTGAATTTTCATCGCTTGTATTTGTAAGATTTTGTATAGAACCTAAAGAATATAGTAAGTTTTTAAGACCTCTAGTTCCAACAAGTTGAACAGCTTTCAAAATACTTTGACAAGGTGAATTTAAAGAAAATGCAGCTGAATTTACAAGTTTTAACAAATCAGTTGTTAATGTAACATCACTACTGATTTGAGAAGCAATATCAGAAAGTTTTGAATTTCTATCATTAAGAAGATTGTTAATTCTCTGAATATTCTCTGGGAAGTGTGGTAAACTTTGTACAGAATCTACAATTTCTTTAGAAGCAACATTTAGTTGGTTTTTATAACTTAAACTTAAATCTAAAATAATTCTTGTGATAGTTTCGCCATTTTCCGTAAAAAACTGAAAATTTTGTTCAGATAAACCGATTTTTCTTAACATCAAAATCATGATGATAATTCCAAGACCAGCTCCTTCTGAATTATCCAAAATTTGAGAAAAAGCATCTTCTATAGATTCGTATTTGCCTGCACGAGCAATTTTATCATGTATTCTTTTATATTCAAAAACTGTGAGTGGTACATTATTTTTTATTTCGATTTTCATTTTTTTGTTGCGTTTTTGAAGTAAAATTTTTATATACAATCCTTTTTCTTTTTGCAACATCAAATAATGGTTAATATTATCAAGAGTTTCTTGCTTAAAACTTTCCATTCCTTTTTTATATTGTAACTCATTATTTATATTCAAATTTTTTTCTTCAAAATAAACTCTTTTAGTATTTGCTTTTTTTGCATTTGAAGTTAATTCTTTTATACAATATAAAACATACTTAATTATATATTCCTGATTAAGTTCTCGCAAAAAACAAGAAGCAACTTCATTTATATACATTTCCATTTCGTGAGGAAGTGTGAAAGTAGTTATTAAAAGAGGTAATTCACTTTCAATAGCTTTCTTTATTTTAGTATCATTAATTTTTACTATTTTACTTTCAGACATCAAAAAATCTCCGATTGCTTATTATAACATGAGTTTTGTAAAAAAACCATACTTATCTTGTAAAATACTTCAATATACAGTATCTTTAAGATATGAAAATTTCAAATGACAAAGTTGTATCAATTGAATACACATTAAAAAATGCAGAAGGTACTATCTTAGACACTTCTGTAGGCGGAGCTCCATTAGAGTATATTCATGGTCGTGGCTACCTTATTACAGGTTTAGAAAAAGACCTTGAAGGAAAAGAAGAAGGCGAAGAATTTTCTTCAGAAATTGCACCTAAAGATGCTTACGGTGAATATGATGAAAGCATGGTTGTTGAAGTTGAAAGAAGTCACTTTCCAGAAGGAATTGAAATTGAAGTAGGTATGCAATTCGAAGCAGCTTACGGTCAACTTGTAACTGTAAAAAGCGTAACAAATGATAAAATTACAATTGACGCAAATCACGCTTTAGCCGGTCAAACACTTTACTTTGATGTGAAAGTTGTTTCTGTTAGAGATGCAACACCAGAAGAACTTTCCACAGGCTGTGGTGGTGGATGTGGCTGTGATGGCGATTGCGATTCTGGAGATTGCTCAACAGGCGGATGTGGTTGCGGTTGTGGTTGCTAAACCATAAATTCTAAAACTTAATAAACAGGCAGTATTTTATTGCCTGTTTTTTTTTATTTTCTTACATCTGAATTATAAACTTTCAAAAAATGATTATCTAATTTTTTCAAAAAATTTTCGTTTCTAGAATTTTCATTTTTATCATTAAATGTTGAAAGTTCTTTAAAATATACAAATATCAAATTTATAAAACTTCCAAATTTACCTTTTATTGGTGGTAAAAATAAAATGACAAATTTTGAAATATACACAGAAAGAATAAGAATTAAACCTCGTCGCAACCCTAAAAAAAGAGCCTCTTGAGTAATTTTAAAACTTCCTATTGAAAATAATAATTTTCCACTTGGCAAAAGCAAACTGAAAAACACAATGGAAAGTAAAAGTATAAAAGATGAAAATAAATTTTTTAGAAACTTCTTAGAATTAAATTTTTTGTTTTTCAGTACATCAAATTCAATTTCTTGATTTGCGGAAAAATTTTCAGATTGAAAATCAACATTATCACAAAAAAGAGAATCATACCAAATTGAATTTTTTACAAACTTCTGAGTAAAAAGCCCTAAAATTAGAGAAGAAATAAATCCAGAAATTAAAAGAATTGGAGCAATGTAACTTGTACTACTTCTAAAAATAATCAAATAAGAAAGTAATATTTGACAAAGGTTATTCGCTAAAGCACCAGAAAGACAAATCCCTAAAAAAGATATTTTTGACTTAAAAATATTTTTGCATAAAAGCATTGCAAAAACAGAAGAAAATGAACCTAAAAAAGAAAACAAAAAAATGTAAGAAAAAAATGTACCAGAAATTAAGGCTTGAAGTAATACTTTTATCAATGTTAATAAAAGAACTTGCCTTATGGGTAGAACATACAAAGCCAACATTATACCCATATTGGCAATTCCTAAACGCATAAAAGGAAGTGGCTTTGGTATAGCATATTCTATCATCGATAAAAACATACACAAAGCCGAAAAAAAAGCAATTTTTTTATGAAACACGCTTTAATCCAGAACTTGCATCAGGATAATTTGGCTTAATTTTAAGTGCTTGCTCATAAGCTTTTTTTGCACCTGCTCTATTTCCGCCATCCTCTCGAGAACGACCTAATCTGTACCACCAAAGAGAAACACTAGGTTCTTTTTTCAATGCCATACAATAAGCAATATCAGCATGTTCATATTTTCGTGTAAGTCTGTAAATTTCACCTACAAAGAAATATGCAGTTGCACATCGCTCACCGTTTGGAAGTCCATTTACATATTGCTCAAATAATTTTAGAGATTCAGTATAATTATCAATGTAAAAATAAGCTTCAGCCAAAGTTTCAACAATTCTATATTCTTTAGGACTGATTTTTAAAGCTTCTTGACTAAATTTTATTGTTTCTTGATAATTTTCAAGTTTTAATAAAGACCAACCTAAAACAACATAAGATTCAATATTTCTAGGATTTTGCTGTAATTCTTGTTTACAAACATCTACAGATTGTTGAAAGGCAGCTTTTGCCTGTACAGATTGACCTGCTGCATCAAAATTTCTACCATCACGATATAATTTTAAAGCATCGGGTTTTTGTGCAAAAGTTAAAAATGAACAACAAATAAAAAGTGTTAATATCAATAAAGTTTTTTTCATATTTTATTCTCCAAAGTTATAAGATAATTATAACATTTTTTTTGTGCTGTAGCAAGATTAGTACAACATAAGAAAAATTGGTTGCTCATAAAAAAAATTTAGTCTATACTATTGTTTATGGCACAACGAAAAACAAAAAAGAAAAAATCAACAAACACAGGGATAATTTTTTGGTTTGTATTTGCAGTAATTATTATCCTCTGTTTTTTAGTTGCAAAAGGAAAAATTGCATCTGTTCTCAAAGAAACAAACTTTTTTAATGAAGTTGTTGGAACAGAACCAACTATTATTACCGAATTGGTAAATAACCATGCAACTGATAATTCTAGTTCTTCAAATAAAACAAATGACCCAATAATTCAACTTCAATTACCAGAAGAAATTGAACAAGATGAATCAGAATTGATAGAACAAAGTGAAATTACTCAAAAACCTGAAAAAACTTCAGACAAACCTAAAGAACAGAATAAAACTGAAACAAAAAAAGAAACTCCACAAAAAGAACCAGTTGAAACTGTTCAAACTATGAAATTAAATCTTTGCTATGTAATGATTGATTCTGATGGTTCTGTTATCCGAAAGGAAGTTATAAAAGAATTTCCTAAAAATTCTTCGCCCTTAACAACTGCAATAAACAATCTTTTGTCAGGGCCAAGTGCCGACGAAGCTGAAAAAGGTTATATGTCATTAATTCCAGAAGGAACAAAACTTTTAGGTGCAAGAGTTGCAAATAAAACAGCAACATTAAATTTTAGCGAAAATTTTTCTTTTAATAGATATGGTGTTCAAGGATACTTAGGACAACTTATGCAAATTGTTTACACAGCAACAAGTTTTTCTACTATTGATAACGTACAGTTCTTAATTGAAGGGCAAAAATTAGAATATCTTGGTGGAGAGGGAGTTTGGATTGGCTCTCCACTTTCAAGAATTTCATTTAAATAATTAGTTTATTGAATTTATAATATAGTCTACGTAATATTGGTTTTGGTTTCCCATAAGCCAAGATTCGTAGGCTGTAAAATGTATCATTCTATAAAAACCATTGTTTTCCACAAGAATTTTATAATTTACAGAATATTTTTTACCTTCAGGATTATAAACCATCATTTTTGAAACTTGAATTTGTTTTCCTGTTTCAGTTTGCTTTGTAGTTACAGAACTTTCTGGCAAATAAACATAAGTTCCATTAGCCGATAATCGATTGTTTCTAGAAAAATAATCGAAAACCTGTTTTGAACTTTCATTTTTGGATGTATCTCTTACAATTTCTAAAGGAAATTCCCAGTAAAGTGCAACATCACCTAAAGTTTTAAATTCCCCTGGCATAGAATCAACTTTTTGCCATGAAGAATCATATACTTGTTTTGTTTCTTCAAAAAGTTTTTGTTCTTTTCTGCTAAGCTTTTTGTTTTTAACAACTTCTTTCACTAAAGGAGAATATTCAAATCCTGTAAACTTTTCAAAACTTGTATCCGCATTATCAGATAAAGTTCCCATTGTTACTGGTTGTAAAAGTTTTTTTCCAGAAAAATCAGTTATTGATTCTAAATTGAAAACAGGAATGCTTCCATCAAAAACAAGTTGAACTTGTCCACCAAACTGAACAAAATCTTGGTCTACAACAAATTGCTTTGTAACAGGAGACTTTTGTTCTTTCAAAGTTAAAAATTCATTTTGAACTTTCTTTCTTCTACTTGATAATTCGTAAACCATATCGTGAATATAATTTACGATTTCAACATCCTTTGGTGTAACTTGAGTTACAATTCTTTCTCCAGTTAATTCGATATAATCTTTTGATTTATCCAAAGAAAAAAGAATTGTAACATCAAAATTTCCATCTGAAAAACATCTTACTCCAATTGAATCTTCGCTATAATACAAAAATCCAATATAAGTTTCTTTTGCAAAAGTAAAATCTTTGTAATATACATATTCTCCAGATTCTGTTGGCAAGTTTTCTTCAAATCCCGGAAGAGAAAATGCAGAAAGTGAAATTACAAAAATCACAAAAAGTGATACAAAAGTTTTTTTTAGAACAAAAAAGTTTTTCATAACAGTCTATTAAATTCCATTAAAATTTTAAGCGTTAAGTTTTGCAAGTTCATCTTGAACCATTTTTACAACATTATCTGTTGCTTCTTCTAATGGAACAAGATTTGCTTCGCTTTGGTTACGCATTTTTATTTCAACATTTGGAAGATTTTTTTCGCCCACAACAATTCGTACTGGAATACCAATCAAATCCATATCCTTGAATTTAACACCAGGTCTTTCGTTGCGGTCATCAAGTAAAACTTCAATTCCGGCTTTTGTAAGTTCGTCGTAAAGTTTATCACTTGTTTCTTTCATTACTCCGTCATATTTTACAGGCACGATTGCAACTTGGAAAGGAGCAGTTGTCATTGTCCAAACGATTCCGTTTTCATCGTGATGTTCTTCGATAATTGAAGCTAAAGTTCTATCAACACCAATTCCGTAACATCCCATAATCGGAGTTTGTTGTTTTCCGTTTTCATCAAGATATGTTACATTCATTGATTTTGTGTATTTATCCCCAAGTTTGAAGATGTGTCCAAGCTCGTTTCCTTTTTTTGTGTAGAATTCTGCACCACAATCAGGACATTTATCACCTGGTTTTACTGTGCGAACATCAGCAACCATAAAAGGAGTAAAATCTCTATTTGGTTCAACATGGATAAAGTGAACATCTTTTTTAAGTCCACCAGTTACAGAATCGTGCATTGTCATTACAGATTTATCAGCAATAACAGGAGCTTTTGTAAGTTTTACAGGACCTGCAAATCCAACTGGTGCATCAGTAATTCTTGAAACATCTTCGTCACTTGCAAGTTCTGCATCACTTGCTTTTAATACTGCACAAAGTTTTGCTTCATTTACATCTAAATCTCCACGGATACAAACTGCAACGAATTTATCTTCGTCTTTTTGCCCCGGAAGTTCAATTCCACAATTTGAAACTTTGTAAATCAATGTTTTGATAAATGCTTGAGGTGTTGTTTTTAAGAAATTTGCCAAATCTTCGATTGTTTTTACATTTGGTGTATCAATTTCTTCAACTGCTTTATCAGTTGCAACTTGTGGATTTCCGTCTTTATCTAAAGCAATATCATCTTGGCATGTAGCTTTTTCAACATTAGCAGCATAATCACATTTTGGACAAAGAATAAGTGTATCGTCCCCAACTTCGCTTTCAACCATAAATTCTTCTGAACCAGAACCACCCATAGCACCTGTATCTGCTTTTACAGAAATTGTAGAAAGTCCCATTCGTTTAAAAATTCTACGATAAGCAGCAGCACATTTTTCGTATGATTCATCAAGGGATTTTTGGTCAATGTCAAAAGAATATGCATCCATCATGATAAATTCACGACCACGCATTACACCATAGCGAGGACGAATTTCATCACGATATTTTGTGTTAATTTGATAAAGAATTACAGGATATTGTTTGTAACTTGTTAAAGTATCTCTAACAAGAGCAGTAAATGCTTCTTCTGCAGTAGGACTGATAACAATATCTTGTCCACCACGATTTTTTGCTCTAAGCATTTCTACACCCATTGTATTCCAGCGACCACTTTCTTTCCAAAGTTCACCTGGTACTACAACAGTAGGTTTCATTTCAAGAAGACCTGCTTTATCAAGTTCTTCTCTAATGATATTTTCAACCTTGCGTAAAGAACGCAATCCTAAAGGCATATAAGAATAAAGACCATTTCCAAGTTTTCTTGTTAAGCCAGCTCTCAACATCAATTGGTGGCTTGCAATTACAGCGTCTGCAGGAATTTCTCGCAGAGTAGATAACATTAATTGTGAAGTTTTCATACTGTGAATTTTACCAAAAAAAATGGATTTATTCTATAGGAAGAAAAAAAAGACTGCCTACGAATTGCAGACAGTCTTTCATTTAATCAATATTTTGATTATTTTTTTAACAATGCGGCAAATGGATTGTAACTCATTCCATCATCGCTACCTTGATATTGTTTTGGTCTATCGTTGTTTGGTCGTGGAGTTACAGGCTTTTTATCTGAACTTCCTGCAGGTTTTACTCTAACAACTCGTTTTGCACCAGCAGGAGCATCTGATTTTGGAGCAGAACTACTTACACCAGAACTTCCGATTCGGCTTGTTGCATCACTTTTGAGAGAAAGACTGATTCGGCGTCTATCTGGGTCAAGACCGATAATTGTACATTCTTTTATATCACCAACTTTGATAACTTCCATTGGGTCAGAAACGAATGTATCACTTAATTCAGAAATGTGAAGAAGCGCTGTTTCTTTAATTCCTAAATCTACGAAAGCACCAAAGTCAACAACATTTTTGATTTTTCCTGTAACTTTCATTCCTTCTTTTAAGTCTTCAAAAGTTACAACACCTTTTTGCATAATTGGTTTTGGGAAACCTTCGCGAGGGTCACGATTTGGCTTTTTCAATTCGTCAATAATATCAGAAATTGTTGTTTCACCAAGATTATATTTTTCTTTAAGTTCTTTTTTCAAAGTTGCTGTAACATCTGAATTTGCTTGAACTAAAGGAAGAACCTGACTTGCAGCTTCGTAGTTTTCTGGATGAACCCAAGTATTATCAAGTGGATTTGAACTTTCAGGAATTTTTAAGAATCCTGCACATTGTTCAAAGGCTTTTGGCCCAAGACCAGAAATTTTCTTTAAATCTTCGCGACTTGTAATTTTTCCGTGAGCATCACGATATGCAACGATTTTTTTTGCCAAAGTTCCATTAATTCCAGAAACATATTTTAACAAGTGATATGAAGCAGTGTTCAAATTTACACCAACTTGATTTACAACAGAACCTACAACTTCGTCCAATGTTTCTGAAAGTTTTTTCTGATTAACATCGTGCTGATAAAGACCAACACCAATTGCTTTTGGGTCAATTTTTACTAATTCTGCTAATGGATCTTGTAATCTTCGTCCCATTGAAATTGCACCACGAATTGTTAAGTCAAGGTCAGGGAATTCTTCACGAGCAGTATCACTTGCTGAATAAACAGATGCACCTGATTCATCAACAACTGTGTACATTACTTCTGGGAAGTTTTCGCCAATTACTTTTGCAACAATTTCTTGAACTTCTCTTGTTCCTGTTCCGTTTCCGATTGCTACAAGTTGAATATTGTAATCTTTAATTGCTTTTCGAACAGCAGCCATAGATGCTTCTGGTTCTGCAACTTGTTTGATAAGGAAGTATCCAAGATATTTTCCTGTTTCATCTAAAGCGGCACATTTTGTTCCAGTTCTGATACCAGGGTCAACACCTAAAACACGAGTTCCCTTGATTGGTTGTGTCATCAAAAGATTTTTTAAGTTTTCGCTAAAAACACCAATTCCGTGGTCGTCGGCTTCGTCTGCTAAATCGCTTCGAATTTCACGAACAACAGCAGGTGAAAGAAGGCGAACAAGTCCGTCTTCAATAGCTTCAGCGTGATATTTATTATTGATTGTGTATTTTTTCTTTAATAAATCGATTGCACCTTCAACATCAACATCGATAGAAACTTCAAGAGCATTTTCTCTTTCTGCACGATTGATAGCAAGAATACGGTGGCTTTTAATTTGATTTAGAGGTTCAGAATAATCCCAGTACATCTGATAAACTGATGTTTTTGCAACTTCTTCATCCCCGATACCTTTTGTTTTGATAAGTCCAGTTGAAACATAAAAATCGTGTACATCAGAACGATTTTGTGAATCTTGAGAAGTTCTTTCTGCAAGAATATCCATTGCACCATCTAAAGCAGCTTTTACATCTGGAACATTTAATTCTTCAACTTCGGCATCAGTTTTTACAAATTCTTCAGCTTTCTTTTCGATTTCTGAATCATTCATTTCTAACATTGCTTCTGCCAAAGGTTCAAGACCTCTTTCTGTAGCCAACATCCCTCGAGTTTTCTTTTTCTTTTTGAAAGGAGTCCACAAATCTTCAAGTTCTGTAAGAGTTTTAGCATTCATTACAGCTTCATAAAGAGATTCGTTTAATTTTCCTTGTGAAAAAATACCTTTTACGATTTCAAGACGTCGAGTTTCTAAATTTGTATAACTTTTAAAAAGGTGATCACAATCTCTAACTTGAATTTCGTCAAGGCTTCCGTGAGCTTCTTTTCGGTAACGAGAAATAAAAGGGATTGTACATCCTTCATTAACCAACGAAATAACTGCGCCAACTTGTTGAACACGAATGTTCAATTCGTCAGCAATTTTTTTCATAATAGACACTTCGTTTACAACGAGTGCATCAATTTGTTCTTGTGTGAATTCCATAGTTCTGGAATTTTACGAAAAAATGATAAAAATTTCAATCAGATTTTTACAAGTTGTGTTATACTTAGTTCCTATATTTTTATGTCGTGGAGGACATTTTGAAGAAATTTATTATTATTTTATGTATTACCTTTATTTGTACTTTTTCTGTTTTAGCACAAAATAATGAAAACTTAAGTGCTAACAAGAATGAGCTTCAAATCAAATTAGGAATGCTTCCTTATACGGAAAGTATTATTGTAGCCTTAGCTAATATGGAAACCTCAGGTGATTTTATTTATACCCCATCTGTTTCGGTTCAATATTTACGCTATATAAAACCTAGAATTGGAATTGGTACTACTTTTTCAACAGGGCTTCCTGTAATAGCTATAGATGAAAACAAAACAGATATTATGTACACTACTTTACAATTTAAATTTAGAGGAATTTATTTTGATAAAGAAAATATTAAACTTTACGGAGAAGTTGGCTTTGGTGGAGAACTATTATTTTCGATTACTAAGGAAAGAGAAGTTCTTGCACCATTTTACGCAGGAAGCATAGTTCCTTTGGGAATTTGGTTTGGTTCAGATAATTTATTTGGAACAGCAGAACTTACCTTTGGCTCAGAAGGTTCAATTTTAACAATTGGTTGCGGTTTTAAATTTTAAATTTTTATAAAATCTTTAATTATTACTCATAAATTGTATATTTTTTTTTCAAGTTAGGTGTTATAATCTACACTGGAGTATTGTCTATATAACTTTATCAAGAGGTATAAATTTATGAGTAAAATTTTAAATCGAAATTTTTTAGCAAGTTGTATTTTTGTTTTTATAGCAATTCTTTTTTCTTGTACAAATATTACAACTCCAAAAAAAATCACAATTCAGGCGGATCCTGAAATTCAAGCATCCTTAGGAAAAATTGATGTTTCTCTTACAGACTACTTTTCTGTAGAAAAAATTCAAGAAATGCTTGGCGAAAACCAAGATATTTCAATTTATGATTATAAACATAATGAAAATGATGAAACAATGAGATTCCTTGTACATAAGGATTTTGCAGTGGAAATTCCAGGATTAAATCCTGAAGAAAAATTAAATTCATTAACAGACTTAGAATCATTAAGTTTTGGTTATGAAGAAGACGGGATTACACCTGCAACATTGTTTTCTATTCCTGAAATTAATCAAACTATTGAAATTGAGCCTATTTCATTAGAATTTAGTAATGAAATTAGTGGTTCTATAAAAAATGAATTTTCTTCCCTTTCTTTTAATGCCGTAGAACCAGGTTCTGATTTAAGTATACAAAATCAATCTATTGGAATGTTGACAGAACTTTGTGATGATGAATTTGATTCTCTTTCCTTTGGAAATGGTACAGAATTAGTTTTTTCATTCAAACAACTTGAAGGTGCATCTCCAGATTTAGCTGCTAAAATTAATTATATTGCAATAGCTGACGGAGAAAAAGTTAATAATGGGAAAATTATTGATGAAGGTGGTTCAATTTCCTTAGATAAAGTAAATAATCTTTCAAAAGAAGATTTTTTGGTTTCAAGTGATGTTGTTGCTGATCTTGTAACTGGAGAAGGATTAAATATTTCTTTAGATATGGCAGGAAAAACAATTCCTAAAGAAATAGGAGTTATCATAAATGTAACTTTTGAAGGAGGTTCTGTAGGCAAAGAAATAACAATTAAAACTTCTGAAACTAAATTCAATAATATGAATATAAGTAAAGTTACAGGTTTTACCACAATTAATCCTATCGTAGTAGATTTTCCGGCATTAAATCCAATTGATTTATCAGGAGCCCTTAAAGATTTTAAAGGAGCTGTTATTGGTTCTGATAATACAGATGGACAAATCTTTTTTAATTTAAATTTACCAGAAGGAATAGAAGCTACAACAACACTTTCTCTTACACAAGATTCTGATACATATCAGGAACAAGATTATTCTGGATTAAATATAACTGATAAAACAGTTGAAGATAATAAAATTTCACTTGCTGGACAAAAGTTAAACACAAAACCTATAAACTTTTCAGGAAGTTTATCAATCAAAGCTACAGATGCAACTATTGATTTTACACAACCTATAGGAGTTAGTGCAGAAATAACAATGAATAAGTTTGAAAAAATTTATTTATTAGACTCTCTTATTCCAACAGACAACCTTACACAAGAAATTTCGACATCTTTAGGAGAAATATCTCAATATGTTTCTCAAATTACATTTAACGAAGTAGGTCTTGCTCTAAATCTTTGTAACGGTCTTCCTTTTGATGCAGAAATGAAACTATCTTCTGATTTCTTAAAAATAACTGATAAAGAACTTACTATTGAAGGAAATCAACTTTCCTTACCTTCTGAACCAGAAAAAATAACTTCTGGTTCAAAAGAAAATCCTCTTAAAATAGATATAGATGAATCAACAGCTTTTGATTTATCTATAGATTTATCATTACCATCTTCTAATGGAGTTATAACTTTAGAAAATATTTCAACAGGAACAGATTATAAATTTTATGGACAAGTAGAATTAATAGTTGATTGGAAAAGTCTTGCTTTCAAACTTCCAGAAGATTATTCAGGATTCAAAGGTTCATTCCCTAACGAAGAAGAAGGAAGTGAACCGCTTGATTTGAGTGCCTTTACCCAATTTTTAGGAAATGATTTATCCCTATCAGGAATCACACCAAAACTCTATATTTCAAGTGCTTTATTAGAAGAAGGTGGACCTTTCGCTGGAGCAGAATTAACTGGTTCTATAAAAGTATCTTATGTAGAAAAGGGTGAAGAAAAAACAAAATTCTTACTTGGTGGAAATGAAAAAGAACAAATAAGAATCACAAAATCTCCAGAATTAACGCCTGACGAAAATTCTTTGATTATTGACCCACTAGAAAATCCTAGTTTATCTATCGAAGGATTAACAGATATTTTATTTTCTGGAGCTTCTGATATTAAATTTGAATATGATATTCAAATTGGAAACAAGACAAGTAATGACACAAATTTATCATCAGGAATTCTAATCGAAAAAGAATCACTTGATAAACTTTCAGAAAGTTCTGAAATTAAACTTGGAATGTTTATCGATTTACCAATAATTTTTACTGTAAAACCAAATGAAAAAGGTTATGCATCTTTTGATATTATGTCATTAATGCAAAATATGGGAAATGATACAGAAGGTAAAGAAAGTGAAAATCCAGAAGAAAACGAATCTTCTGATGAAAAACCAACCGAAGAAACAGACTTGCTAAATCGTGAACCTGGTGCAGAAATTGAAGGTTTATCAACTGTTTTTGATTATATTGAAAACGCAAGTATTATTCTAAAATACACAAACAACACAGGAATAGCTTTGAACCTTGTTATCGAAGATACAAATTCCGAAAATCAAAAATTTTCTAAAGCTGTAAAACTTGGCAAAGGAAAAGGAACTATTGAACTAAAATTTGATGAAAAAGATGCTCAGTATATCCAAAATACAAATCCTTTTTATCCAGACAAATTAGAACTACAGTTTCCTGGAAATAAAACAAATAACACAGATTACAAATTTTTACGGAATGCTTCATTAGATGTAACATTACAGGGAAAGGTAAAAACCGATATTGATTACACTATTGATTTAGAAAATACAAAAACTGAAGGAGAATTCTAATATGAAAAATATAAAGAAATTTTTTGCCCTACTTTTAGTTTTATTGTTTACTCTAAATATTTTTGCACAAGATTCTGATATACAAAATGATGAAAGAGGTTTATTTTCTAACGACGAAAGTACACAAGAACCTAAAAAAGAAAAAAAACGATTTTGGGATAGATATTTTGAAATTGGATTTGACGCAACTGTAGGTCTTTCTAATAACTATTTCCATATTTCAGATTTCTTAAAAGAAGAAATTATTATCAATATGGATGACATAAATAATGGTATTGGAAAAGGTGGTTTAGGATTAAACGCAAATGTTGATGCAGATTTTTTTATGAATATCAACACAAGTATTTTTAGAACTAGTTTTTTTACTGATGTACAATCTAATGTAAACTTTGCTCTAGAAAAAGGTTTAATAAACTTTCTTGCTAATGGAAACGAACTTGACGAAGAATTTTCTATTGGGGCAGGAGTTGGTGTTAGCGTTTATGAAGAAAATTCATTTAGTTTAGAAATTCCAATTAGCAAACTCACAATAAAGGCTACTCCATCCTATTATATTCCAGTTTTCTATGTGCCATATACATCTGCAACAGTTACTTCTGTTATTAATGAAGATGGTAAAATTTCTGCTAAAGGAAATACAACTGCATCTGTTTATAGTGCCTTACCATTAAATAATCTAGGTGAATTTTCAGCAAATATGATTACAGATGCTTTTGCTCATGGTGGATTTGATATTTCTATTTACGCAGGATACAAACTTTTTGAAAATCTTGAGGTAGGTGCATTTTTAACACATGTTCCAATTGTACCAGCAAACTTATCTTGCACAAATAAGTACACAGCAACTTTAGATTTTACAATGGAAGGAATCTTAAATCAATTTATTGAGAATGGTACAGTAGACACAAGTAATTTTAATTACGAACTTTCAGATAATATCGCTACTGAGGAAGACGCAATAAAACTTGTTAGACCTTTTAAAATTGGATTTAATGCAAATTGGAAAATTTTTAATTCAAACATATTAGTAATTTCACCAATGATTCAATTTAAATTTGCAGATTTTACTCTAAAAAATTTACTTGGATTTGGATTTGATTATAGTATCACAGCAAAATCATATTTAGGTCCTCTTGTTCCTGCATTTACAACATCTTACATAGATTCAATTTTTGCTCAGCAACTAGATATTGCTCTTAACCTTCGTCTTTTTGAAATTGACTTTATGATTTCTACACAATCTACAAACTTTGCTCGAAGTTTTGCTGGTTCTGGATTAGGTGTAGGTGTTGGATTTAGATTTGGAATTTAATTTTCTATAAAAAAAGCTATACAAAACTGAAAACCCAAACAGTTTTGTATAGCAAAACTTAAAAGAAAAAACTATTTTATCAAAAATCTATAATGCTATTTATACCTCCTTCATTTTTCCTATAAGAAACAGCTTCTTTTAAATCTTCAAGACGAATTGCATAGGATTCTTGCATATCAGCGATAGTTCTTGCAAGTTTTATACAACTATGAACTCCACGAGCAGAAAAATCATATTTTTTAATTTGAGAATTCATAAAATCATTGCATTCTTCATCTAATTTGCAATAATAATTTATTTCTTCTGGCAAAAGCCGAGCATTTAGTTTTCCTTGCCTACTTTTTTGAACTTTTATTGCAGTTGCAATTTCTTTACGCAAAAATTCCGTAGAAAAAGAAATTTGTTCATTTTCTTGTTTCTTGTCTTCTGCCAAAATATTTTCTGAAGAATTAAAAACAGGAACTCGAATATCCATTCTATCTAATAAAGGACCTGAAAATTTTTTCCAATATTGTTCCACAGCATGAGCAGAACAAACACAAATTTTTGTATCACTACCAAAATTTCCACAAGGACAAGGATTTGTTGCAATCAAAAGCTGAAATTCTGCAGGAAAAACTGTATGTCGTCCTGCTCTACTTAAAGTAACTTTTCCAGATTCAATTGGAACTCGTAAAGACTGTAAAACAGAAGTTCTAAATTCTGCCGCCTCATCTAAAAACAAAACTCCATTGTGAGCCAAAGAAATTTCTCCAGGCCGACAATTTATTCCTCCGCCAATCATTCCCTCTAAACTAGCACTTTGATGAGGAATTCTAAAAGGTCGCTTTTTTACCAAAGATGATTTAGGAGGCAATAGTCCTGCCAAACTATAAATTCTAGTTACACTTAAAGATTCTTCTGATTCAAGACATGGAAGTAGAGATGAAAATCTTTGTAAAGCGAGAGTTTTTCCACAACCAGGAGGTCCATAAGCTAAAAGATTATGCCCTCCACTAGCAGCAATTTGTAAACCTCGTACTAAAAAAGGCAAACCCTTAATTAAAGAAAAATCCTGAGATAAATCTACAGGTAAAAATTCTACAGAGTTATTTTTTTGTTGAATTTTTTCATTTGTCTCAATTTCTTCAGAATCATCACCTAAAGAAGTTATTGAATCGTATGCCTCTTTTAAGTTATTACAGGATAAGACTTTCATTCCTCTAATTCCACAAGCTTCTGGAGCATTTTCAGAACAAACAATACAAGTTTTTATACCCAAAGAAATTGCAGTAGAAACTGCAGCGTGAATTCCTCTAACTGGTCGTAAATTTCCAGAAAGTTCTAACTCACCCATAACAAGAACAGTTTTATCAACTAATTTTTCATTTATTGGATTAATCATTACTGCTAATGCTATGGCTAAATCAAATCCCGCCCCTTCTTTTTTTAAGTCTGCAGGTGACAAACTTATAAGAACTCGCTCTTTTGGAAAATCGAATCCAGAATTGATTATTGCTGACCGCATTCGTTCTCGTGCCTCTTTTACTGCGTTATCAGCTAAACCTACTAAGTCAACGGCGGGAATTCCCCGACGCAAATCCACTTCTACAGAAACTATGTTTCCTTCGTAACCAAAAGGTGAAAAACTAACTATGTTCATATTCCTCCGCTCAAGAAAAACTACATAGTTATTATCATTAAAAAAATGAAAAATTTGATGTTTTTTAAGAAAAATTTTAAATATTTTTTAACTGAACAGATAATTCATCTTGCCAAAAACGAGAATCAATTTTTAATCCACCTGCCGTATGTCCGATTTTTCTATCAGCTCTCACCTTTTCCCCATGAAAATCACTTCCTGCTGTAACAAAAAATCCAAGTTTTCTAGCAAGTTCTTCAAGGCGTTTTGCTTCACTTAATCGAACTCCAGAATGCCATGCTTCAAGACCACAAATTCCTCGTTCCTTCAAATCAGTTAATACGCCTTCAATTTTTCCCCAAGAAACATAAAGTGATAAAGGATGAGCTAAAACAGGAATTCCTTCAGAATCTTTTATTGCTTGAATTGCAACATCTAGATTCATTCCAACTTTTTTTTCATAAATTGGTCTACCTTTTGCAAGATATAAATCAAAGGCTTTTTGTCGAGTTTTCACCTTTTTTTTAGAAACCAAAAAATCAGCAATATGAGGCCGACAAATATTTTTTGTATTAAAAATTTCGTATAATTCTTCAAGAGATGTAAAAACTTCTATTTCTTTTAACTTTTCTACAATTCGTAAATTTCTTTCTTCACGATTTTTTTGCAAGGTTTCAATCAAATCTAGTAAACTCTGTGAAACTTTAGAAAGTCCATACCCTAAAAGATGAAATTCTCCAGAGGGCCATTCAATTCCAAGTTCAATTCCTTTTACAAAATCAATTCCTAATTTTTGTGCATGAGCACTGGCTCTTTCAAGTCCAGAAATTGTATCGTGGTCTGTTAAGGCTAAAACTTCAATTTTCTTTTTATAAGCATATTCAACAAGCTCTTCAGGCGATAAATCTCCATCTGAACAATTTGAATGCGTATGTAAATCTATCATTATAAAAAGGATAGCATATTTTGATTATTTATGATAGAATAATATTAAAGTTTATCTATTTCTTATGGAGTAAAATATGCCAAAGACAATACAATATACAAAAGGTTCTATCATTTATTTTTCAGGTGATAGAGATGAACGCATTTTTATTTTACAAAAAGGCTATATTTTACTCTCAAGTGTTGATATTGAAACTGGTGCAAATGTTGTAGAACACATCCGCGAAGGTGAATTTTTTGGTGTAAAATCTGCTTTCGGTCATTTCCCTCGAGAAGAAACAGCAACAGTTCTTGCAGATTCAGTTACAGTTGCAATGTCTCTTTCAGAATTTGAACAACTTTTTAGTACAAATAAATCAGTTATTTTAAAAATGCTAAAGGTTTTCTCAAAACAATTGAGAAATATCCATAAAAAAACTGAATCAATTTTGAACAGTCATGAAGAAATAAATCCTTTCTCAGGAATGCAATCTGTTGCTCAATGTTTTTATGAAGATAATCAAAACAAAGCTTGTTGTGATGTTTGTCTTAAGTTTTTTACACGATATCCAAGTGCTCCAAATACAAACACAATGAAACAGCTTTATCTAGCATCAAAAAAACGATTAGAAGTTCAGGAATTAACAAAACAGAATCCATATAAATTTAATGATGATACTGTTCTTCCACCGCCAGTTCCAAGTGGATTGAAACAATTTTCTCTACCAGCATTCTCTCGTTTTGCAAAAACTTTTGAAGCAGGTTCTGTAATTATTTCTGAATACGAACCTGGTGATTGTTTTTACTTGATTCAAACAGGTCGAGTTCAACTTGTAAAATGCGTAAATAACAAAAAGAAAAACTTAGATATTCTTATGCCAGGTGAATTTTTTGGCGAAATGGCAATCCTTGAAAATACACCTCGCTCTGCAACTTGTGTAGCTATTGATAAAGTTGAAGTTTTAGAATTTAACAAACAAAACTTTGAACTTTTAATTACAGGAAATCCACAAATTGCAATGATTCTTATCAAACTTTTCTGTAAAAGAATTTACGATCAAAAGCGTCGTATTAGAACTTTGGTTATTGCTGATCCACAAGCAAGAATCGGTGATGTTTTCCTTATGTTTGATGAAATGAATCCTTGTCCAAACCCAAATGAGCGCACCAGACGATTTAATCTTACAATCCAAGATGTTGCACATTGGTCAGGACTTACTATAAATCAAGTTAGAGATGAGTTAAACAAATTTGTGGAAAAACACAAAATAGAAATTTATACAAACTATATAATCGTAAATAATATTAGTGATATGAAACGCTTTGTAGATTCTCGATGTCAACAAAGATAATTTTTCAATTAAGTAGATATTGCCAACTTAGCTCACCGGGCAGAGCAGCACCCTCGTAACGTGCAGGTAGTCGGTTCGAGTCCGACAGTTGGCTTTTTTTGAAATTTCATTTTTTATACATTATCCTTAGAGTACAAAGACATAGATTTATTTGTCTTTAAACTTTTTTATCGAGGATAATATGTTATTTATATCTCATCTTTTTATAAAATTCTACAAAAAAATTTTTCTTTCATTTTTTGTCTTTTTTACTTTTTGTTCTTGTTTTGCAAGTAAACCATTTAACAAAGTAACAATAGATTATGAAAAAAATAATAAAAATCTTAATATTTTCAAAGACGAAATTTTTTTTATTCAAATGCAAAATGTTGCACTGCCCTTTTTAGATTCCAATATAAAAACCGGTTTTATTGAAACACCCGATAATAATCAACTTTACTACGAAACTTTTTTTCTTCCAGAAAGTAAAGGAACAATTTTGTTAATTCATGGCTTTACCAGTTTTACAAGAAAATTTGATGAAATCACATATTATTTTTTGACACAAGGGTACAACATTGTTCGATATGACCAACGAGGACATGGATTTTCTTCACGAGAAATAAAAGATAGTTTGTCAAAAGTTCACATTGACGATTTTAAAACTTACATCGATGATGCTTCTTTAATTTACAACAAAATTCTACTTCCTAATTCTGAAAATAAACCGATTTTTCTTTTTGCGCATTCTATGGGAGGTTGTGTAGGCTCATTACTAATTGAAGAATATCCAGAATATTTTGATGCAGCAATTTTGAACGCACCAATGATGGGAATAAATCTTTTAGGCATTCCCAAACCAATTGTAAAAGCATTTGTAAATGCAGCAATAGGATTTAACAAGGGTGCATCCTTTGCTTTTGACCATCAAGAATTTATCCCAAATGAAAAAGTAGAAATAAAAAAATCTTCTACAAAATCAAAAGCAAGATATCTATATGTTTCAGACTTACGAAACGAAAATATTTACTATCAAACAAACGGAGCAACTTTTTCTTGGGTAAATGCAGCTTTGGAAGCAACAGGTAATATTTTTAAGCCAAAACAGTTGAAAAAAATAAATATTCCAATTTTAATTGTTCAAGCAGAAAAAGATAATTTAGTAAGCCCAAAGGCACAAGACAAATTTGCTAGAAGAACAGAAAATACAAAAATAATTTTTATGCCACAAGTAGAACACGATACATTTAATAGCAAAGAAGATTTTTTACAAGCTTATTACTTTGAACTATTTAATTTTTTGGAAGAAAATTTGTAAAGCCTTTCTGTCATAAAAAACATCAAAACTAAAATTAAAAATAAAATAAAAGGAAATAATTTTGGAGATAAATTATCCACAAGGAAACCCACAACAGGAGGCATAAAAGTAGAACCTACATAAGCAGAAGCCATTTGTTTTCCCATTATAGATTGAGAAACATCCTTCCCAAAATTTTCTGGAGTTGAATGAAGCATACTTGGATAAATTGGAGCACAACCTAAACCAATAAATAAAAATCCAACTACTAAAAGAAAATTTATTGATGTTGGTAATAAGATTATAATAACACCTAATAAAAGAACGAACTGTCCAAGTCTAACCATATTTTGTGATGAAAGTTTTAAAGTTATAAACCCGCTTAAAAATCTTCCAATTGTGATTCCAAAATAAAAAGTTGAAATCCACTTTGCAGCAATTTCTGGTTGAATATTTCTTTCTAAAACCATATAACTTGCACCCCACAATCCTGCACTAGATTCTAAAGCGCAATAACAAAAAAAACCGACTAAGGCTGATTTTGCTTTTGGCAAATTTATCAATTCTTTTAAAGATAAAGATTTTGATATTTCCTCTTTTTGTTCTTCAGTAGTTTTTCTTGCTTTTTTCCAAATTGAAAGTGAACAAAATAAAAATATTGTTAGCCCAATTTGAATTAAACTTACAACAACATATCCTAAAGTCCAAGAATTTTGATTTATCAAACATTGTCCCATAATTACAGGACCTAATGTTGCACCAATTCCCCAAAAACAATGAAGCCAACTCATATGTCGAGCTTTGTAATGAAGTGCAACAAAATTATTCAAAGCAGCATCTACAGAACCTGCGCCTAATCCGTAGGGAATACTGAAAAGACAAAGCATCCAAAATTTTGTTGAAATAGAAAAACCTAAAAGAGCAAAGGCTGTCATTCCAACACTTATTGCAGTAACAAGGCCTGTTCCAATCTTTTTAATTATTCTATCACTAAAAAAACTTGAAATTATTGTTCCACCGGCTATAATCATTGAAATAAATCCAGCATAAGAAATTGGAACATTTAATTCACCATGCATAATTGGCCATGCTGAACCTAAAAGTGCATCTGGAAGTCCTAAACTGATAAAAGCAAGATAAATTAGTGAAAGCAAAAAACTAAACATAAAAATTTAAATATCAAAATACATTTTTTTTGTCAATAATATGTTTTTTTATAATTTTAGAATTTTGATATTTATTCTTCCACAACTTATATTTCTATTATGAAAACTTTTTTTACATTATCATTTCTTTTTTTGTTTGGAAGTGTTTTAGGCTGGATAATCGAATTAATTTTTAAAAGATTTTTTTTACTTTCAAATACAGAACATAAATGGATAAATCCTGGATTTTTAAGAGGTCCATATCTTCCCATTTACGGATTTTCACTTTGTATTTTATATTATTTATCAAAAATTCAACTTTTGTTTATTCCTAATCTAGTTTTTAGACACCTTGCTTTATTTTTATTAATGGCAATCGTAATTACTATTATGGAATATATTGCAGGTATCATTTTTGTAAAGGGAATGAAAGTAAAACTTTGGGATTATTCAAATCTAAAAGGAAATTTGCAGGGTATAATTTGTCCCCAATTCACTTTTTTTTGGTTTGTTTTAAGCTTCTTTTATTATGCTTTTTTAGATAATTTTATGGATATAGCAGTTGTTTGGATAATACAAAATTTAGGTTTTACTTTTCTTCTTGGCTTTTTCTACGGAATTTTTATGCTTGATGTTTTTTATTCAATTCATATTTTGACAAAGATAAAAAACTTTGCACAAACTCATAAAATCATTGTTCGATACGAAAGTTTAAAAACAAATATTGCAAAATATAACGAAGAAGTTGCAGAAAAAGCAAATTTCTTCTTCTTTTTTAAGGCAAATCCGCACATAATATCTGAAACTCTAAAAAAATATATTGAAAAAGAGAGAGAATTCTTAAAAGATATGGTAAAATGAAAAGGGCAAAAAAAAAGAGTCGCAAAAGGAGGAGAAAAAAGCGACTCTCTTGTACACAATATTGTTATGGTTATATTAGCAAAACTATGATATAATGTCAATAAAAAATCTTGCATTTAATGTATTTTTTTTGCAAATTTTAACATAATTTACATTTATTTGAAAATCTTAACATTAAGGAGAAAAAATTGGAACAAAATCAAGTAAAATTCGGTATTATTGGAGCAATGGACATTGAAATCCAACATCTTTGTAGTTTAATGAAAAACAAATCAAAAACAGAAATTTCTCATCTAGTTTTTTATGAAGGCGAAATTAATCAAAAATCATGTGTTGTTGTTCAAAGTGGAATTGGAAAAGTAAATGCTGCCCTTTGTGCACAACTTTTAATTATCAAATTTGATGTAACTCACATTATCAATACCGGAATTGCTGGTGCAATGGCAAAAGAATTAAAACCACTTGATATCGTAGTTTCTACAGATTGTGTTTATCATGATGCTGATACAACTTTCTTTGGAGATGAACCTTGCACAATTCCAGGAATGCCAACTTTCTTCAAGGCTGATGAAAATTTAATCAATTTAGCAGAAAATTCTTTTGTTTCAGAAAATAATTCTGCACTTTACAAAGGTCGAGTTGCATCTGGAGATATTTTTGTTTGTGATAAAACTGTAAAAAATAAAATCAAAGAAAACTGTAATCCATTTTGTGTAGAAATGGAAGGAACTGCAATAGCACATACTTGTTTTTTACATAAAATTCCATTTGTAATTATTCGATGTATTTCAGACTCTGCTGATGAAAGTGTAGAAAATGAATATTCATTTAATCGCGAAGTTGCTGCAAAAATTAGTGGACAAACAGTTACAAATATGTTAGAAAATTTTTAGAAAACACAAAGGAAACAAAACATGGAAAATCAAAAATATAATGTGGAAAGTTTTAATCTTGACCACACAAAAGTTACAGCACCTTATGTGCGACAAGCCTCAAAAAAAGTTGGAACAAAAGGTGATATTGTTTCAAAATACGATATTCGATTTTGTCAGCCAAATGAAGAATTTATGCCTATCGCAAGTATTCATACTTTGGAACATTTAGTTGCTGAATATATCAGAAATGTTTTAGATGGAATTATCGATTTTTCTCCAATGGGATGTAGAACAGGTTTTTACCTAACAATTTTTGATGAACATACTGAAGAAGAAATTGCGCAAAAAATGTTAGTAGTTTTAAAACAAGTTGCATCTTGGCCAGATGAAAAAGAAATTCCTGGACGAGATCCAAAAGAATGTGGAAACTACAAAGAACACGATTTACAAACAGCAAAATCTTTAGCAAAAAAATGGGTTGATGGAATTGAAGCAACGGGATTTAACTGTTATAAATAATTTCTTTTATGAACAAACAGATTCCACAAACATACGAGCAAGAGAATATCTTTCATCTTTGCAACAAAATGAACAAATTGATAAGGATAAAAATAATCAACTTCCAATAAAAGCGATTTTTGTTGCAAACTCACAAACAAATGGAAAAGGAAGATTAGGAAGAAGTTTTTTTTCGCCAAAAGATTGTGGAATTTATCTTTCAATTATTTTTGAAACAGATTTTTTAGAATACGAAAATGATGTTACTCTCATTACGCCAAAAGTGGCAGTTTCAGTTTGCAAAACTTTAGAAAAGTTTGAAAGCCAAAATTGCCAAATAAAATGGGTAAATGACATCTTTATTCAAGATAAAAAAATTTGCGGAATTTTAACTGAAGGAATTTTGTCAACTTCTCAAAAAGGAAAAATTAATCCTGCAATTATTGGAATTGGAATAAATTTACAAGAAGACAAAAACGGATTTCCTAAAGAACTTTCTAAAATTGCAGGAAGTGCAAATCTTGATTTTTCTTTACGCGAAAAAATAATTCAAACTTTGTTACAAGAAATTTTAGAAGATTTGAAAAAAGAAAATCATTCTTCAGTTATGAATGAATATAAAAATCGTTCAAATCTAATTGGAAAAACTGTTGATGTAATTGAAAACACTTTTTCTGGACAAAGTTACCAAGCACAAGTTGTGGATATTACAGATACAGGACATCTTCTTGTAAAGAAAAAACTACAAACTTCCTTTGAAGAAAATCTTACAGAACTTTTTACAGGCGAAGTAAGTATTAAATTCTAAAATTAGTTTAAATTCAATCTGAACAATTTTGAGTTTCGTTTTTTTGTCCAAAGTTGTTTTCGTTCTTCTGGCAAAGTTTCAATATCATCTGGAATAAAACCTAATTTTTCAAACCAATCTGAAGTTTGTGTTGTTAAAACAAAAACTGATTTTAGATTTTCTTTTTTAGCTTCATCAATTAAATATGAAACCATTTTTGGTCCAATTCCCATGTGAGAACAAGTTTTATCCACAGCGATTGCAGCAATTTCCCCTTGAACTTCATCGTAAATATGAAGAGAAGCACAAGCACGAATTGCACCGTCAAGTTCGTAAACAATAAAATCTGAAAAACATTCTTGCAAATCTTGTTCAGTACGATTTAGTAAAATTCCTTTTTCGATAAAAGGTCGCATCAAAGAAAGAACCTGAGAAATATCATCGATATTCATTTTTCTGATTCCGCCGTAATCACTTTTGTAAATCATTGTTCCAGAACCTAAATCAGAAAAAATTTCGCAAGGTAAAGTTCCATCAATTTGTCCGTTTAGAATGTGAACACGAGAAACTCCACTTTCGCAAACTTGTAAACCATTTTTCAACAGATTGATAACAGGGCTTTGATTTTCTTTGTTATCATCTAAAAAGATTTCAAGTTCTTCAAGATTAAGAGCAGGAATACAACCTTCTGGTGAAAGAGGCATATCTTTTGAAATAATAAAATCTTTTTCTGTAATTGAAGTATCTGGTGTTAAGAAAAATAATTTATCCGCTTTTAAACAAATTGCAGTTTCACAAGCCAACTTAATTGAAGAAATATTATAAGGTTTTCCTTTTGCACTCCAACCGATACATGGGAAAATTGGAATAAATCCGTTTTCTAAAACTGTATTCAAAGATTCAATATGAATTTTATCGATTTCGCCACAAATTCCGTAGTCAAAACCATCAATAATTCCCTTAGCTCTTGAACGAACCCAGTTTCCAATTAAAGCGGTAAGTCCGTTTGCAGAAAGAGCTGTCATTATCTTATTTGAAACATCAAAAGCAGCCATCTTAATTAAAGGAATTGAATTTTCTTCTGAAATTCTAAATCCATTTTTATTTTGCCAACTAACATTATTGATAGATAAAACTTCGTCAATTCTTTTTTTTGCACCGGGAACAATTATTACTTTCAAACCAGCGTCGTGCATCATGGCAATATCGCTTATATGACTTGAAAAAAGAGGTGATTCCAAAATTCTATCGTCAAGGTGAATTACAACTGTTGCATTTTTAAATCGACGAATATAGCGAATTACATCTCGAATACTTTGTGCGTTATGTGTAAATAATTCCTTTTTTTGTGTCTGCATAAAAGTAGTATAATAAGTTTTTTTCTTATACACAAGAAGTAAAAAATCTATTATAATTCACTATGGAGGAATCTATGAAGAAATCTAATATAATTGCTACAATTATTTTTGTTTTACTTAGTATTGCTTGTATAATTGCAATTACAACTTGTACAAAAACTCCAACTATCCAAGACGGAATTTGGACAGGTTCTGGAGAAGGTTTTAAAGGTGAAATGACAATTCAAATCACCACAAAAGATGGAAAAATCGTAGATACAGAATTGCTTTCTATTAAAGATAGTGATTTTGCAAAAGAATACGCATTAAAACTTTTGGATACTATCCAAGAAAAAGGAACTGTTGAAGGCGTTGATGCTCTTTCTGGTGCAACTTATACATCTCGCGGTGTTCTTGATGCGGTAAAAGATGCAACAAAAAACGCTACAGGAAAAAATGAAAAAGCAAAAGTTTCATACTCAGATACAGAAACTGATATTGTTGTAATCGGTGCTGGTGGAGCAGGATTAAGTGCAGCAGTTGAAGCAAATTCAAAAGGAATGGATGTTATCGTTTTAGAAAAAATGCCTATTGCAGGTGGTAACACAAATTATGCAACAGGTGGATTAAACGCAAGTGAAACTTCTGTTCAAAAAAAACTTGGTATCAAAGATTCCAACAAACAATTTTATGAAGACACAATGTCTGGCGGAAAAAATATCAATGATTCAGTTTTAGTTGAAACAATGGTAGAAAACTCTAGCGACACAGTTGATTGGCTTTTAGCAATGGGAGCTGATTTAAATGATGTTGGAAAAATGGCAGGTTCTACAAATAACAGAACACACAGACCTACTGGTGGCGATGCTATAGGTTCACATCTTGTTCAAGTTTTGGAAAATCAAGCAACTAAACAAGGAATTGATATTCGTTACAACAATAAAGTTACAAGTTTAATTGATGATAACGGAAAGGTTGCAGGTGTTATCGTAGAAACTCCAAATGGAAATTATAAAATCAATTCAAAAGCTGTAATTATTGCTACAGGTGGATTTGGTGCAAACCCAGAAATTATCGTTTCTTACAAACCATCACTTAAAGGCTTTGGAACAACAAATCACGCAGGAGCTACAGGGGATGCGCTATCTTGGATTACAGATTTTAATGGCGATGTAGTTGATATGGAACAAATTCAAACTCACCCAACTGTAGTTCCAGAAAAAAATATTATGATTACAGAAGCAGTTCGCGGAAACGGGGCTATCATGATTAACCGTGACGGAAAAAGATTTGGTAGTGAAATGGCAACTCGTGATGTAATGTCAGATGCAATCCTAAATCAAAAAGGAAAAACAGCTTTCTTAGTTTTTGACCAAGGAGTTAGAGATTCACTCAAAGCAATCGAAGGATATGCAAGTCAAGGATTATTAACAGAAGGAAAAGACTTAAAAGAACTTGCTGATAAACTTAAAATTGATGCCAAAGAATTTGAATCTTCTATCAAAAAATATAATCAAGCAGTTGAAACAGGTCTTGATGAAGAATTTGGAAGAAAAGCAAGTGAAATGCCACGCAAAATTGAAATTGGTCCATTCTATGCAGTTGAAGTTGGACCAGCTGTTCATCACACAATGGGTGGAATTAAAATCAATGCCGATACACAAGTTCTTGATAAAAACGGAAATGTAATTCCAGGACTTTACGCTGCAGGTGAAGTAACAGGTGGCGTACACGGAGCAAACCGTCTTGGAGGAAACGCAGTTGCCGACATCACAGTATTTGGAAAAATCGCAGGTGACAAAGCAACTGAATATGTAGAAATAGTAGAAGCAGAATAAATTTATTAATATTGATAATTTATCATTCCGAATTTATTTCGAAACCTAAAATCCAGTAGACTTGTGTAAAAAACTTTCTACTGGATTTTTTGTTTTAAAGTTTGTAACATCAATTTTTATTGATGGGAAGAAGGAAAATGTATAAATATTATTTTTACAGAAAATTTTATTTCATTTTCTTATATAAAATTATGTAATTACAACTCATTAGAATCTGTTGATTTCAAATAACATAGACAGTACTCATGCATATCTATAAATTTCTACCATGCTGCTTTCTTTAATATTTGAACTAAATCAATATTTTTAAAATCATCCTTTATAAATGAATGAAATTTTATCAGCATCTTTAAATTTCCTAACCAATTATCATCGTTTTCTTTATCCGCTTCTTTCAAAGTTTTTTCTAAATACGGCAAAAGAACTTCTTTAGGAAAATGTTTAAGTAAAGACATTGCTTTTTCAGAACCTGGCCATGATAAATTCTGTAAAAGAAATAACAATCCATCGGTCGCTTTATATTGTTCAGTAACTTCTTTATTGATAATTATTTCAACCAAATTTTCCATTAAATCCTTAGGAGAATCTTTTATTAAGATATTAAAATCAAAACTTTCATTGTTAGTAAAATATTTTATGGCTTCTTCTTGTAATATCTTATCTTTTTCCCAACTTAAATCTTGTAGTTTACTCATTTCCATTATCCTTTATTTTTATTGAAATACTCTGCAAAATTTTAGTATATGTATGAGGATTTTCATTTGCATGTTCACGAGAAGCTTGCCATTCTGGCATTTTTAACATATCTGTCGGTACTACAGATACATGATTTGGACCAGTTATTGACAAAATTCAGTTAAAATATCCACTATTCCTACAAATTTTTATTGATGGGAATTGGGAATACAATTAGAACAACTAGAAAATACTATGTTTTAACTTGTCCTTTCCGTTTTTTTACTCGTAAAATGGTAGTTTTTTCTTCATATGTTCTGGTATATCTTTATTAAAAAATGAAAAATTCAATCTATATATAATTCCTAACTCTGTCCATGCAGCTGTGTATTCTAATCCTTTACACTCTTCTCTTGTTGCTTTAACAAATTTACCTTCTTCATATATTTGATAATAATCATTTCCAATAGGTTTATTATATTTCTTTGTTATATTTTTTCTTGAATCAAAAAGTTCTTTATTACAAATAAATTTCCATTTTGAACTTTTAAAACAATCTCTATCTAACCAAATTCGAAATATTTCATTTTTATTTAATATTTCATTTATATCATCGTTCTCATTATCAGAATAAAAATCAAAAAAACAAACGTCGTTTTCCTTTAGAATTTGACAATAACAATGATATTTTTCATCAAAATCAAATCTATATATATCCCCTATCTTCTTATGTCGAGCCATAATTACTCCTCAATGGTCCCAAATACTGTATATGGTGCTATATTACCAAAAGCTCTATCTGCAGCATCGTGATAAATAATTCCTTTTGGATTTTTTTACTCTTGGCTTTTATGATAAATTTCGTTTGCAAGATTCAATAAAATTTCTGGATTGGATTTATCATCCATAGAAAGACTGTACATCAATCCTGGGGCAACATCATACCAAATACAAATTCCAGGATTTTTATTTTCTGCATCATTCATAAAATAAATTTTCCCTGAACACCAAGCAATTTTACAATCTTGTTCATTGTTCCAATTAAAATACATTCCAGAAATATCTTCAAATTGATTTGCTGGTTTTATTCTTGCTGTAAAAGAAATTCCATCTTTAATAAAATTCATTTGAGCAACTTGATTTGAAATAATAAAATATTTTATTTCACTTACATTTTTTGGTTCATTAAATTTTACACCAATAGTTTCAATAATTTCTTGTGGTGTAGATTTTTTCATTGGATTTACGATTTGCATTGTCTTATTTTTTTCTTCATTTTTATTTTTTGTATGAATCATAACTGCCAAGCAAAACAATACAGCGAACACAACAATGACACAAACAAATAATAATTTAAAATTAATCTTCATAAAATATTTCCTTCAAAAAAATCATTTAACCTTTTTTATACTTTCACTAAATTCAATTCCACTAACTGATTTTTCACCTTCAAAATTTATCCCGTCAGTAAGATTCATAAATTCTAATTCAATACAACCTAAAACTGCATCAAAATCTGGTGAATTAATTTCAACATCTGGAACAGGCGAATCATCCATTCCTGCAAACATAACTGAATATTTTGATAACTGAGCTTTAGTATTTTTATTTCCGTTATAAAGATTCCATAAAAATCTTGCACAAAGTAAACGATTTAATTTTTCTGTTCTGGAAATTTTATTTTTTGAACTTGGAACTTCACCATTCATAAATTCAGTTGCAGAATTTAACAAACCATCTGAAATTATTTTTTTATATAATTCATTTTCTGATAAAATTTTTCCATCATTGTAATTATTTAAGAGATTTGAATTACTTTGTGTAATCATCAACATTTGTCCAACTGTAATTTCTGAAACTTGTAAAAGATTTGTATTTGAATTTTCTGTTTCAGTATTTAATTTTCGTAATTCCCAAGCTCTATTTCTAACTTTTGAATAAGCATATTGATAATAACCTGGTAATGAAATAAATGCTTCGTCAAAATTTGCAACGGATTCAATATAATTTTTATTTTTAAAATTACTTATTGCTTTTTCAAGTAACAAAATTTTTTTATCAGCAATTTTTATTTTTTCATCATCATTTAAATTTATTAACCCAAGTCTACTTCCTAAAACATTTGTAAAAACTTCACCCTTGTATAAATTTTTAGAAACTTCAAAACATTTATTGGCTTCGATTTTTTTTCCTTCAATAAATTTGATAATTCCTTTTAATGCCCAAAGACGAGACTGTGCTTCTTTTTCTAAACCACTTTCTAAAAGGAGAATATCAATTTGTTTTTCTGTTTCATCAGCTAATTTTGTTTGACTAGAAATTCTTTCACCTAAACAAAATGAAGCATCTAATGTAGCAACTGAACTTTCAATTTCTTCAAACACTTGATTTTTTTCTGAATCAACAGAAGAAATCATCACATCTTGTTGTAAAGAAGTACAAGAAAAAGTTAAAACTAAAATTAAACAATAAATTAAAATTGTAAAAATATTTTTTTTCATAAAATCAAAATCCTTTTATCGTAAATTCCAAGCATTTAATTTTTTATCAATTGTTTGAACAATACAATCCAAAACCTTATCTCCATTAACATCAGCAAAAACTGGAGTTCCACAACCTGCTAAAGGGAAACCAGAAATCAATTCTAAGTTTTCATTAAAACCATAAATCACATTTCCATCAGTTGTTAAATAAATATTGTTCACTCCGTTTCCTTGACTTGCAACAGTTAAATATCCTTCCTTTACGTTTATATTAGGAATTTTTACAGAAAGAATATTTCCATTTATATCAATTCTAAAAATTTCACCAACTGAAGAAACTGCAAAAAAATATTTTCCGTTACTTACAACATTTGAATAAAAAATCCCATTTAATTTTTTTGGAAATTCTTTTTTCAAAATATTATCTGACCAAACAAATAAATTTCCTGCTTGATTTATAAAACCAGTATATAAAACTGATTTTATTTTCATCAATGCAGGACTTCCAAAAGCAATTCCAGAAACTGCAAATGGTCTATCTTTATTTAAACAAATATCATCTTCTAGAATAAAAATTTTTCCTGCAAAACTTTTATCATAAATAGCAACATTTTTATTTAATACAGTTGGATTTGATTTTATAGAACCAGCAATATCTAATTCAATTATTTTTTCACTTCCATCTGAAGAAACAAAACTTAATTTTTTTTCTAACGGAATTACAACTCCATCATTAGTTGCAGAAGAAAAACCAGAAGGAATTCCAGATAAAATAACAGGGAAGTTTTCCACAACTTCTAAATTTTTATCTAATAAATAAACTTCCCCCTCGGAAGTTGTAACCCATAAAATTCCTCCAAGTATAGATTCTGATTTTGTAGGACAAATATTTATTTTTGTTGAATTAAATTTTTTTTCTGTAATCAATAACGAAGAAATATTCATTGTCTTTATTTTATTTTCATCTTCTATCCAAAAAATATGATTTGGATTTTTTCCATTTTCAATAAAAATTTTATAATCAGAATTTCCTTCTAAACTTATTGAATAACCTGGTATTTCTTTTAAATTTCCTGCTCGTTTTGAATTAGCTTGTAACTGGCATTTTAAAACTGAATTTTCAATTCTAAAATCACATCGACCAATTGTATAAAGTTGTAAAATTTTTGAAAGATAATTTTCTCCTCTTAAGAAAAATGGAATACTTCGAGCCAAATCATAAAATAAACTTATTGTAGTATTATTTTTTTGATTTATAGAAACAGTTTGCCAATTTTCATTTTTAGAAATTTTATTTCCATTTGAAATTGAACTATGAATCAAAGATAAAGTTTCCGGACTTTCTGAAAAATAAATAAATCCATCTTTCACCATATAATAAGGATTAGGTAAATTAATTTCAAAACTTTTTAATAAAGCTTGTAAAAAAGCTGGAATTTCTAAACGAGGTAATCGCACTCCATCAAGAATTAAACTTGTATTATCATTTATAATAATTGAAGAAATAATTTTATCAAAAATTTGTTTTCGTTTATTTTCGTCAGAAATTTGCATTGCAAAAACTGGATCGTTTAAACCTTCAATTCCAAGAACAGCAAATTCATCACCTGTCCAAGAACAAATTATATCTTCAAGTGTTGCAGAAAAAATTGCAGAACATAAACTATTTCCCATCGCCCAAAGAGAAGTTAAATTCATAGTTGAAGGCATCAAAGGAAATAAAGCTGTTTTTAATTCATTTACATTTCCGGCTTTTATTATTGTATAATACTGAACTGTATCTGTTAAACGAGATAACAATTGTGGCATTGTAGAGTTTTTTGAAAGAATTTTACTTATTCCAGAAAAACCAGGCTTTGCTTCTAATTCTTCAGAAATTTCAAAAGGAAAATCAGCATTAATATTTATTTTTGAATCTGTAATTCCAAAAGAAATAACACTTAAAGTTTCTCTACTTAACATTGAAGCAATTTTATTAAAGATTGGAATTTGCTCTGTTAAAGAAAGAGCTAATTGTCTTGCATCTACAACAAGTTTTATTGGAAGAATAGGTTTTGCAAGCAACATCGCTTTTTTTTCTTGAGTATAAAATTTATCATTTGTTGCAGTTAAACCCTGATCAAAAAGTTCTTTATTACTACTTATTAAAACTAAATTTTTTACTGGCTTTATATAATAAATTGAATTTCCATTTTTAAATTCTAAATGAAAATTTTTTTTATTCCCCTCTGAATATTTTATAATTGATAAATTTTCAATATTGAATTTATCAATTAATAATTGGATATAAAATTTTACAGGTCGAGTTACAGCTGACAAAAATCCTAAATCAATTAATGCACAAAAAGATTGATTTGAATTCTGATCTGAATAAAGACCAGCATCAACTCTTCTTGAAAGCAAAGTTGTAAAAAGTTTATTGGTTCTTAAAGGTGAACCTCTCAAAGCCATAAAAGGCTCTCTAAATTGCGCAAAGTTCGGAGAAGATAAAAAAATATCTGCTGCTTGCAAATCAATCATTGGATTAATTGCATCCCACGCTGAATCTGTCCTAAGATAAGTTGAATATCCAACTGGCAACATAGAAAGTGAAGATTGTTTATCCCAAGCAGAATAAACACACCAACCAATAATTGAAAGAATTATCACCAACAAAAAAATTGATAATCCGATTAAAAACTTAACAAAAGGATTTTTCTTTTTTGAACTTTTTGTCATAAAATACCCCACCGTTTACAAAAAAATAACTACATATATTTTATTGAAGGATTTGTTATGCGTCAAGAAAAAATATTTCGTGATTTAAAACAAAAAAGCCTTTGTACAAAAATCAATATTTTTAATTTAAGTACAAAAGCTCTTTTTATCAGCAAAATAAAATTTAGATATATTTTCTAATATCTTTTCTTTCAATCCATTTATTTTTTAAAGCAATTAAGTAACTACCTAAAAGTGCAGTAACAGTATCAATGGCAGTTGCTACAGCGCAAATTACAGGAATAGCAGGTTTTAATAAAAGATAACCAGCATCAAAACCTCGTCCATACAGAGAACAAATTACACTAATTGCAACAAAAGTTCCACCAACAGGTAAAGCACCAAGAACAAAGGAAAGTCCAAAAGAAATTAAACCAATCCATAAAATATCAGTAAAAGCAATTCCCAACCCCGAATATGAGCGTAAAATCACAATAAAAGAAATTGCTGTTACACAAGCAGTTCCACCTCTTCCAAATGAAGAAAAAATTGGCATTACAATAGAATTTAATCTTCTTCTTATTCCAAGACTGTCTTTTGAGTGTTTTATATTTACAATCAACGCTAAATTTGTATCCGAAGAAAAGAAAGCTGTAAGTATTGGTGCAATACTAGCATACAAAACTCTATAAGGATGAAGTTCTTTGAATACAAAACGCATAATCAATGGATAAATAATTCCAACGATAAAAACAAAAACAACGAAAAGCATGATAATAAAACCTGTATAAACACCGGTTTTTAATAATGCAAAGAAAGAAAGAGTCCATGTACAAGAAATTGCAATCATTCCAATTGCCAACATATCAACAAAGAAACTCATCACCAAGTAACAAACATGAGAAAGAGAATCAAAAAGATTATAAGAAGCCTTTGAAACAACTCTATCAGAAGCAAAACCTGCACCTGCAAATCCTGCAAAAATATACAATGGAACTAAAAAAGCTCCATCAAGTAAAGAATTAAAAGGTGAAAGTGGCAAAAGTTTAGAAATATTATCAACTAAGCCTAAAGTAATAGGCGATGAAACTTTTTCCCCAGAAATCGGAATTCGTGGAAGTTTTACAATCAAAGCAGTTAAAAGACCAATAAGCATTAACAACAGAGAAGATAATACAATAATTAACACAGTTTGAAGAGCAACTTTTAACAACTTGTTTTCTTCTCGTAAATTACAAACAGAAATTGTCATGCTAAAAAACAAAAGAGGAAGCAACATATATCTTCCAAATCTGATAGCAAAATCAGTTAAAAAAGCAATTATTTTTTGCAAAACCAAATTATCAGACGGAAGAATTATTGCAGCAATAATTCCTAAAATACAACCTAAAAGATATTTAATCCAAATTTTCATAGATAAAACAATACTGTAAAATCTATTAGTTTTCAAGTAATCAATGCATTGTATATAAATTGATTTTAATTTATCATATATGTATGTCTACATTATTTTTGTCCCTATTTTTAATAATTTTTGTTTTATTCTTTGTAACATTGCGAATCTTTGTTCCTAAAATTTACACAAGATACCAAAAATACGACTCACTAGCAGTTTTACCAATCATCATTTTGATAATTAGTATCCTACTTTTAAACGCCTTTGGTTTAACCCATAGTATTTTAATTGCTATAGCTTTATCACTTGTTATTTTTCTTTCAAATTTAAGAAATTTTTATAACCTATGTATTGGATTAGACAGAGATGATTATCATCCCTTATTCAAAGTTGTAAGTTTAATTCAAAATATTTTACTTTTAATCTTTTTAATTATTTTAATAATTTATTTCCCTACTATATTAAAAACTCAAAAAAGCCAATCTATGATTTTTTACGGTTCACATAAAGCAGGATTTTTTGAAAAAACAAATCTTTTAGAAAAAACTACAGCAAAACTTGATTTATACAACGCAATTTACGAAGATGAAGAAAAATCAACTGTAGAAACAGAAATTTCAACTGAAGAAACTAAAACAGAACAAATCATTCAGGAAACTCAAAAAACTGAAGAACAAATTGTAGAAAAAGAAAAACCAACACCTAAAAATGTAATTTATCTTTCTGATGTTTTTGTAACAACACAAGATGCACAAGGAACTTTATCTTATCTTGCAGACAAAGGATACAATGTTTTTGCTTTCAGTTTTTTTGATAAATTAAATTATTTTAACAATTTTATGGATTCAAAAACTTATTCTCCATTCTTTTTAAGATACGAATATAAAAACAAATCTGAAAATCTACAAAAGAATAAAGAAATGTTTGTACATCAAAAAATAACTGAATTTACTTCTATTCTAACTATGATGGAAAAATTTGGCCAACTTCCAGTTTATATTTTAGCAGAAGGAAACTGTATTCCAGCTGCAGAAGAAATTCAACAAAAATATCCACAAGCGGTTTTAGGAATTTACAAAATCAATGTTGATGATAAGATTGAAGGCTATATCGACGGATTTGCAAATATTCAGCAAACAAAACCTTTAGAATCAGTAATTATCAAATTACCTAAAAATCGTTCTTGGGATAATGCAAAACGAATTGCCTTTTATGCTGACAAAAAATTTACCACTTACGAAACTTATAGAAACTTACAGGAGAATAACAAATGACACTACGAGAATTAAATCACTATTTTAATGAAATTTTAAGACCACAAGATTTTTCTGATGACCCTTCCATGAATGGTATTCAAGTACAAAACTCTGACATGGATAAACCTATCAATAAAGTTGCATTTGCAGTTGATGCTTGTTTAGAATCAATTTTACGAGCAAAAGAAACAAAAGCTGATGTTTTAGTTGTTCACCACGGAATGTTTTGGGGTTCATCTTACACTCTAGTTGGAAGTGCCTACGAAAAAATCAAAACTTTGATGGATAATGATATGGCTTTGTATGCTGCTCATCTTCCTCTTGATGCAAATAAAGAAGTAGGAAACAACTACGGATTAGCAAACAGACTCGGCTTAACTCAACTTGAAGGTTTTGGCCAATGGCGTGGAATGGAAATTGGCGTAAAAGGAAAATTTGAAACTCCACTTTCTATCGACCAAGTGATTTCAAAACTTTTTGTGGACAATCAAAAACCTTTTGTAGTTTTACCTTTTGGAAAAAAAGAAATTTCTACAGTTGGAATTATTTCTGGTGGCGCAAATCACGATGTTTCTCAAGCAATCGATGAAGGCTTAGATTTATACATCACAGGCGAAATCGGCCACGACAACTATCATCAATGCTTAGAAAACAAAATCAATTATATCGCAGGCGGCCACTATCAAACAGAAACCGTCGGCGTAAATCTTTTACGAAAAAAACTAGAAGAAGAAAAACATCTCGAAACAGTTTTTATCGATGTTCCAACTGGGTTGTAAGGGCGGAAGAGATATTTTATTACAAAAAGGCATACCTCGACAGTCATGCTCAACTTTACTGTTATGCTGAACTTGTTTCAGCATCCCATCTCTGTATCGGCAAGATTTAATCTAGCTATCGGCAATTTATAAGACGGAATTTTATAGAAAAACAACTTGATATATTGCCGATAGAAAGTTTTATTTTACTGAACGAATAATACGAAAACCGATGTATTCGCTCTGTTCGTAAGCATGGTAAGTGCCCTTACCACTAATCGTACAGCCGTCCTCGTTGTTAGACCAACATCCTCCACGATCACTACGCTGGTAACTATGCAACTCGTGAGGCTCCCAACACCACTCCCAAACATTACCAGACATATCGTAAAATCCAAGTGAATTTGCATCCTTCAATCCTACTTCATGAGAAACAGAATTACTATTCTCATTTACCCAAGCAACAGAATCGTAATTATTTGAACCTGCAAAATTAGTGTCCCAATAACTAGATTCAATAGATCCACCTCTTGCAGCATATTCCCATTCTGCTTCAGTAGGTAGTCTATATCCATTTTTTGATAAATCAATTACTACAGAATCCCAATAAGCATTTGAACTTGTTGGAATTGAATCAAACGGTAATTGTTCCCAATCTGTTATTCCTTCAACAGAATAAACAGGTTCCAAATTTTGAATAAGGCTTAATTTATTACAAAATGCAATAACTTGATACCAGTTTGCACTATCAACAGGTCTTAAATTGATATTTTCTGTTTCGCTAGTAGATTTATTTACACTCGGATTTACACCCATAATAGCTTCGAATAATTCTTGGGTTACTTCATATTGCCCCATAACATATGGTGATAAAACAACCTTTCTACTTTCAATAAAAGGACCAGATAAATTTTTACCAATAATTGTTTTATTTCCACTTTCTTTAGAGATTACATATATCTCATTTGTTTTTGAAAATAATTTTTCACCAATTCTTATACCTTCAGAAGCATAATTTATATCATCTTCATTCCAGTCAATTTCAATATCTATATTTACATCTAGTTCTTTTAATTTTGGATTCAAAGTAACTTTTACTAAAACATATCCATCAGTAACTGTTATTTTTTTAGAAACAACACCTTCTGCTATCAATGAATCTTTATTGTCATACGCAGAAACACTAAAATTATAATCTCCTTCTTCTGTAACTGTAAATTTTAATGTTTCTCCAGGATTTCCATTTTTAGAACAAATTACTGTTTCTTCTTTTTTTAATACAACAGTATAATAACTCGCATCATCTTCTGTATAATATACAGCCCTCGAAATATTTTTGCCTGGCAACACAACATTAAATCCCATTTCTTTATTTTCTAACGATGGGGTTTGATTTTCTTCATCTGGTACAATACCTGTATCGGTATTAGGAATAATTTCTGTGTCAGGAGTACTCGCCCCTTTACAAGATACAAAAGAAAATATTGCTAACACAAAAAAAATGCTAACAATCAACATACTAAATTTTTTCATCTCAATTCCTCCTAAAGAATTTTGTTTTGCAAAATTATATTTCACCCAGTCTGTCAAAATACGACAGAGTAAATAAAACTAATGACATCTGTCTTTAGATTACCAGGACAAAAGTCAATTATATTTTATTCTCTAACCGCCCTTTTGTCAAATCTAAAAACCAAAAATAGACAAATGTACTAATCTAGAATTATGAGTTTTTGGGAGAATGTAGAATTTTTATTGGAACAAAAAGATATTCTAAAAAAAGAATTAACTTTAGAAATTGGTATTAGTGAAAGTGCATTTAGCAAAGGTAAACAACGCAACAGTATTCCCGCTGCCGACACAGCCTTAAAGATATCCAAGTTTTTAGGCGTTTCCCTTGAATCCCTTTTAGGCCTAGAACCTATAAATCCGCAAACTATAAATTATTCCAAAGAAGCATTACAAATTGCCTACGAATTTTCAAAATTATCCGAAAGAGATAAAAAAATCATCAGCACTTTATTAAAAGAAATGAAAAAGTAAACAACAATTCGACTCAATCCTATGTAGACTGTAAATCATCCATTGTAACTACATTAAGTTCTTGAATTTGTCGTAACTGTTTATCGTTAGTTATAAAAGTCTTACAGCCTGACATTATAGCTGTAGCAAGATGAATTGAATCTAAAGCTTTAAAAGATTGATATTTTGAACGAATTTTTGCCGCTTCAAAGGCAATCTGTTTATCTATATTAAGAACATTTATATTCATACCTTCAATAAATTTTTCAAAATTCGCAATAGACTGATTATTTCCTATACTTAGAGGATAAACACAATATTCTTCAAAAGTAATTACAGATGTTTCTAAAGGAATTTTATCGCTATGGCATTGCATAAAAAAATTTCTTATTCTATCAAAATAAAGTGTATTTTTTTCAAGATAATAAATAAAAGGCGCTGTATCAATATATATTTTAGAATCTGTCATTTGCTCGTAATTCCTTAATATATTCATCTGCCCTATCTGCTCTTTCTGTATGTTGAACAAGAGAATCAAAAATAAATTCGTCAGAAGAAGAAAGTTCTTTTTGAACAATACTTTCTATCTTTTTTTTGAGTATAATTAACTGATACATAGGTAGATTTTCAACTTGAGTTTCAAGTTCTGCAAAAGCTAAATCTGACATATTACTCCTATAAAAAATTAAAATACAAAACTTAAAAGTTTTTACCCAACATTCTAGATTTAAATATAGCACAATTTTCCCAAAAGAACAAATTAAAAAATCACCATCTTCCCCACACACAAACAAAAAACACCTTTCCATACTTCACTTAAAAATGAAAGTACAAAAAGGTGTTTTGTTTTATAAAAGAATTTTTAACAAATCCTAGATTTCGATTATACCTTCGTAAACTAATTCAGCTGAACCTGTTAAGTAAACTGTTTCGCCTGTGTAATTTACGATAAGTTCACCGCCTTTTACTTTTACGGTAATATCTTCGTTCATTGGGCAGTGTCCGTTTAAAACAGCAGCGATTGCAGCGGCACAAGCACCTGTTCCACAAGCTGGAGTTTCACCGTTTCCGCGTTCCCAAGTACGAACTTTTAATTCATTTCTGCCAACAACACGAACAAATTCTGCATTAACTCTACTTGGGAATGCTCTATGATTTTCAAATAGAGGTCCAATACGAGCAACATCGATTTTATCAACAAATCCACTGAATACAACACAATGTGGATTTCCAACAGAAAGTACAGTTGCAGAATAATCAATTCCTTCAACATTTATTGGAGCATTTACAATAGCTTCTTTTCCTTCTGGAATTTGTATTCTTGTAGGAATATTGGCTGGAGTAAATTCAGGTTTTCCCATATCAACTTTTACAGAAGAAACTTTTCCATTTTGCATGTAAAGAGTTAATTCTTTTACACCTGCTTCTGTTTCGATTGTCATATTTGCTGAATGTTCATCTGCCTTTTTTATCATATCTGCAATTCCGTTAACATTATTGTCAAACAGATATTTTGCAACACAACGAATAGCGTTTCCTGCCATTTTTCCTTCTGAACCATCTTGGTTAAAGATTCTCATTGCAGCATCAGCTTTATCAGAAAGAGAAACCATAACTAAAGAGTCAGCTCCAATTCCTTTTCGGCGGTTACAAAGACGAACACTCAATCCTTCTGGATTTTCTACAACTTGGTCGATAGCATTGAAAACGATAAAGTCATTTCCTGCACATTGCATTTTTGAGAAAGCTAACTTAGCCCTTGTATCTCTCAATTTATTGATATCAACTAATTCTACATTGTTTACATTATAATTAGAAGATAAACAATCAGCGATTGCATTTGCTGTATCAAGTGAAGTTAAACATGGAATATCTCTTTCAACTGCATGACGACGCATTTTTACAGAGTCTGCTCTTGGGTCACGACCTTTTGCAGATGTAGAAATTACATAGTCAATTTTGCCAGAATCAAGAAGTGTTAATAAGTTATCTTCTGAATTTTCGTGGATTTTGTTTACAACTTTAACTTCCATTCCAAAGTCAGAAATTATTTTTGCATTTCCTTCTGTAGCATAAAGTTCAAATCCCATATCGTAGAATTTTTTTGCTAAATCAGGAAGTTCATATTTATCAGTTTTTCTTACACTGAATAAAACTCCACCATCTCGTTTCATTGAATATCCAGCAGCAAGTAAGCCTTTGAAAATTGCTTCTTCTCTAGTTGAAGCCAAACCTAAAACTTCACCAGTAGATTTCATTTCAGGTCCAAGATGAGTATCAACATCCATCAATTTTTCAAAACTGAAAACTGGAACTTTTACTGCAAAGTATGGAGGATTTCTGTACAATCCTGTTCCGTATCCCATATCTTTAATTTTTTCACCAAGCATTGCACGAGTAGCAAGTTCTACCATTGGAACGCCTGTAACTTTACTGATATATGGAACTGTACGACTTGAACGAGGATTTACTTCGATAATGTAAAGTTCATTGTTGTAAATCAAATATTGAATATTTACTAAACCTTTTGTTCCAAGTTTTAGCGCTAAATCCTGACTTTGTTTTACAATTTTTTCCCGAAGAACATCATTCAAATTCCAACTTGGGTAAACAGCGATAGAATCTCCTGAGTGAATACCTGTTCTTTCAATGTGTTCCATAATTCCAGGAATAAGAACATCTTCACCATCACAAATTCCATCAACTTCAAGTTCCACACCCATCATGTATTGGTCAATAAGAACTGGATTTTCAATTCCTTGTGCAAGAATGATTTTCATGTATTCTTTTACATCATCATCGTTGAAAGCAACAATCATATTTTGTCCACCAAGAACATAACTTGGACGGAGCAATACAGGATAACCTAATTTTTTTGTTGCTTCTAAAGCTTCTTCACAAGTAAAGATTGTTAATCCTTTTGGACGATTGATATTTAATTTTTCACAAAGTTCTTCAAATCTTTCGCGGTCTTCTGCAAGGTCAATTGAGTTGGCACTTGTTCCTAAAATTTGAATTCCTTGGCTGTCTAAGAATTTTGTAAGTTTAATAGCAGTTTGACCACCAAAAGCAACTACAACACCAATTGGTTTTTCTGTGTTGATAACGCCCATTACATCTTCTGGAGTAAGTGGTTCAAAATAAAGTCGGTCTGCTGTGTCAAAGTCTGTAGAAACTGTTTCTGGGTTATTGTTGATAATTGCAACTTCGTAACCAAGTTTTTTCAAATTCCATACACATTGAACACTTGCATAGTCAAATTCAATTCCTTGTCCGATACGAATTGGCCCAGAACCTAAAACTACGATAGTTCCTTTGCTTGAACGGTTTTTCAAAGTTGAAAGATAATTTGCTGATTCATTTTCGCAATTATATGCTGAATAGAAATAAGGAGAATCACTTTCAAATCTTCCAGTACAAGTTGAAACTAATTTATAACTTGTTGGAATGTGAGCAAGTTTTCCTTCTTTTACAAGTGATTTTGCTTTTTCTGCATCTTTTAGACTTCCTAAAGCACCTGTAATTTCTACACCAGAAATATCTTGAATTAACTTATCAGGGAATCCGCCTTCTTTTAATGCTTTATATTTTTCTAAAGTGAGTTCTGCTTTTCCGTTTTTAACATCTTCTAAGAAATGTTCATTGTTAGCAATATTTTGGAATTTATCCAAGAACCACCAGTCAATTTTACAAACATTATAAATTTCTTCGTGAGTCATGCAACCACGATAAATTGCTTCGTAAACTGCAAAAATTCTTTGGTCTGTACATTCACCAACTCTGCGACGAATATCATCATCACTTTCTGTTGTAAATGCTTTTAAGCGCATTGAATTTACGCCGATTTCAGCTCCTCGCATTGACTTCATCATTGCTTCTTCAAAATTATGACCGATAGCCATAACTTCTCCAGTAGCTTTCATCTGAGTTCCTAAATCGCGTTTTGCATAAACGAATTTATCAAATGGGAATCGAGGAAATTTAACAACTGTATAATCTAAAGATGGTCTGAAAAGTGAACCATCTGGATTTGATTTTGTAATTTCAGGAATTGTGTAACCAATAGCAATTAAAGTTGCAACTCTAGCAATTGGATATCCTGATGCTTTTGATGCCAAAGCTGAAGAACGGCTAACACGAGGATTAACTTCGATTACTGCATAATCCATTGAATTTGGTTTTAATGCAAATTGAACATTACATCCACCTTCAACTCCAAGAGCATTTACAATGTCCAATGCTGAATTTTGGAGCATTTCGTATTCGGCTTTGTTTAGTGATGCTGTAGGAGCCATAACGATAGAATCTCCAGTATGAACTCCAACTGGATCAATATTTTCCATAGGACAAATTGGAATACAGTTTCCTGCACTATCGCGCATAACTTCAAATTCAACTTCTTTCCAACCTGTAATACATTTTTCTACAAGAATCTGATGAATAGGAGAACGATGCAATCCGTTAGAAGCGATTTCAACCATATCATCGTGATTGTATGCAATTCCACCACCTGTTCCACCAAGTGTAAATGCTGGACGAATAATTACTGGATAGTCAAGAACTTCTTCGGCATATTTGATAGCAGCATCTAATTCTGTGTGAACTTCTGAAGGAATACATGGCTGATTGATACTTGCCAAACAGTCTTTGAATCCCTGACGGTCTTCTGCCTTATCAATTGTTTCTGGATTTGCTCCTAAAAGCTGAACATTATGTTTTTCTAAAAATCCTGATTTTGCCAATTCCATTGAAAGTGTTAAACCAGTTTGTCCTCCTAAAGTAGAAAGCAAACTATCTGGCTTTTCTTTTTCAATGATACGCATTACAGTTTCTAAGGTGAGTGGCTCGATGTAGATTTCATCAGCCATTGCGTGATCTGTCATTAATGTTGCAGGATTTGAGTTTACAAGAACAACTTCTAGTCCTTTTTCTTTTAATGCTTTACAAGCTTGATTTCCTGCATAGTCAAATTCTGCAGCCTGTCCAATAATAATTGGCCCAGAACCAATAACCATAACTTTCTTAATGTTCTTTTTTAGTGGCATAATAAGTCTCCTACTAAAACTAAATTATACAAAAAATCATTTTTTATGAATAGTAGTTATATTGAAAATTTGCAATTTTTGTATTATGCTTTTTTTCATGAGTAAAACAACTTCAAAAAAATTGATAAATTCTGTTACAATTACTGCCGCAATGGGAGCTTTAATCATCGTTATGGGATTAACACACATTGGTTTTATCCCTTGGTTTTCTGGTGCATCAATTACAATTATGCAAATTCCTGTCCTTATCGCAGCAATTATTGCAGGATTAGGTTCTGGAATTGGAACTGGATTGATTTTTGGAATTTTCAGTTTGATTCAAGCTGCAATCGCACCTATTGGACCTCTCGATCCTTTCTTTGTAAATCCATTAGTTTCTGTTCTTCCTCGTGTTTTAATGGGAATTGGAACTTTTTACTGTTTCAAACTTTTTTCTTCATTGCCTAAATCTCCAAGACCTGTAAATTATGCAATAAGTGGATTAGTAGGTTCTTTAATAAATACTTGTTTAGTTCTTTTGATGTTAGTTGCAATTAAAGCCATGGATTTTAAAATGTTTGTTGCAGTTTTAATCGCAAACGGACTTTTAGAAGCCGCTGCCTCTGCAATAATCACATCTATAGTAGTATCACTAATCACAATGCCAAAGAAAAAATCAAAATTTTCTGATGCATAATTCTTATAAAATGATATAATAAAAGCAAGATAAAATTAATTTTGCTTTAAAAAGGAATCACTATAATAGAATGAAAGTTATCATAATTGGTGCTGGTTTTACTGGCACCCAATTAGCAAAACGCTTAATCGCAGACCAAAATGATGTTGTCTTAATCGATAAAAATGAAGAAGTCGTTCGTCATGCTTCAAATCGATTAGATTGTATGGTTGTTCATGCTAATGGAAACAGTTTAGACACATTAATTGAAGTTGGAATTGCAAAAGCCGACGCATTAGTTGCAGTTACAGAATCCGATGAACTAAATATGATAACTTGTTCTTTAGTTCAATCAGTATATCCAAAAGTTCTAAAAATTGCCCGAGTTCGTAACGAAGATTATTATCCAAACGAAAAATCAATCACTCAAAAAGAGCAACGAGCCTTGTACGGAATCGATTTTATGGTTCATCCAGACTTTGAAGCTGCAAGTGCCATTGTAAATGCTGTTGAACATGGCGCAATCTCTGATGTTTTAGAAATTGAAGATTCTCCTTACGAAGTTGCAAGAGTAACTATCGAACGAGGATGCAAACTTGAAGGTCTCACTTTACAAAACATAAAACAAATAACAAAATTGAATTTTCTTATTGCTTATGTTGAAAAAGATGGTGAAACTTTTATGCCTACAGGCTCTACAATTTTACAAGCAGAAAGTAGAATTGGAATTCTTGCAAACAAAGATATAATGAAAGAAGTTTTTGAACTTTGTGGTTCTAAAACTCAAGACATAAAAAAAATTGCTCTTGTTGGAGCTGGAAGAATCGGAAACTTAATCGCAGAACACTTAATAGAAAAACCTGCAAAACAATCAATTATTTCAAAACTTATTCCATTACACAAGCAACATTCACAAGATTTTGTAATTATTGATGAAGATGAGCAAAAAGCTAAACTTGCTTCTGAGAGATTTCAATCTGCAACAGTTTATAAAGCAGATATTACAGACGAAAGTTTTATTGAAGAAGAAGATTTAAGCAAATTTGACTTAGTAATCGCTGCCACAAATAATCACGAAAAAAATATTGTAACTGCCGCCTACTTTAAATCCCTTGGAGTTGATAGAACAATTTCTCTAGTTTCTAGCGGAAGTTTTGCACTAATTGCTAGAAATATTGGAATTGATGTTGCCGTTCCTATAAAAGACGCAGTTATCGACAGTATCCTAAGTCATCTAAAAGGAAAAAGCATTACAGGTGTTCATACTGTTTCAGAAGGAGAACTTGAAATTATCGAAATTAATTTGTCTGAAAAAGCAAAAATCGTTGGAAAACAAATTAAAGAAATTTCAAAACCGGGAAGTTTTATCATCCTATTGATAAAAGAAAAATCTGAAGTTTATAAAGTTCCAGACGGAAATACAGTTTTAGATGAAGGCGATAAATTAGTTATCATCACAAAAACTACAAGTAACGCAGATATTTTACAACTTTTTGGAGCAGATGAATGAAATTTTTTTCATTTGTAAGACTACTTTTCATACTTCTTTCTGTAGTTGCAATTTCAATGTTAATTCCCTTAGGTGTTGCTTTTGCCTACGGTGAAGTTGGTGTTTATGTTCCTTTTTTAATTCCGATTTTATCCTGTATTTCTCTTGGGATTATTTTTTATTTTATTGGCAAAAATCAAAAGATAAAATTATCAATTCGTTCAGGATTTGCAATCGTTGCAATTTTCTGGGTATGTGCAAGTTTTTTAGGTTCTCTACCGATTTATTTGTCTGGCTTTGCAAAATACTTTACAGATGCCTTTTTTGAAAGTGTTTCAGGGTTTTCTACAACAGGTGCCACAATTTTTTCCGATGTAGAAATTTTACCTCGTTCAATAAATCTTTGGCGATGTCAAATGCATTGGCTTGGTGGTATGGGAATCGTTGTTCTTACGGTTGCTTTAATGCCAATTTTAGGTGTTGGTGGATTTAAACTAATTAAAGCCGAAACAACAGGTCCAGAAAAAGATAAAATCACTCCTAAAATTACAGTTACTGCAAAAATTTTATGGATAATTTATGTTTCTTTTACAGCAGCCCAAACAATTCTTTTAATGTTTGCAGGAATGGATTTTGTAGATGCTCTTTCCCACGCATTTTCAACCCTTGGTACTGGCGGATTTTCCACAAAAAATTCTAGCATTGGATTTTACAATTCCGATGCAATCGAATGGATTTGTACTGCTTTTATGATTTTTTCTGGAGTAAACTTTAGTTTATACTTCAAACTTTTTACAGGAAATGCAAAAGAACTTATTACAAATACAGAATTTAAAGCCTTTCTTGGAATTTTATTTACATCAATTTTCATTGTAACTTTAGCAATTTTGCCACAATATCAAAACTTTTTTACTTCATTTAGATATTCTGCTTTTCATGTTGCATCAATTATGAGTACAACTGGATTTGCTACACAAAACTATCTTGAATGGGTTTCTTTAGCACAAATCATTTTATTTTTCCTAATGTTTGTGGGAGGAAGTTCTGGTTCAACTTCTGGTGGGGTAAAAGTTATTCGTTGGGTTATTTTAGCAAAACAATCCACAAATGAAACTTTAAAAATGCTACATCCTCACGGAATTTTTAGCATCCGAATAAACGGAAGAGCCGGAAGAAATGATGTTGTTTACAATGTTAGTGCATTTTTCTTTTTGTATGCACTTTTAGTTTTGATTACAACAATTATCACTTCTATTGGTGGTTCCGATATTTTAACTTCATTTACGGCTTCACTTTCTGTAGTTGGCAATATCGGCCCAGGATTTGGAAAAATTGGACCAATGGATAATTTTGCTCAATTTGCTCCTGCTATAAAATGGTGGTACTGTTTTGCAATGCTTGCAGGTCGTCTTGAACTTTACACAATGATTATTTTCTTTAATAAAGCCTTCTGGAAAAAATAGGGTTATAAAAAAAAGGATGTCCACAAAAGTAGAATTACAGACTTTGTTGAAAAGACAATCAAACCAGAAGTGTTGTACTAAGCTTTGAGAAAACAAGTGAATTAAGTTTCACATTTTTCTTTAAATACTGTTCATTAAATAATACAGTTTTCTTATAAAAACAAAGTATAAAAAATACACTTTTCTTGAAGAAAAATTTTTAGACAGTTACTAAACTTCAATTATCATAAAGTTTTTACAAAAAAGGGTATACATATTAATATCATATTGTATAACCACAAGTATATTTGATATTGTTATACCCTTCTTAAGTATATTTTACTTGTATGAACGAACTATACGGAAACCGATGGAAGTAGAACCGTATCTAGCGGTGTTGCTACGAGGACTGCTACTAACCTCACAGTTCATGGGGTAGTCGTCGTAACCGCCACCACAGCTGCAATAACGGTCGTTGTCAGAACCCCAACACAACTCAGAAACATTACCAGACATATCGTACAATCCATATCCATTTGCTTTTTTTTGTGCTACATAATGAGATACAGAATTACTATTTTTTTTAAACCATGCAACTTCATATAAATCATTACTACCAGCATAATCATAATCTTCTCCACCTCTTGCAGCATATTGCCATTCTTCTAGGGTTGGTAATCGATATCCATTTGCAGATAGATTTTGTGTTATTTCACCTTCTATTGAATGTCCTTCATGAGGTGTATAATTCCATTCCGTAAAATCTATGTTTCTATCTACTGAGTATACAGGTGTTAATCCTTTAATAATGGAAAGTTTATTGCAAAAATATATTGCATCATAGAAGGAAATATTTTCTACAGGATTTAGCCAGAACTTAAATTTACTTGGATTTGACCCCATAACAGATTCATATAATTTCTGAGTTGTTTCTGTTTTTGCAATTTCTAGATTTTTTTCAGTAATTGAAATCATGTCGAAATTAATATTATTTATATTGTCAAGATAATCCGTGTCAAATTTTTGTTTTATTTCATATGCTTTAATCTTATTAATGGAATCATAAGTTTTATCAAATTTGTTGTTCCAACAGATAATTTCAGCAGTTTCTAAAGATAACTGTACTTCTGGAAAATTTTTAATAAAACTTCGTCCTCCCTCATCTAGTTTTGAATCATATTTTCCATACTGAAGATAACATCCAATAGGATTAATGAAAGCCTTGTCATTATCGATTAAATTCATTATTTCAGGAGTTATACCAGTAAATAAAACTTTAGATTGTCGACCTAAAAGACATCTTACAGGTTTTACAAGTTCTTTTCCATTTTCATCAACAATATTAAACTTACAATCTATAAGAGTATCAATTTCTTGGTAAAAAATATTTTCAATTCTAGAAGTAAATGGAATTTGTACATTAATGCTGTAAGTAAAATTATGGTTAATACCAAAAGCATTATAATAACTATAGTCAATTACTTTTCCATACAAATCATATTTGTCTGCAATAAAAATATATGCCCCATTTACATTGTACGCATCATTATCTTTATAACTTACGGAATATTTTGGCCATTCTTTTGGTAATTTGCTCCAATCAGCTTTATATGCTATTTTATATCCATCCTCAATAATTCTAATTGTATACATATACCTAGCACCTATTTTATAAGAGATTTCTGCACTATAACTTGCTGTCTTTGAGGTATAATCTAAATCACCTTGAACTAAATCACCTACAGTTACTTCGTAAGGATTAAAACTACATCCATATTTTTCAGCATCAATTAAAAGCCTTTTCCATTCATCATGAAGTGTAAAGGCGTTATATGTTCCAAAACCAGGATTTCCAGATAAGATAGATTCTTTTAATGCGTTGTAACCATTTACAGCCTCAGTTTTATATTCTGGGTCAAGACCAACTGTTCCCATTGCATCATAATAAGATCCTAAAGCATAACACCATCATTTTTCAGTTTCATATTTTTTTGCTTTTGCTAAATGCCCCTCATAAGTTGGCAAATATTGTGCATTTCGTTGTCTTTTTTCTTCAGCAATTCGTTCTGCTTCTAATCTTGCCTCTTCTGCAAGGCGTTCTTCTTCAAGCCTCTTTTCTTCGGCAATTCGTTCTGCTTCTAATCGCGCAAGTCGTTCAGCTTCAATTCTTGCTTTATATTCAGCTACAGTTTCAAGTCCTTCAATTTTTGTAACAGCATAAACCTTAGGTTTAGAACTTTTTAACTGAAAAGAAACTTTATATTTTTGATTTTTATAATTTATTATCTCCCTTAAAAATTCTGTTTCTATTTCGGCAATCAAACTATATTTTTCACTATTAACAGTTGTTAATTTTAAATAACCTTCGTTATCCCAACCAAGGTTATTTAAATTGAGTTCTGTTACAAATGTAATTTCTGTGTTTCTGTTTTTTTCTAAAGTCTTTACAAGTAAAATTGGATCAACTTGTTGAACTTGTGCAAAAACAGATGTACACATTAACAATGTAAGTAAAATAAATATAATTTTATTCATAAAATTTCTCCTATAAATGAATGTTATTTTCTAATCAATCATGATTTACAAATTGTATGGTGATAAAGAAAGAATATGTTTTAACAAATTTAAGACTCTTGTGTAATAACTATTGCAAGCAAGTTTTTTGTCGTTTTTTCGAGTTACTTTTGCAAGTGGGAGTTCTATGTAGTCTTCAGTTATATTAAATTTATCTAATAAATAATCTCGTTCGGAATGCATATCTCTAATAGATGTAATAACAATATCAAAAGGTTTATTTTTAGTATAAAAATCATAAACATAATCAATTATGACTTCTGTATCTGATGGATAATTAATTAGTATTTTTATAGATTTTCCTTTATTGTCATATCCTTCTAATATAAACATTCCTTCGTCATTAGCAATTATTTTTGATTTGGTTTCTTTAAACTTTTTAGTTTTTTTTAAGAATTTATAAAGTTCTTTTAGTGTTGTGGATTTTCCAGTATTAGGAGCCCCACTTATAAATATAAATTTTGTTTTCATTTCTACCCCCCTATAAACCTATGTTCTCATCATAGATTTATTTTATATGTATTCTACATATTTTGTCAATCAATGATATTAACATATAATGGCTTTATGCCAAAAGATAATTTTTCTGATGAAGCAGAAAATCTATATTTACGCAAAATTCTCTCAACAAATATTCGTAATTTACGCGCAAAATATCATCTTACACAAGAAAGACTTGCCGAAAATGCTGAAATTTCACTTCCTTATTTATCTGATATTGAGCATTGTAAAACTTGGGTTAGTGATAAAACTTTGATAAAATTAGCAAAAGCTCTGCATACAGAACCATCACAACTTTTAGAGGATACAAATTTACTTTCTAATAAAAACACAGAAAAATTAACCGAAGAAAAAATTGCAGATATAATTTACCAAGAAAAAAAAGAAATGATAAAATCTATAAACAAATTTTGCGATGACACAATCCAAAAGATACTAGACTTGGAATAAAAAAGGACGACCACAAAAAGTAATCGTCCTTCGTCTTTAACTAAACTTACTAAAATTATCTTGTAATCAATTTATTCATTCGTTTTACAAAGTCAGCAGGGTCTGTAAGTTCAGCGCCACCAACAAGTAATGCTTGGTCAAGCAATACAGAAGAAACATCAGCGATATAATCGGCATCTTCTGTTTCCTTCAATTTTGCAATAATTGGATGATCTGCGTTTACTTCAAGAATAGGTTTAACACTTCCAAAAGTTGCTTGTCCCATTGCTTTCATCATTCTTTCCATTTGTAAAGATGGATCATTTTCGTCCACAACAATACAACATGGAGAATCAGAAAGGCGTTTTGAAAGTACAACATCTTTTACTTTTTCGCCAAGAGCATTTTTGATTTTATCAATTACTGATTTGAACTCTTTTTCTTTCTTTTCTGTTTCTGATTTATCAACACCTAATTCTTCATCACTTCCAGCGCGGTTTACAGCTTTTAAATCAAAATCTTTGTATTTGTTCAACATTGGAATAACGATATCATCAATATCATCATTCATAATAAGAACTTCAAAACCTTTTGCTTTGTAAGCTTCCAACAATGGAGAAGCACGAAGATTTTTTTCATCACCACCTGTGATGTAGTAAATTGCTTTTTGGTCAGTTTTCATTCTTTGAACATAATCTGCAAAACTTGTCCAATTATTTTCGCCTGTTCCTTCTTCTGCAGTTGATTTAAATCTGATAAGTTCAGACAAATCTTCTTTGTTTGCAAAATCTGTGTACAAACCTTCTTTCAATGGACGATTGTATTGTGAAACAAATTGTGCCCATTTTTTAATTGCTTCTTTTTGCTCATCAGTTCTTTCGGCTTCGGCAACTGCAAGAGCTTTCTTTGAGTTTTCTGCCATTTTCTTAAATTCACTCAAAAGTTTTTTTACAGACTGAGTTTTAATTGAAGAAAGTATTCTATTTTGTTGCAAAATTTCTCGGCTTACATTCAAAGGTAAATCTTCTGAATCGATAATTCCGCGAACAAATCGTAAGTAAGCTGGTAAAAGTTCTTTATCATCATCAGTGATAAAAACGCGTTTTACATAAAGTTTTACACCACTTTTGTAATCTGCTTGATACATATCAAATGGAGCAAATTCTGGAACATAAAATAATGTTGTATATTCTTGTGTTCCTTCTGCGTTTGTATGAACATACATAAGTGGATCGCTAGAATCGTGAGAAAGTGTTTTATAAAAATCTTTATAATCTTCTGGTTTTAATTCTGATTTTGAGCGTTTCCATAAAGCACTTGCGCTATTGATTTGGTCAACTTTGTTTTCTGTTTCTGTAACATTTCCTTTATCGTCATATTTATTTTGTGAATAATGAAGATAAATTGGGAATGCTATGTGGTCAGAATATTTTTTAATTAAGTCTTCAACCTTCCAGCGAGATGCGTATTCTCCACTTTCATCATTTAAAGACATAACGATAGCAGAACCATGAGAACCTTCTTTGTCAAAACCATATTTTTTTGATTCTTCGCTATCAATAGAAAGTTCTTCTAACTCGTAACTGTTTGTTCCGTTACTTGTCCATTTGTAAACTTTTTCTGTTCCAGCTTTTTTTGTGATTACATCAATTTTAGAAGCAGCCATAAATGCTGAATAAAATCCAACACCAAATTGTCCAATTAAGGCAGAATCTTTTTTTGCTTCGTTTTCTAATGCTTCAATAAAAGCCTTTGTTCCAGAACGAGCGATTGTTCCAAGGTTTGCAGTAAGGTCTTCATCGTTCATACCGATTCCGCTATCTTGAACAACTAAAATTTTTGCACCTTCATCAAATGAAATATCAATTCGTGGGTCAAATGCTACAGATTTATAGTTTTCATCTGATAATGTAAGATATTTAATTTTATCCAATGCATCTGATGCGTTTGAAACAATTTCTCGCAAAAAAATGTCTTTGTTAGAATACATTGAATGAATAATCAATTTTAGAAGCTGATTTACTTCTGTTTGAAACTGAAATGTTGCCATTTTTTTTCCTTCCATTTTGTAGTAAAAATTTATTCTATTATATTAAAGATAATCAATTTATGATAATTCGGCAAGATAAATTAAATCAATTTTAAAAACAAAAAGAGAATGTCCGTTGAATAAAATCGCTGTGTCATCCTAAAATTATTTCAAGATGACACAACTTTTAAGACATCCTCTTTATCGATTTTAGTCTAAAATATTTTATGCACTAATTGCAATTTTTCGACTTTTTGTTTCAGTTTTCTTTGCAACTGTAATTGTTAAAAGTCCATTTTTGAAAGTTGCATTTACATTTTCGCCATCAATATCTTCTGGTAAAGTAAAACTTCTAGAAAAATGTTTTAAACCAAAACCTCTTTCTTTTACAAGCCATTTAAATTCTGTTCTTTGTGGTTTTGGTGCAACTTCTTTTTCTTCTGTTGCTGAAAGATTTTTTTCTGGGTTTTCAGCTTCAGTTGTTTTTTCACCTTGACAACGAGGATGTTCATTTTTTGAACAAATTGTAAGAACTCTGTCTTGTAATTCGATATCAACTTTGTCTTCTGAAAAACCTGCAAGTTCCATATCAAGAATGTATGAATCTTTTGTTTCTTTTACATCAACTTTCGGAACAAATCTTTTTGGCATTTCAGGATTTTCTCTTCTTCCATAAAAATTGCGGTCAAATGCATCAAAAAAACCAGATGTGAATTTTGGGTTAAAAAATGATACTGTGTTCATAACTTTTCCTTTTCTACAGAAAATTCTGTAATTTACAAAAATGATTAGAAGTTTGCAACGCAAACAATATTTTATTTTAGCCATTTGGCTTTCATAAACTAATGTTGCATTTTTCGTGCCAACTTTTACTTTTTTTTAAAATTTTGTGCAAAAAAGAAAAAATATAGATTTTTTGAAGGATTTTTTATCTAAAAAAGAGAAAATTTAGGAAATTTTTATAGATATTTTGAAAAATTTATGATTTTAAGAACTATTTTCTAGCAAAATTTAAATCATTCATTTACAAAATTTGCTAAAAAATAGTTCAAAATAGACCAATTTCTTTATTTAAGCATCAAAACTGGGACATTTTATCAAAATGTTTCTTTTTGACACAATCTATCTGTATCAATTTGACACATAAATGAAAAATCTTAACTTTCACCTTTAATTTTTGTTTCTTTTATAACATCCATTAATTCTGAAACAGGAAGTGGTCTTGAGTAATAATATCCTTGCAAAAAATCACAACCGATTTGTTCAAGAAAATCGATATGATGTTGAGTTTCTACACCTTCAGCCAAAACTCCCATATCTAAATCTTTTATCATAGCGATAGTGTGTTTCAATGAAATTAATGCTTTAGGATTTTTATCACAAGCCCACACCAAAGATTTATCAATTTTTACTATTGAATAAGGATATCGCATAAGATTTGATTGATTGCTATATCCAGTTCCGTAATCATCTAAAGAAAAATCTATTCCATTTTTGTTAAATTCTTTCATAACTTTATCAAGGTTTTCGCTTGAGTTATCTGCTGTGGATTCTGTAATTTCAAAATCAATTAAACCATGTGGAATTTTATATTTATCAATAATATTTAATAGTCTAATTCCAATATTTTCTTGCATACATTGTACAACAGAAAGATTTACATGAATAGATTTTATTCCATAATCTTCTGGATGATATTCTTCGATAAAAGCACAAACTTTTTCTAAAACAATTTCCCCAATAGCAAGAATATCACCATTTTTTTCAGCAATAGGAATAAACTCATCTGGTGGAATAAAACCTAAATTTTCATCAATAAGACGAACTAAGGCTTCCATCTTTGTATATCGTTTTTCTTTTAGAGAATAAATCGGCTGAAAATACACTTTAAAAGATGAATTTGTTATAGCATTAGAAACAGCCTGTGTTATTTCGATTTCTCTTCTTCGTTTTTCCAAAATATCAGTTGATGCAAAAACAATACTATTTTTTCTGTTTTGTCGTGCTTCATTTAGAGAATAATCGATAATATCAAAAGTATCATTTGCAGAAGCAATATTTGTTGAACTTTGAATACAACACAAATAGCCCCAAAGATTGATATTAACATTTCTATTACTAAAACTAAAAGGTTTTTCAAAACGAGCCATAATCTCGTTACAGATAATATTAAAATCAGGCTTTTTAGAATAAACTAAAGCAAGTTGTCTATTTGAAACTCTGTAAACTTCATTATTTTTTGAAAATGTTCCTAAAAAAACCGCAACTTGTTTTAGCAAAATATTTCCATTACTTAAACCAAATTTTTCGTTTATATAACTTAAACCTTCAATTTGCAAACAAATAATTCCAAAATCTTCTTTTTTATGAATACGATTATTTATAGTTTTTCGGAATAAGTTTCTATTGTAAATTCCAATTTGAACATCCATAAATTCAAGTGGATTTTGCATTGTGATATAAATGAAGAACATTACGAAAGCTATTCCAATTTCTTGTAACAGATATTGAGAATAAAAAATCTGAATAATATTTAGAACTATACATTCAGCAGAATACAATAAAACACAAAGTCGTTGAGCAACAGTTAATAACTTCATATTTTTTAATACAATTATACAACTCGTAATAACGTAATAAAATGCAATCACATAAGTAACAACTTGTCCTATTCCTCTGTGATAAACACCGGCAGCATCAATATAAAAACAAGCACCTGTTAATGGAGTTGATAAAATCATTATCACATTGATAATGTATGGTAAAAAAATTATCGAAAACCATTTAGAATTAATATTGATATTTTCGTAAACTAAGGAATAAGCGAATAAACAATACAAACAAGGAACAAAGTTTTGAACAAGGAAGTGTAAAACATTAATGATATAATTTAGACAAATCTGATCTGCAGTACAAAAACTACAAGCATAAGCGGATACAATATCTGTAACAACTGAACATAAAGAAACAATTAAAAGTCGTTTATAAACACGATTTGATAAAGTATTCAAGTGATTGTATGCAAGATATACAATCAAAATTACTGAGATTAACGCAAAAGCTACAATATCGTAATGAATTATCCATTTCATATAAAATCCTTATCAAATATTATATCACGAAATTGAATTTGTTGACAAAAAATTTCTCATAATATATTTTCAATATTATGAAAAGTTTATTAATTTTATTGTTATCAATATCTCTTTTTTCTTGCAAAGAACCTGTTAATCCTTTTATTCCAGAAAACATAACTAATTCAGAATCAAAAGAAGAAATAAATCAGGATGACAACTCGGATTCACAAAATCAAAATCCAGAAGAATTTATAAAAACTGTGATTTCAACTATTTCTTTACCAAACTGTCCTTCAAATTCAAACTTTGATATGATTGCTATCAATTTTACAGATGGAAGAACTGAAGATGATTTAATTCTTGGTGAAAATCAATATTGTAAAAAAAGTAGTTTCAAAGTAGAAATACCTTATCCTGTAAAAGTAAAACAATTCAAAATGTCAAAATACATGGTAAGTTACAATACTTGGTATCATGTTTATCAATGGGCTATAAAAAATGGATATAAATTCATTGATAAAGGTTCAGAAGGAATGTATGCCAACGGAGTTGATGCTAGTGCTTATTATCCTTTTAATGAAGGCGGAGAACCTAAAGTAGAAGAAATGCCTGTAGGAAGCGTAAATTGGCGTGATGCGATTGTTTGGTGTAACGCATTAAGTGAAATGACAGGTCTTACTCCTGTATATTGTTCTGATGTAAACTTCAAAACTCCATTAAGAGATTCAACTCAAAGTACAACTGGTTTTGCCGATACAAACTGGGATATGACTCCAGGAAAAATTGATAATCCTTATGTGAATACAAAAGCTAATGGTTATAGATTGCCATACACTGCCGAATGGGAATATGCCGCAAGAAAAAAGGCAAATGGAACTTGTATTGAAGGAAGAAATATTCCCGGGGATGAAAGTGGTTCTTTTTATGAGCACACATCTACAGATACAGCTAACGGAATTGAATTTACGCAATCAACTGTTTTTGGGAATTATATGTGGTTCAGAAAAAATGCTAGTGGGGAATGTAAAGAAACAGCCAGCGGAAAGGATGATACAAATGCAACAATGCAGGCAAAACTTGGTCATAAACCGGGTAATAACAGAACTCACCTTTCCGGCGGTAAACTTCCGTCTCATTTAGGTTTTTATGATTTGACAGGGAATTTAACAGAATGGATGTTTGAATACAATGTTCAACATGGTTCTATTATAAAGGTATCGGCTTTTAGAGAAGTAAGAGGAACAGATTTCCTTTCAGATACAAATTATAAAACATCCGGTGAATACGGCGGTCACTTTCCTCTTCAAGGATTGGGTTTTAGAATTTGTAAAAATAATTAGTTCATATTATTAAAAAATTTTCTCTTAAAAAATCGTAACTTTTCTCAAATAAATTTAAACACTTAGTTTAATTTTTCTTTTGATTTTGTTTTTTATTAAAAAATTTTAAACAAACTGTTTAATGACTTATTATGTTTTGTGGAATATGATTTCATCATAAAACTAATTAGAAAATTTTAAGGAAATAAACTTTTCTTAAAACTGGAGGATTTTTATGAAGAAATTATTTTTATTTGGTTTACTGATGATTATGTCAGTATGTTGCGTTTTTGGACAAATCGATTCAAAAAAATTATTTTTGGCAACAAACAGTTTTGTTACAGAAGAATCTGATGATTGGAAAATCTATGATGGAAAATTTACTGTAATGGATACAATTAATGAAGAATACACTTTTGACGGTGGATTCGTAGTAAAAATTTTAGTTGGTAGTTCACGATACGATTTTACTTGTACTGTAAAAAATGAAGGAGATGATTTTAGTGTTTCTATTTCAGAAATGAAATCCTATGCTTGTGACAAAAATGGAAAAATCATTAAAAACGGAAGTATCATGAAAACATCTTCAAAAGTGGCAGAACAATATGCTGCTCAAATGAAAGATGAAATTAAAGCTCGTATGAATGATATTTCGGATGACACAGTTGAAGCAAGTTACACAAAAATAGTAGCTCATCCAACTACATTAAATCTTATTGCAGAAACAATGTCAGAACTTGCTTTAAAAAAATTTGTAGAAAAAAATGTTAACGGTAAAACTGTTGAAGTAAGTGTAATCTTAGACATTATTAAAGAAAATCCAATTAAAAATGGAGACTTAAAAGATTACAGCTATTACGCATTTTCTCATATTGAAGACAATGTTGATTTTACTAAATACTCTAGAATAAATATTTATTCAAATAATGATAAACTTTTAACTAGCAAAATTGATTCCATTTACAAAGCAAAAGGAACAGTAGAAGTTTCTTTTGATATTATAGGCGAAATGTCTTATCAAATTACAGAATAAAAAAATTCGAATTAATAAAAATTCCAAATCTAATTATTTTAGGTTTGGAATTTTTATTTATAAAATGTTTTCAAATTTTTAAACAATCTGTTTAATGACTTATAAATCTTTTCATCATATTATTAACTTACAACTTAACTTCTGGAGATAGTGTGATGAATGTGTTTGGATTGATTTTGGATAAAGAAAAAACTATAGAACGAATTTTTAAGATATGTCAATTTTATAATGTAAAAAATGTAGATTTAGCAGAACTTATGTATACAACAGAAGTTGAAATCAGTAATTGGAAAACAGGAAAAAGATTTCCAGACTGGGATAAAATTTTACTTTTTGCTTATGTTTTTGAAATATCACTTGATGATTTAATAGTAAGAAAAAAAATAGATAGAATTAACGCATTAGATGATATAAAAGAAAAAATCAGAAAAATTAATAAAAAAAATTTATTAAAAACCTTAGAAAAAAAATATAGTAACAATGAAAATCTAAGCCCTGAATGTTACAAAAATGTAAGATGGAATCCTTTACTTCAAGATTGGGTTCCTTTAGAAAAATATAATGAAACCATAGAACAAGTTTTATTAGATTCAAAAAATACATAATTTTTTTAGATAATTTATAGGAGCTTTTCGAAAATGATTGATATTTGTGGCTTTGCCTTAGATAAAGAAGATATTTGTGATTTTTACGGAATTACCAACAAAGATTTAAAAAATCTATTTAACATTAGCAGTACTACTGTCAGTTATTGGAGAAATGGTTCAAGATTTCCTGATTGGGATAAATTAATGCATTTTGCTTATACAGTTGGACTTCCTTTAGATGTAATGATCATCGGAAAAAAAGTATATAACGATAAAAAAATAGAAGATGCAATAAATAATATTTCAAAATTAAAGCAAACAAAATATATAGCAGAACTTCAAAAACTTTTAGACAGCGGAAAAATAAATTTTCCTCCAATTCTTTCTCAATCAGTTTTTAATCCATTAGAAAATATTCCATTACAAACAGAAACAAATAGTACAACCTATAATCAAGTTATGGCAGATGTAATTAAATATGATTTAGTTAAAAATGAAAACATGAAAATTTCTAATGCTAAAAAAACACAAGAAGAAGAACCTTTTGATATAAACAATAAGTTAGAAGAAAATCTTATAGACAAACTACAACAATATTCAGAAGATAGTTTAAAAACAGTTGAAAATACTTTATTACAAAAATCTTTTTCATTATACATCGATAAAAATTGTAATAAAGTTCCAAAATATGATGAAAATAACACACTTACAAACGGATATCGTATCGACGAAAATATTTATGATAATCAAGGAAAAATAATCATCCTCCGTTTTAGAAATGGTTTTCTTGACGGAGATGAATTTGATAATAATGGTCTTTTTTTAGGAACAAGACCTGCCGTTGAAACTACCGGGCATATTGAATATTGGCGAAAAGGTTGTTTACACAGAGATGAAAATCAACCTGCTGTAATCACGAAAGGTTTTAAAATCTGCGAATATTGGCAAGAAGGTAAACGTATAAAATAACTCAAATTTTAACATTATTAGACACATAAAATATGTAATTGGTTGCAAATAAGTTGTTTAAATTGTATAATATTTCTACAATTGACAATATCTCATTGGATGTCAATTTGTTAATTTCTTTATTTGGAGTTTTTTTATGTACAAGACATTACCTCAAATGTTAAAAGAAAGAGCAGAACTTCATCCAGATGTATCTGCACAATACTACAAAAATGGAAAAAGTGATTTTCTACAAATTTCTTATAAAGAGCTTTATCAAACTTCTTTAGATTTTGGAGCAGGACTTTTATCTATCGGTGTTCAAAGAGAAGATCATATTGGTCTAATTGCAGATAATCGTAAAGAATGGCAACAATCTGATATGGGAATTATGGCTATCGGAGCTATTGATGTTCCTCGTGGTTGTGATGCAACAGAAAAAGATTTAGCTTACATCCTTTCTTTTGCAGATTGTAAAACTGTTATTGCAGAAAATTCAACTCAAGTAATAAAAATTGCTAACTTAAAAGATCAGATTCCTACATTAAAACAATTTATCATTTTTGATGAACCTTCAGAATCTGCTTTAGAAATTGTTAAACAAACTGGAATTGAACTTTTTAAATATGATGAAATTCTTGAAAAAGGAAAAGTTTACAGAAATTCAAATCCTAATAAAGTTGAAGAAGAACTTGAAAAAGGAAAAGAAACTGATTTAGCTTGTATCATTTTTACTTCAGGAACAACTGGTGAACCAAAAGGTGTTATGCTTGAACACAGAAACTTTATTGTTCAATTTGATGAATTAAGAGAAAGAATCCCCCTTGTTCCAGGTGATAAAGCAATTTGTGTTCTTCCTATTTGGCACGCATTTGAAAGGCTTTGTGAATACATTATGCTCAATCAAGGAGCTGCAGTTTGTTATTCAAAACCAATCGGAAGTATCCTCCTTGCTGATTTTGTAAAATTAAATCCACAAATTATTCCAGCCGTTCCACGAGTTTTTGAAGCAATTTACGATGGAATTTACAGAACAATGCGAAAAACAGGTGGAATCACTTACGCATTATTCCGCTTTTTTGTTGCTGTTGGAAATTTACACTCTAAAATGGATAGAAAAATGTTCAGAAAAACAGCTCGTTTTGGAAACGACCATATCTTTTTTATTTGGTTAGCATTTTTTATTCCATGGTTACTTCTTTACCCTGTAAAACTTTTAGGAAGTAAACTTGTCTTCAGTAAAATCCGAGCAAAACTTGGAAATGCATTTAAAGGCGGAGTTTCTGGTGGTGGAGCATTACCTCCAGCAATTGATAACTTCTTCTGGACTGTTGGTGTAAACCTTGTTGAAGGATACGGCTTAACTGAAACAGCACCTGTTATTGGTGTTCGCCCAATGTATAAACCTGTTTTTGGTACAGTTGGTTCCCCTATCCGTAATGTTGAAGTTCGCATTGTTGATGATAACGGAAATATTCTTCCTGCAGGAAAAAAAGGTGAAGTTCAAGTTCGTGGTGGAATCGTTATGAGAGGATACTACAAACGAGATGACCTAACAGCAAAAGTTATAGACAAAGACGGTTGGTTCTCTACAGGTGATATCGGTATGTTAACTGTAAATAACGAAATTGTTCTTAGAGGACGCAAAAAAGATACAATCGTTCTTCGTGGTGGCGAAAATGTTGAACCTCTTCCTATCGAAATGAAAATTAATGAATCAAGATATGTTGCTCAATCTGTAGTTGTTGGACAAGATGAACGATATCTTGGTGTTTTAATTGTACCTGTCCAAGAAGAAGTTGTAGCCTTTGCAAAAGAAAATTCAATTTCATATTCAAAATATGAAGATTTACTTAAAAATGCTGAAATTCAAAAACTTTTTGAAACAGAAATTCAAAATGCTGTAAATTCAAAAAATGGATTTAAGATGTTTGAACGCATTTCTAGATTTGTTCTTCTTCCAAAGAATTTTGAAGTTGGTGTTGAACTTTCTGCAAAACAAGAAATTATGCGTTATCGTCTAAATGACATTTACGAAAAAGAAATAAAATCAATGTTTAATTAAGAGTTGAAAGATGTAAGATTTCTGGGTGATATTCAAAATGCATATTATCCCAGATATCCCACTTTCCGCCCCAAATAAAACCTTCTGATTCAAAGATGGATATCACTTCTTCTGGTGGCATCCATCTTTTTTTTATGGGATAAGTAATCCAGCCTTCGTTATAAAAATCTTGTGTCCACTTCCAATAAATTTGCTTTGAACCATATCTTTTTGGTACAATATCAATACTTATTCCCCAACTATGTGAAGAACGATTATCATTATCCCGAACTTCTCGCCAATTATATCCAGTAATTACAGTTGGCATTTTCAAAAATTTATCAACTTCCTTATTTGTCAAAGCAAGTTTTCTAATTTTTTTATCAATATTCATTAAGGGTTCAACAATTTTTTTGTGAACTCTCACCTTCCAATCCAAAAATTCTATAGTTACAATTTGAGGTTCAATTTCTTTTGGTGTACTTGCCTTGTATAAAAAATTTTGAAGTAAAATTAAGCAACTTGGTTTATATTCATCTCTATTTTCTGAAGAGCTAATAACTTTTAATAAATTTATTTTAAATTCTGAAAATTTTTCTGGATTAGGAATTTCTTTTGGATAAAATTCTGAAAATAGTGGATTATAATTCTTCCATTCCTGCAAATTTTCTTTTGATAAAACTCTTGCATTTTTGTAAAAAAACCGTTTTATTTTTTCTTCTGATTTTTTTATATCATCATTTTTTAAATCTACAAACCAAAGTTGTTCACTTGAATCAAATCCAAATTTAACAAAATTATCTGGGTAGGAAAATTCTATCGATTTAACAAAATTACCAAAAAGCTTTGAATCAAATTCTTTTGAATCAAAAAATAACTTTTGAGAAAAACCATCTTGTATAAAAAAAAGAAAAGTAAATGTAAAAATAATTCTTTTAAAAAACATCGTTGTATATTGTAAAATTTTCTTGTATATTTGGCAAGTTTTTGTATAATTTATATTTATGGAAATTAACACTGATAAAACAAACTTTCAAAATCTTTTTTTATTCGCTCTTTTTGCACTTTTACTTGTTGCAGTAATAGCAATCTTAAAACCGTTTTTTTCTGTAATTTTATGGTCATCACTTTTATATATTTTAGTCAGTCCTTTATATAGAAAAATATCAAGTCATTTAAATCCTAACAAAAAAGGATTTAAAATTAAAAGAGTTCTTTTAAGTGGAAGTTTTGCAGTAGGAACAATTTTAGTTATCGCAGGATTAGCTTTCCTTCTAGGCTCACAACTTATAAGTCAATTAATTTCTTTTTTGGAAGACGCAGAAAAATTTATTAAAGAAAATCCAAACTTTTTTACCGATGCTGATATCGTAATTTGGATAAAAGAATTTTTACAATCAAATGAAATTGCATTAAATTGGCTAGAAAATTTTGATTTAAGAGAACAAATTATAAACCTCATTCAAAACTACAGTAGCAAATTATTTTATTTCAGCAGAACATTTATCAGTGGAACAGGAAGCTTTTTAGTTTCTTTGGCATTTTCAATTTTTATTCTATACTTTTTTTATCTTGACGGACCATATCTTGCTTCCTTGTTAGCAAAAGCAATTCCTATAAAACCTGTTCATGTAACTCGTATTATGGAAAAATTTATTCAAGTTATTCGAGGTTTATTTTCAGGATATATTCTTGTTGCTTTATACCAAGGGTTTGTTGCCTTTATCTTAATGTTAATTTTCAGAGTAGAAGGAGCTATATTATTTTCTGTTCTATTAATGTTTGCTTCCTTTATACCTCTTTTCGGAGCAGCAATTATTTGGGCTCCAATTGGATTAATTATGTGTTTTACAGGTCCAATCTGGAAAGGAATTTTATTTTTAATTTTATCTGCAATAACAATAAGCTTTTTAGATAACTTTTTGCGCCCATTCTTTTTAAAAGAAAGAATCAAAGTTCATCCTTTAATTATTTTCTTTGCAATTTTAGGAGGAATACAACTTTTTGGTGTTAACGGATTATTACTTGGCCCTATTGTAATTATCTTTTTCTTTACTATTTTAGATATTCTTTCAAATAATGAAACAGAAACATCCCTTTCTGATGAAGAATAGAATTTTTATTTATTATTTTATATAATAGTTTTAACACTTTAAATTCTTTGACTTTTAATGGAGGCGATATGAAAAATAAGTGGTTAAAACGTTACTTTGTAGATGCTCTTAGTGGAATGGCATTAGGTTTGTTTTCAACTTTGATTATTGGACTTATTATTAAACAAATAGGTTCTTTTTTTCCGGTAATTGATGCAACAGTTGAAAATCCAGCAACACATTTAGTTGTTTTAAATTCTATCGGGCAATTCTTTGTAAAGATTGGACAAATTCTTACAGTTCTAACAGGTGCTGGAATTGCTGCTGGTGTTGCAAATGCTCTTGGAGTTCCAAAACTTGTTTTGTACGCAAGTATTTTAACGGGTACAGTTGGTGCTTATGCTACAGGATTTATTTCTGGATCCCTTGTTACAAGTAGTGGAGCAATTTTACTTTCTGGACCAGGAGATCCTCTTGGAGCCTTAGTTGCAGCCCTCGCTGGTGCAGAAGTTGGAAGATTAGTTTCTGGAAAAACAAAAGTTGATATTATTGTTACTCCTGCAGTTACTATTTTAGTTGGTTGTTTGGCAGCAGTAGTCTTTGGACCAATTTTATCAGCTGGAGCGACTTGGCTTGGAGAAGGTATCCGAAAAGCAACAGAATTACAACCTTTCTGGATGGGAATTGTTTTAAGTGTAACAATGGGAATGATTTTAACATTGCCAATAAGTTCTGCCGCAATAGCTATAATTCTTGGTCTAAGTGGTTTAGCTGGAGGAGCGGCAACAGCTGGTTGTTGTGCACAAATGATTGGTTTTGCAGTTATCAGCTGGAAAGATAATGGCTTGAATGGATTTTTTGCACAAGGTCTTGGAACATCAATGTTGCAAGTTCCAAATATCGTAAAAAATCCTCTTATATGGATTCCACCAACTTTAGCAAGTGTAATCACAGGTCCAATTTCAACAGTTTTATTAAAAATGCAAAATCTTCCAGCTGGAAGTGGAATGGGAACATCTGGTCTTGTTGGTCCTCTTTTAACCTATCAAGCAATGATTCCAAATGAAGGTGGATTTTCAATTATTATTAAAATGTTAGTTGTCTATATAATTTTACCAGCAATTCTCTCTTACGGAATTTACTTTTTCATGCACAAAAAAGGCTGGATAAAAGACGGCGACATGAAATTAGAAAACTAAAATTTTCTTTTTATTTTACAAGGATGTTATTTGAACTAAATTGGTTTAAGTAACATCTTTTTTTATATCTAAACCTATGATATAATATACATAATGTCTGTATGGCATTTCAATTTTTTTATAAGGAAAACACATGAAATTAAAGAATTTTTTGATATCAAGCATGTTAATTCTTTCATTAGTGCTTTTTATCGGTTGTACTTCTGATGGAAGTTCAAAAGTTTCAAATGTACCTGACGCCACAAAAGGAGAACCTCAATGGTGGCTCAATATGAAAGGACCTGCTTATCAAGTTTTGGTTTATTCATTTGCTGACTCTGACGGAGACGGTTTTGGAGATTTCCAAGGACTTATCAGTAAACTTGATTATCTAAACGATGGAAATCCAGAAACAACAACTGACTTAGGTGTAGAACTTTTATGGCTTTCTCCAATTCATCCAGCTGCATCTTATCACGGATATGATGTAAAAGATTATATGGCTGTAAATCCACAATATGGAACAATGGCAGATTTTGAACAACTTATCCTTGAATGTGCAAACAGAAATATCAAAGTTATTTTGGACTTAGTTTTTAATCACTCATCAACTTCACATCCTTGGTTTGAAGCAATGCTAGCTGATCCAGCTTCAAAATATAACAATTATTATATTCACAAAGATGCTTCTATCAATTATGGAAATGGAGGAATGGGAACTTTCCATCCAGCTTATGGTGAAAATGGTAAAATTGAATATTTTGGTGCATTCAGTCCAACAATGCCAGACTTAAACTGTGCAAATCCTGCTGTAAAAAAAGAATTTGTAAAAATCATGAAATTCTGGTTAGAAAAAGGTGTTGCCGGATTCAGATTTGATGCTGCAAAACATATTTTTGATCAGAATGAATTACCTAATGGAACAGCAAATATGTCCCTTAATAAAGATTTCTGGGTTGAATTAAGAAATGCTGCTCGAAAGATAAAACCTAATGTATTCTTTATTGGTGAAGTTTTAAATAAACAAATTCCATCAATTGGCCCTTATGCACCTGGATTTGATTCTCTTTGGGATTTTGCAACTGAAGATATTTTGGCTGCAAGTGTAGGAAGTGGTTCAACTGCATCACTTTTGAAAACTCTTAAACGAAATGTTGATGGTCTTACAAAATATGATGATTTTGTTCCTTCATATCTTTTAAGTAATCACGATATGGATCGTTCTATCTCTGTTATTCTTTCAAAATGCGGTGTAAATGCTACAGATGGTCTTGGAATTTCACCAGAAGATCCTATCGAAACTGTACAAGCAAAAAAACTTGCTTTAACAAGAGCAAAAACTGCCGCAAGTTTATATCACACATTACCAGGTCTTCCATGGGTTTACTACGGTGAAGAAATTGGTATTACAGGTATTCGCTATGCCAACAATGATATTAGCCGTCGTGATTCAATGATTTGGACAAAGGATAGAAAACTTTCTCCAAAATGGCAAAACAAAAATCAGATGGTTAGAGAACAAAACAAATTTACACCATCTGTTGAAGAACAATCTTCTGATCCTAATTCATTGTTAAATCACTACAGAAATCTTTCTGCTTTAAGAGCCTCTAGCGAAGCTATCCGAAAAGGAAAATATAAAGCATCAACTTGGCCAGGATACGGAGGAGCTGCAATGATGTCCTTCTTCCGAGAACTTGAAAAAGCAGATGGAACAAAAGAAACTGTTTTTGTTGTTCACAGCACAAGTGATATTCAAGAAACTCGTGCCGTTCCAGCAAATGTTACTGCAACTTTATTGTGGTCATCAGTACCTGGAAAAACAGCTTCTGACGAAAAACTTACTTCAATTGTACTAGAACCTGGAGAAAGCGCTGTTTTCAATGTAATTGAACTTTGATTTTGAAAATATATCAGGTTCTAAAACCTGGAGAAAGTGCCGTTTTCAATGTAATTGAATAATTAATAAATCTTTATTGATTTTAGTAAACTGTCTAGTTTTGAAACAAAATACATGTTCTAAACTAGGCAGTTTTTTTTATTAATAAATTGATAAAAACTTAAAGTATTATATAAATGCAATTCTTTGTTATATAACATCTCTTAAATTATCACTTTACAAAATACAAGTGTTTATATATAATTGATTATTGGAAGTGCCTAAAATTCAGGCGGCTCGTTTCCCGAACTCTATCAGCACTATGCTGAAATAATGACTAGGGAGGCTTATCTATGACTATAGAATTGGTTATTGCTTTACTAACTTGTATTGCAACCTTAACCAGTACAGTTATAGCATTGCTCTCTTTCCTAAAAAAGAAAGATAAAGAGTAAAAAAAATAAAAGCCGCCATAGTCTTGCACACTGTTGACGGCTTTTTGCTAGAAAATGTGGAGATGACCAAATGAATTTTGGCACTTCCATTATTTTACTATACTACTACTTTTTCTTTTTTTCAAGCAAAAATAATAATACTTTACAATGAATCAAAACTACTCTACTATCCAACCTTTTTTTATAGCAAATTCTATTTGCTCTTCCATCCAAGGTTTTAAAGCAGGTAAAACTTCCATAGACAAGCCACTTCGTTTATAAACTTGTTCTTTTGTAACCTTTGCTAAAACCCAAGTATGACCTTCTGTGCATAAGTTATGAATAAAAGGCTGTAATCTATCTAAGGCCGCAGCATATCGAGCATCTGGTGTTTTAGCTTCATCAAATTCTTCCCAGAGTTTTCTTAAATGTTTTCCTTGATTTTCTGGTAATTGCCCAAACAATTTATCAGCTGCTTTTTTTTCTTTTTCTTCTTTTTCTAAATTACCTTGTATATCAAAAGCAAAAGTATCTCCAGCATAAATTTCAACTAAATCGTGAACAATCACCATTTTAATAACTTTATCCAAAGTAAAATTTTTATCTTCGGCATACTCAGTTAAAAGCATAGCCATAATCGCCAAATGCCAAGAATGTTCAGCATCATTTTCTCTACGACTTCCATCAATCAATAAAGTGCGTCGCATAATGTTCTTAATTTTATCAACTTCCACAATAAAAGAAAGTTGCTTTTGTAAATTTAAATCTTTTATACCAGAAAAAATATCATTCATATTTTAAAGACTATCTTATTTTTTAGTGAATTTCAATATTAAATTTGACATTTAAGTTTTCATTAAAGATATTTAAATTATGAAACATTTTTTTTTGTTAATAATCTTATTTTACATAACTTCATCAATTATGATATATTCTTCAAATCAAAATATTAAAACTGAAATTTATAAAATCGGTACAGAAACTCCAAAACTTCCCGACCGACCAGAAAAAGAAAATCTAAACGGATTTTTACCAGATAAAATTTACATAAAAACGCTTACTCAAACTTTTTGTAAAGGTTTTGAATTTTGCCTTGTTGACGGAAGAATTTATTCTAAAACAGAAGAAGATGATAACTGGGAACTTTTTTTAGGGAAAGGACTTCCATTTTCAAAATCAAAAAAATTTCTAAGCCCAAAACGAATCGTAGAAATTGCTGCCGATGACGATTGCCTTTTTGCTTTTGATAGCGACGGAAAAATGTATCATTGTTATTTACGAAAAACAACCGTAGATACTCCAATGCAATGGATAAATGTTTTTGGTTGGCCAGACAAAGTTCAACTTGTACAAAACGATTTGGTAAAAAATAAACGCTCTTGGGGAATGGCAGTTCGTCGACAGGAAATTTTATGGTACGAAGATATTTTTCAAAATCAACATCACTACGGAACTATGGGCTTAGAAACTCTTTATTTCCTTTCCGAAAACGGACAAGAAATTCACTTTACAGACTCAGGACTTCCCAGTGATTTTAGCCACAGTATTTTACTTCCAGAAAGAGGAAGCTTTATTGCAAAAAATATTAGCACAAGCGGTTCAACTATTTTTTTAATAAATGAAAAAGGCGATATGTTCACTCGCTTAATTGATTTTGACACCGTTGGAAGCGATCCAATGTTTTTCAAATACACTTACAAAAATGAAAAACAAAAATATTTAGGCTCAGACTATCGTTCAAATTTTACTCCTTGGGGACTACCAAATGAAGATTGGAAAAAACATCCTCCCATCAAATTAACAGGAAAAGCAAAAATCACAAGTGCAATTACAATTTTTCAAAATGGAAAAGGAAACTTTGCCCGAGAAATGCGAGTTGCAGGAATTTCACCAGAAGGAAAAATAGGTTATTACAAAAAACAGCTAAAAGATAAATCTTGGGCATTTGTAGAAGCGCCTTTAATTTTAGATAAATCACTATTCTTAGACACAAATTCAAATCCAAATTTATCTTATGGAAAAAAAACTGAATTTAGTTATTCTGGCAGATTAATAATCGATGGTAAAGAAATAAAAGATTTACAACTTAAAATTCCAAATTTTGTTATGAGTGATGGTTTTTGTAATTTAGAATTTATTTATCAAAATGAAAAAACTGTTCTTACTTTACATCCTGTAGAAATGTGGACATATCTTGTAAGATATAATCCTGGTTTAGATGGAACTTCAAAAAAATTTTTTGTTACTGTAGAACTTCCAGAGAATTTTTTTGCAAATATTAATAATCCAGAAATAAAAACTCTCTTATTAAAACTTTTTGAAAATAAAAACAAAGTACTTTTTTCTTTTATAGCAGAAGCAACAGATGAATATTTTCAGATGATTCCAAACAAAGAAGGAACAAAACCCAACACAATATTTTTTTTAACAAAACAAAATTCAAATATATCAAGTAATCCTGAAGTATATAAAGCAACTCGCCTTTATGAACAATCAAATGTAAAACTGTTTTTAGACGAAAGTTTACTTTTAGATGCAAACAAAACTTACACAATTCAAAACAGAAGTTTTATCCAAACTAAACTAGAACGAAATAAATTATACAAGCAATTTTTATTCAAAGAACTTGAAATATTAAAAAAATATAAATACAAAACTAATATTTCTCGTTGGGGATATAATATTATTGATTTAATTACTTCTATCACTTTTTTGAATAAAATTGACTTTCCAAAAATTAAAACTATCAGTATGTTTGGAAATGATATAATGACAACAAATGCAATAACAATGCAACATGCTACGGATGCAAAGCAATGGGCATATAACCACATAATTGAATTATTAGAAATGAGAATTAAAGCTTATAAAAATTTAATTGATAAATTTAACGATAATAATTTTTCCAGTGAACTTCCTTTCTATTTAATAAATAGTTACCCAGAATTTTTTGAAAAAATCGGAATGCCAGATTTACTAAAAGGATATTCACCTTTGTATGAAAAAACAGCCGAACTTATTACCCAAGATGATATTCCATTCTTTCCAGGTTTTATTTTAGGAATTGGAGATTGTTCTAACTATATCTTATATCTTGTAGAAATTAATAATCCAACAAAACAAATTATCAATCTTTTTACAAATGGAAATTATCTTTATTCTGAAAAAAAACCTTTAAGACTTCCCATTAAAATTACTTTGCTTTCAAATGATTTAGTTGTAAATAAAAATAATTTTCAAGATATAGAAAAACTTAAAAATCAAAAAGGCACTTTAGTCTGGGACGGAGAAAATATAAGTTTAATTGAAAATAATTTTTTATTAAAAAAAATAATTTTCAAAACTCAAGAATAATCATATAATATATGTATGAGTGAAGAAAAATTAATTGAATTATTAAAAGAAAAAAATCCACAAACTGCAACTGAACTTGCAAATCAGTTAAATGTGTCAAATAGGACAATTTACAGATGGGCAGAAAAACTTTGTCAAATGGGAATTGATATGGTTACCACTAAAGGCAGAAATGGTGGAATTTTATTAAAAGATGACAATGTTGACATGTCAAAATTACAAAAAGAAACTCCAACAAAAAAAGAAAAAAATATGACAAAAAATAAAACATCTAATATGTCAACTTTTTCTGATGCCTGGATTGAAGTTTCTTTTACAGATAAGGAAAAATCTTCTCAACTTGACATAAAATATGACACTTGTAAAATGTCAATTTTAGAATCTAAAGTTCTTTCTTTTTCTTACAACTTACCAGATGGAAAAGTTCTAAATTGTACAACAGAGCCTGTCAGATTATATTTGTCAGATTATCAATGGCATATTTTAGCCTGGATTAGAAAAGCTGAAAAATATAAACTATTTAAACTTGAAAATATGACATCTTTAGAACTCCTGGATGAAACATTTTCCAGAACTGCCGATTTCAAAATTCAAGACGCATTGAATTAATTCCTAAAAAGAAAAGACTTGTAGAAATTCATTTTTTTTACGAGGGTCCATTTTTCTACAAGTCTTTTTATTCCAAATCCATAACTTTTTTTATTATAAACTTTTTTACTTTTATTGATGAGTGATGCTTAATAGTTAGCCATAACTAACTAAATATATGATAATAAATTTAGTTTTTCTTGTCAATAGTTAGTATAAACTAACTTATTTTTTTATACACTTTTTTTTTATTTTGCCGATATGTTTAAAAAGGTATAAATTATGGAAACAAAATTAAAAGCAACAATTAATGAAAAGCATGAAATTCCACAATGGAATTTATTAAATCTTTGGGATTCTTTTTCTGGTTCAGATTATCAAAATTCTATAAAAGAATTAAATGAATTAATTTCTCAAATAACTTGTTTATTAAAACAACAAGTAACAAAATTTAATGAGTTTTTAATTTCCTATCTAGAAATTGATAATCAAATTGGTCAACTCTTTGAAAGCCTTTACGCATATTCTTATTCAATTTATGCAACAGATACAACAAATTCCGAAAGTTTGAATAACATGGCTTTACTTGAAGAAATACAACTTTCTATCTCTGATTATCAACTTATTTTTAGACAAATACTAATAGAAAATAAAATGAAGTTGGACTCTTTCTTTTTAGAAAATCCTAAGTTTCAAAAATATGATTTTATCCTAAGAGAAGAACTTGAACTTTCTCTACATCAAATGGAATCAAAAGAAGAAGCTCTTGCTAATGATTTGCAACGTTTTGGTGGAGACGCCTGGAGTAAACTTCACGAGCAAATTATTTCAAATATGATAGATAAAGAAACAGGAAAAACTTTTAATCAACTTAGAAATGATGCCTATTCCCCAGATAGAAACCTTAGAAAAGAATCTTACTATAAAGAAATTGCTTTACTTGAACAAAATCAAATTGCAATTTCTTCAGCCTTGAATAATATAAAAGGTGCCACAAATTCTCTCAATAAAAAACGAAATTGGGGAGAATCTGAAAATGGTGCAATTAACCGAAGTTTATTTTCATCAAGACTTTCCAAAAAATCCTTAGATTCTTTAATTTCTGCTATGGAAGAAGCAATTCCCATGTGGCAGGAATATTTAATAGAAAAAGCTAAAATTCTCAAATTAAAAGATGAAAATGGAAATCCTGAGAAATGTTCCTTTTACGATATTTTTGCTCCAATTGAATTTGAAACTTCTAAAGAAGAATCTACTTCAAATTGGACTTATAATGAAGCAAAAGAATTTATCACAAATGAATTTTACAAGTTTTCTTCTGATATGGGGGATTTTGTAAAAAATGCATTTAACGAAAATTGGATAGATGCAGAAATCCGAAAAGGAAAAGTTGGTGGAGCTTTCTGTATTGATTTTCCTTTACAAAAAGTTTCGAGAGTTTTAACTAATTTTTCAGGAACAACATCTGATGTAATTACTTTGGTACACGAACTTGGACATGCTTATCATCATCATTGTATAAAAGAATTAGACTATAATCTTTCTTCATATCCAATGACTTTGGCAGAAACTGCAAGTATTTTTGCAGAAACAATGGTTACAAACTCAATGTTAAAATCAGCATCAAACTTAGAAAAAGTAAAATTGATAGAAATGCACTTAAGTGATAGTTGTCAAACTCTACTTGATATTTTAAGCCGATTTTATTTTGAAAAATCAGTCTTTGAACAACGAAAAGAAAAAGAATTAGGTGCAGAAGATTTTTGCCAACTAATGCTTGATGCACAAAACAAAACCTACGGAAATTCTCTTACTGATGTAAAACATCCATATCTTTGGGCGGTAAAAACTCATTATTACAGTCCAGAATTAGATTTTTATAATTATCCTTACGCTTTTGGTCAATTATTTTCTTTGGGACTTTATTCTCAATATAAAAATAATCCTCAAGAATTTCCTAAAAAATATCAAAAACTTTTACAAAATACTGGAATGATGTCTTGTGAAGAAGTATGTAAACTTGCAGGATTTGATATTACTACAAAAGAATTTTGGCTTTCTGGAATAAAAGAAATTCAAAAAGAATTTGAAGAATGGAAAGAATGTCTTAAACTTTTATAGTAGGAAAGATTTATGTTTGATATTCAAAGAACTTTTTCACGAACAGAATTGTTAATTGGCAAAGAAAATATTGAAAATCTCAGAAATAAAAAAATCGCAATATTTGGTTTAGGCGGAGTTGGTTCTTTTGTTGCAGAAGGAATATCAAGATGTGGAATTGGAAACTTTATCCTTGTTGATAATGACGAAATTTCACCAAGCAATATAAATCGGCAGTTATATGCTCTTCAATCCACAGTTGGAAGAAAAAAAACTGAACTTGCTAAAGAACGAATTTTAGACATAAATCCCCAAGCGAACATAGAAACTTTTGATATTTTTTATTTACCAGAAACTGAAAATCAAATAGATTTATCTGACTGCGATTATATCATCGATGCTGTCGATACAATTAGTGCAAAACTTTTACTTATAGAAAAGGCAAAAGAATTTAACATTCCTATAATCTCTTCAATGGGAACTGGAAATAAACTAAATCCTTTTGCCTTTCAAATTTCTGATATTTTCAAAACATCAGTTTGTCCTCTTGCAAGAACAATGCGATACGAATTAAAGAAACGAGGATATAATTCAAAATCACTTAAAAACTTAAAAGTTCTTTTCTCTACTGAAAATCCAGTTTCAAATATTCGTCCACCAGCAAGTATTTCTTTTGTTCCTTCTGTTGCAGGTTTAATGATTGCCAGTGAAGTTATAAAAGGTTTGTGTAACAATTAAATTTGTTTCACGTGAAACAGATTTTGTTTGAGTAATAATTCATAACTTCACCAGAAAATAACAAAGAATATTTTTTGAATATTATTTTAACAAAAATATATTTATGTGAAACTAAATTAAAATGTTTCACGTGAAACAATTTATAATGACAAATTATTAAAAAATGTCATATATAATAGTAAAAAAAAGCTGTTTAAGAAATATCTTAAACAGCTTTGTAATTAACTAGATTATTTCTAGATTAGAACCAGAATCTAACACCAGAAGCATATCCTGATAAAATTGCTCCTACTGTATTATGAGCAATACCAAATGGTACAATAGAAATACTAAAATTAGGTTGCCATTGTCCAAAAAGTTCTAATTCAAAAGCTTGGAAATCAAAATTAAAATTTAATCCTGCAAATCCATAAACTCCTACACCAAAACCAAAGCCACCAATGAAATCTAACCAAGCATTGATACCAGCACCTGCTTTATAACCAAGTGAAAAAAGATCTGCATCAAAAAATGTACCATTTACGAAAGGAATTTCAGCAGAAATACCAAGTCCATTAGCACCCCAACCTAAACCATAATACATTCCTGTTTTTGATGGTGCATAGCTAATAGCACCCCAACCAGTTTGTTCACTTGACATAACACCAATACTAGTTGCAAAAACGCTTGTTACTGCAAGAGCAACTACCACTAATAAAGCAATAATTTTTTTGTTCATTTTATAACTCCTCTAAAAAAATGAATATACTTATACTTTATACAAATATCAAATTTTGTCAAGCATTGAGATTTTTGAGATTTTTAATCTTCTTCATCCTCTGCTGCATCATCATCAACGATATCATCTTCTTCGCTGATAGAAGAACTTTCATCTGTTTCAAATTCCATTGGAGTATCGTCTTCTTCAACAACTTCTTCTTTTTCTTCGTTGTTTTTAGCAATTTTATCCAAACCGATAACCATATCAGGACTATCAATTTTGAACATGTGGATTCCACCTGCAGTTCTTGAACGAATTGGAATTTTCTTAGATTTTAAGCGCAAAGTTTTTCCTTGGCTTGTGATACAAACAATATCATCTTCATCAGCGATTGTAATTGCTCCAACAATTTCGCCAGATTTTTCTGAGATATTGTAAACTTTCATTCCTCCAGTTCCTCGTCCGTGTGGAGCAAAGTTATCAAACTCAACCCGTTTTCCGTAACCAGATTCTGTGATAATAATCATTTTAGAATTTTTTTCTATTCTTAAAGCGGCTACAAGTTCATCATTTGTTGCAAGTTTAATTCCTTTTAATCCGCTAGAAGATCTTCCCATTACGCGTACTTTTTCTTCTGAATAACGAAGAGCTTTTCCGCGACGAGTAATTAAAAGAAGTTCATCTTTTCCAGAAGTTAAAATTGCAGAAACAAGTTTATCACCATCTTTTAAGCGAATAGCAAGAACTCCTCGTGTTTTTGCATTTTGAAGTTCAGAACTTGCAATTTTCTTAATTGTTCCATTTGCAGTAGCCATAACAAGATATGAGTCATCTCTAAAATCTTCCATTGTGGCAACTGTAGTAATTTCCTCGTTTGGAGAAAGTGAAAGCAATCCTTTAATGTGTGAACCACGAGAATTTTTTGTTGCTTCTGGAATTTCATGAATTTTAATCCAATATGCTCTACCTTCATTTGTAATGAAAGTTACATAAGCATGAGTTGAAGCAATAAATATTTGATTGATAAAATCGTCGTCTACAAGTTTTGTACTTGAAGAACCTTTTCCTCCCCTACCCTGAGATTTATAGGCAGAAAGTGGCATTCGTTTTATATATCCAAGATTAGAAATTAAAACTACAACTTCTTCTTTTTTGATTAAGTCTTCAATATTGATTTCTTCAACTTCGCTTGGAACAATATCTGTTCGTCTATCATCACCATATTTTTTAGCGATTTCAGAAATTTCATCTTTGATAAGGCTAAGAATTTTATCGTGATTATCAAGCAAGTCTTGAAGATAATCTATCTTGATTTGAAGTTCTCTAATTTCTTTTTGTAAATCTTCAATTTGTAGATGTGTAAGTCGTTTAAGTTGCATATCTACAATGGCTTGAGATTGTTCATCATCAAAATTAAATCGTTTTTCTAAAGCAATTTTTGCAGTTTCTGTAGATTCACTTTCCTTGATTATTTTAATTACTTCATCAATATTATTGATTGCAGTAATCAATGCTTGTAAAATATGCATTCTATGTTTTGCAATTTTTAAATCATGGATTGTTCGGCGAGTAATAACTTCGTCTCGGTGATTTACAAAATGTGCAATAAGTTGTTTTAAAGTTAAAACTTCTGGTTTTAAATACTGAGATTTTAGTGTATAAACGCCTGGTTCATCATAGCGTGGTTTTCCTTCTTTATCTTGAGGAACAAGAGCTAGGTTTATAATTCCAAAGTTTGATTGTAAATCTGTTTTTGCAAAAAGTTGATTCAAAACAAATTTTGTAACTGCACCTTTTTTTAGGTCAACAACAAGACGCATTCCAGTTCTATCAGAAGATTCGTCGTTTGCATTTACAACACCTTCAATAAGTTTATCTCGGATAAGTTCTTTAATTCTACGAATGATATTTGTTGTATTTATTCCGTAAGGAACTTCTGTAAATACGATAGATTCTCTTCCAGATTTATCAGTTTCAATTGTGAACTTAGAACGAATTGTAACTTTACCTCGTCCAGTTGTGTATGCTTTTTTAATTCCAGCTGTTCCGTAGATAATTCCACCTGTTGGAAAGTCTGGTCCTTTTATATGATGCATCAACTTATCAATTGAAATTTCTGGATCATCAATATATGCACAAATTGCAGAAGCAACTTCCCTTAAGTTATGACTTGGCATATTTGTTGCCATACCAACAGCAATACCTGTTGTTCCGTTACATAACAAAAATGGAAAGTTTGCAGGAAGTACAGATGGTTCTTCGTGTTCATCATCAAAGTTTGGAACCATATCAACTGTATCTTTATTTATGTCAGAAACCATTTCTTCTGTGATTTTTGACATTTTTGCTTCGGTATAACGGTAAGCAGCAGGAGGGTCACCAGCAATTGTACCAAAGTTACCTTGTGGAGTTACAGTTGTATATCTTTGAGCAAAATCTTGTCCAAGACGAACAAGAGCATCATAAACAGATGAGTCACCATGTGGGTGATATTTTCCCAAAACTTCACCAACGATAGTAGCACATTTTTTTGGCTTTCCACCAGATGAAAGTCCAAGAGAATTCATCGCATACATAATTCTTCTGTGAACAGGTTTTAATCCGTCACGAACATCAGGTAATGCACGCTGAACAATAACAGACATTGAATAGTCAATATAAGCTTGTTTTACTTCATCCTCAATTGGAATTTTTATAATTGTTCCACCTTCTGGTGTTTTAATTTCTTCCATATCGTATTTCCTTAAAAATCAATTTTAAATATCCAAGTTTGCGTAACTTGAATTTGCTTCTATAAAGTTTCGTCTAGGTTCAACTTCTTCACCCATACAAACACTAAAAATTCTATCAGCTTCTATTGCATCTGGAATTGTAACAACTCGCATTTTTCTTGTTGCAGGATCCATTGTTGTTTCCCAAAGTTGTTTACCATCCATTTCACCAAGACCTTTATATCGCTGAATATCAGCTTTATCTCGTTCTTCTCCTAATGATTCAAGAGCAGCATCTCTTTCTGCATCGGAATAACAATAAATTGGTTCTTTCCCCTTTCCTTTTGCTTGAACTTTATACAAAGGTGGCATCGCCAGATAAATATGTCCGTTTTCAATAAGTTGTGGCATATATCTAAAAAAGAAAGTTAAAAGCAAAGTTCTAATATGACTACCGTCAACATCGGCATCGGCCATGATAATAATTTTATGATAGCGTAATTTTTCGATGTTAAAATCTTTTCCAAAACCTGTACCTAAAGAAGCAATAACTGGTGTAAGTTTATCGTTGTTCATAACTTTTTCTGGGCGAACTTTTTCAACATTGAGCATTTTTCCCCAAAGTGGAAGAATTGCTTGTGTTTTTGGATCTCGACCTTTCTTTGCTGAACCACCAGCAGAATCTCCTTCGACTATGTATACTTCACAAATTTCAGGATTTTTTAATGAACAGTCAGAAAGTTTTTCTGGAAGCCCAAAACCATCAGACATTGTTTTTTTACGCATATTGTCTTTAGCTTTTCGAGCAGCAATTCTGGCTTTTGCTTCATCCATCGCTTTTTTAAGAATAATTTCTGCAATTTGTGGATTTTGTTCAAAATATAGAGTTAATTTTTCTTTTACAATTTGATTTACAATTGTTCCTACTTCTGTATTTCCAAGTTTATCTTTTGTCTGTCCAACAAATTCAGGTTCTGGAACTTTCATAGAAATAACACAAGTTAAACCAGAGCGAACATCTTCACCTATAAGTTTTTCACCTTTATCATCTGGTTTTTTATTTTTATCACCTGTATCTTTTTCAAATTGTTTTTTAAGTTTTTCATTATTTTCTAAACATTTATTTAAAACAAAAGTAAGAGCAGTTTTAAAACCTTCAAGATGAGTTCCACCGTCTCGAGTATTGATATCGTTTACATAAGTTCTAATATATTCATTAAACGAATTATTATAATGCATCGAAATTTCTGTAATAACATCATCTCTCTCTTCGTTAATATAAATTGGCTCTTGAGGAATAATTGTTTTTCCTTCATCAATCATTTGAACAAACTGATTGATACCACCTTCAAACTGTAAAACTTCTTCTTTTGGAGTTTCTAATCTTTCATCACGGAAAACAATTACGATTCCCTTATTCAAGAATGCTAATTCTCTAAGACGATCTTTTAACGTATCATAATTATATGTTGTTGTTTCTGTAAAAATAGTTTTATCAGCTTTCCAACGAATTATAGTTCCATGTTTATCTGTATCGCCAACTTTTTCAACTTTAGATTTAGGAATTCCTCTTTCATATTTTTGTTGATAAATATGTCCATCTCTACAAATTGTTGCTTCTAGCCAATCTGATAAGGCATTTACACAAGAAACACCAACACCATGTAAACCACCAGAAACTTTATATGAACCTTTATCGAATTTACCACCAGTATGTAAACGTGTTAAAACAAGTTCCAAAGCACTTACACCTTCAGTAGGGTGAATATCAACTGGAATACCACGACCATCATCTTCAACACGAACAATATCATTTTTTTCAAGAACAACAAGAATTTCTTTACAATGACCTGCCATTGCTTCATCTATAGAGTTATCTACAACTTCATAAACTAAGTGATGTAAACCAGTTGGACCTGTAGAACCAATATACATACCAGGTCTTTTTCTAACGGCTTCTAATCCTTTAAGAACTTGAATATTACCTGCTGAATAAGCTGTACTCATTTTTTTTCCTATTTTTTTAAGCTAAGAATTGCTAAAAAGTGAATTTTTTTATCCAAAATAAAAACTATATATATAGTGAAAATTTTGCGAATTTTAGTATATCTATATTGCTAAAAAAAGTAAAGGCGGTTTATAATGTGCCTATGGAATCTTTTAATTATAATATTTTTTTTAACGAAGTTATCTCTCAAATAAAAGAAGATCTTACAAAACAAGGTAAACAAAACGAATTATGTTTTTTCATGATAAAGTATGTTGATTCAAAGGAATTAAAAGTTATTGCGGCTGTTCCTTCTACTTTTGTTAGAGATAGAATGATTTCTAGTGGATATACATCTCAAATTGAAATAAAATTAAAAGAAATATCTGGTTATAATATAAAGATTGAATTAACTATCGACAATAATATGAATTCTTATTCAACACCAATAAATGATGTTGAAGTTAAAAATGAACCTCAAATTATTGAAAAAAATGAAATTAAGGTTGAACAAAAAAAACATTCTCAATTAAACGAAAAATATACTTTTGATAATTTTGTAAAAGGTGATAATAACTCTTTTGCTTATAATGCTTCTCTAGCAGTAGCAAAAAATCCAGGAAAAGCTTATAACCCTGTGTTAATTTATGGAGGAGTTGGACTTGGTAAAACTCACCTTATGGAATCAATAGGTAATATGATTTTTAAAGAAAAAGAATCAAATGTTATTTATGTAACTGCTGAAAATTTTACAAATGAATTTGTTCAATCAATTGGACCTAATATAAATAAATTCAAAAATAAATATAGAAGCGCTGATGTTCTTTTACTTGATGATATTCACTTTCTTATGGGAAAAAAAGAAACTCAAGAAGAACTTTTTAACACATTTGAAGCTTTATATAACAGTAATAAACAATTAGTTTTTACTTGTGACCGTCCAGTTACTGAATTAAAAGATATGAATGAAAGATTAGTTTCAAGATTTGGTCGTGGACTTTCTGTTGATTTACAAGCACCTCAATATGAAACTCGTGTAGCAATCTTACAAAAAAAGATAGAAAACGAAAAAATTAAAATTCCAGTTGAAGTAATTGAATTAATTGCTAAAAATGTTTGTAGTAATGTTCGAGATTTGGAAGCAGCTCTTACTAAAGTAAAAGCTTTTGCTGAACTTATGGAACAAGAAATTACACTAGAAAATGCAAGACATTTATTAAGAGATTCATTTAGTGATCCTAAACAAGGAAATATTACTATAGAGGTTATACAAAAAGTTATCGCAGAAAAATACGGAATTTCATTATCAGATTTAAAGGGTAAAAAAAGAAATAAAAATATTGTAATTCCAAGACAATTTGCTATGTTTATAGCAAGAGAACTAACTGAACATTCAACAACAGAAATTGGTTCAGAATTTGGAGGAAGAGACCACACAACTGTTTTACATTCTTGTCAAAAAGTTGAAGAACAGTTAAACACTGATCCAACAGTTCACACAACATTAGAAATGTTAAAACGAGCAATAAAAGATTATAAAAAATAACTTTAAAAACTTGTGGATAATATGTTATAATTATGTGTAAACAATGTTAAAAAAATATTTTTTTGTAGAAATGTGGAAAAATAAAAATTAAAATATACTAACTTATTAGTTTTATATTTTCTTTAATTATAAAGAATTAACTTAGTTTTCCAGATTTCCACAAGTACTACTAATACTATAACTTATTTATATAAATATATAATATTAGGTTAAAATGGAGGAATTATGAAATTTACATTCGATAAAGATTCTATGATGAAAGAAATTGCAATAGCACAAGAAATTATTGCAACAAAAAATGTTACTTCTATACTTTCTAATGTTTTATTTATTGCAGAAGATGATACTTTAACAATAAAAGCAACAGACATTAAGGTTAATTTTGAAACAAGAATTCCTGTAGAAGTTCAAGAAAATGGTACAACAACAGTATTTTGTGATAAATTTGTAAGTATTCTTAATTCTTTACCATCAGGTGAAATAGAATTTAATCAAGATGATACAACTGTTATAATTAAACCTATTTCTAAAAAAGTTAAATTTACACTAAAAAGTATGGCAAGTGATAAGTTTCCTGAATTTGCTTCAACAGAAAATGTTCCATATTTTGAAGTTCCGGCATCAGATTTAAAAGAAATGATAAATCAAACAATTTTTGCTGTTTCAGATGATGAAAAACGATTATTTATGAACGGTATTTTCTTTGAGAAAAAAGGTGATGATTTGGTTATGGTAGGAACAGATGGAAGAAGACTTTCTATCATTCAAAAACCACTTTGCCAAGGTGTTTCTAATTTTGAAAATGCAATTGTTCCACCAAAAATTTTTAATATCATTTTAAAAAGAGCTCCATCAGAAGGTAATATTAGTGTTGCTGTTGTTGATAAAATGATTTTCTTTAAATTTGGAACATTTAATTTTACTTCAGTTTTAATTGATGGACAATTTCCTAACTATCAAAGAGTTATTCCTGAAAATCAAGAATCATTCTTTGAAGTTGATAAAAAAGATTTAGTTGATGCATTAAAACGTGTAAGTCTTTTTGTTGAACAAAAATCACATAGAGTTTACTTCAAAATAAATTCTGGAATTTTAACAATTACTTCACAAGAATCTGAACTTGGTGTTGCAAAAGAAGAAATTCCATGTATGTATGATGGTCCAGAAGTTGAAATGGCGTTCAATTATACTTACATTGAAGAACCTGTAAAAGTTATAAATACAGATAGATTAAGATTTGAATTTACTCCTTCAGAAAATGGAATGAAAGCAATTACTCTTAAATCTGAACCTGTTTCAGATTTCTTCCATATCATCATGCCAATGCAAATGGAGTAATATTTGCCTCTTTTATCTTTAAGTTTAAATAATTTTAGAAATCTTGAAAATAAAATAATAGACCTTCTTTCAAAGGAGGTCTATTTTGTTGGAGAAAATGGTCAAGGAAAAAGTAATCTTTTAGAAGCAATTTATATGTCTTCTTATGGAAATTCTTTTAAAACTCATTCAGATTCTGAAATTGTAAAATTTGGTGAATCTAATTATTTTATTAAATCATTTTTTAGAGAAGAAAATGGTATTTCTCATACCATAAATACATATTATGATTCTTCAAAAAATATAAAAAAAATTATTGAAAAAAACGGAAAAAAAATAAAAGATAAAAAAGAAATTATAAATACAATTCCTTGTGTTTTATTTTGTCATGAAGATTTAGACTTTGTTATTGGTGAACCTGAAAGAAAAAGATTTTTTTTAGATCAATCTTTGGCAATGTATGATGTAGTTTATATAGATATTCTTAGAAAATATAAAAAAATTCTTAAAAACAGAAATATTTTGTTAAAAGAAAAAAAATATGAAACACTAGATATTTTTGATTTTCAACTTGCTGAAACAGGAAAAGAAATAATTTCTAAAAGAAAAAATGCTGTTTATCAGTTTAATAGAATTTTTGGAAATTTATTCGAAAAAATTACAGGTATTGATGGAGTTTCTATAGTTTATTCTCCAGCTTGGAAAACAAAAGATATAAATGAAATTTTAGAATTATTAAAAGAAAAACGTGATATGGATAAAATTATGGGAACAACAATGTCTGGTCCTCATAGAGATAAAATAAGATTTGTAAAAGATGAAAAACAATATGTTCCATCAGCATCAACTGGACAAAGAAGGTTACTTTCAATAATTTTGAGAATTGCACAAGCACAATATTTCTCTGAAATAACAAATAAAAAACCCATTTTGCTTATGGATGATGTTTTGTTAGAATTAGATCCTGATAAAAGACAAAAAGTTACTTCGTTTTTACCTGAATACGACCAGTTATTTTGTACATTTTTGCCAGGCGAACCTTATGAGAAATATAAAAGAACTACAACAAAAATTTATTTTATAGAAAAAGGAAGTTGGAGTGAGCGAACCTTATAGAAAAGTAGATGAAATAATTAGTAATATTTTTGAAAATATTTCTACTGAAAAAATGAATGATAATATAAATATGATTAATTCATGGAAATCAGTTTTAATGTCTATAAATTCTAGAACAAACAAAAATATTGGAAATTTATTAGTATCGCACACTAAAGTAATTGATTTAAAAAATAAAGTTTTACTTATAGAAACAGATCATCCGGGATATATTCAAACTTTACAAATGTATAATTCTTATATTTTAAGAGGTTTAAAACAAAAAGTTCCGGAATTAGAAATAAAATATTTATCTTTTAGGTTAAAGGGAACAAATTTTAAATTACCAGATGTTGAAATGCCTAAAAATAAATTTGAAACTATAGAAAAAGAAGAATTGATAAAAAATTTTGATGTAAATAAGGATTTACCTAAAGATTTAATGGAAAATTTTAATAAATTGAAGAAAGAAATTGATAAAATAAAAAAAGATATATTGACCAAAGACGAATAAATATGATAATGTTAAAAACCTATAATCACTTTAATAGCAAAATTCAAGACTTATAAAAGTAAGTCTTAACATAAAGGAGACGTGTTCTATGTTACGAACATATCAACCAAGTAAAGTAAAACGCAATAGAAAATTTGGATTTCGTGCAAGAATGAAGACTCGTGGTGGTCGCTTGGTATTAAAAAGACGAAGAGCTAAAGGACGCAAAAAGCTTTCTGTTTCTGACGAAAAGAAACCATACTAATTATTCGTAAAAAGGAATGGGAACAGGCTTATTTAAAACCGGACGTTTTACTCGCAAAGAGCGAGTAAAACGCTCTTCAGATATTAAGAAGTTGTTCAAAACGGGAAATAAAGTTAGCACTAAAGGTGCAAAGTTCTTTTATTTACCTAATCAACTTGGTATTAACAGAATTGCTTTTGCCATCCCACGGGGTTATGGAAACGCCGTACAAAGAAACAAATCTAAGCGCATAAGTCGCGAAGTTTACAGACATTACAAGATGAGTATGAAAACTGGATTCGATATGATACTATTAGTATATCCAGGTAATGATGATTTCAATCAACGAAGTGCTCAATTTCGTTTATTATGCCAAAAGGCTGGAATTATACAGATATGAGAAAATTTTTTAAAAAATTTTTTGTTTGTGTAATTCGGTTTTATCAAGTTTGTATCTCTCCTCTTTTTCCTCCATGTTGTAGGTTCTATCCTACATGTTCTAATTATGCTTTACAAGCAATCGAAAAATATGGTCCTTTTAAGGGAATTTATCTTTCAATTAAAAGAATCTTAAGGTGTCATCCTTTTTCAAAAGGTGGATATGACCCTGTTCCATAAGTTAGGAGAAAAAAATGGAAAAAAATACTATATGGGCTATTGTTCTTTCGTCAATTGTTTTAATTGGGTCAATGTTGTTGCAAAATCATTTTTTCCCACCTCAAAAAGTTGTTACAACAGAACAAGAGGTAGTTGTATCTGAAGAAGTTCAAGCTTCATCTGAACAAACTGAAGAATATATTACTCAAATTATTGATAATACTTCAGAGTCTATTCCAGAAGAAAAAATTACCGTAAATACAGGAAAATCAAAAATCACTCTTACAAATAAGGGTGGAGATATTATTAGTTATGAGCTTTTAGACCATAAGGATAAAGAAGGTTATGTTCAAATGGCTGATTCAGTATCAGAAATGAATAGAGCCTGTTCAATTTCTTTTGGAAATGCAGTTAATAGTATCATCAATGAAAATTTTAAAGTTACAAAGCATAATGATTTAACTTATAGTTTTTCTAAAGAATTTACAGTTAAAAATCTTGATGGTTCAAGTAGTACTTTTGTTTTAACAAAAAAATACACATTTAACGAAAACGATTATCTTTTCAAACTTGATGTTACAATTGATGGTAACGATCAAATGGAATATCTTGATTTTAGTAATTCAGCATATACTTTAAGAACTTCTCCACAAATTGGTCCTTACTTTGATAGAAAGAAAGATAAGTATGAAAATCGTACTTTTATGGCTTTTGCAGGAAATAAAGCAAAAAGACAAGTTCTTGGTAATAACCAAATGAAAACTTTCGATAAAAAATATTTATGGACTGGTGTTGCTGGAAAATACTTTACTTTCCTTGTTGTTCCTGAAAGTTCAGGTACTATGGGTGATGTAGTTTATTCTACACAACTTGATCAAAATAACTACGCAAATGCACAAGTTATGCTTACACGTCATCCAATTTTGAAAAATAATGTAACTGATACTTATTATATTTATGTAGGTCCACGAACAGAAAAGGATTTACGCATTTATAATAAAACAACAGATAATGATTGGAAACTTTCTGATTTAAGATTAAATGATAGTTTAACAACTTCAGGTATGTTATCATGGCTCGAAGTAGCAATGAAGTGGATTATGGAAATGATTTACAAAGTTATTCCTAACTGGGGTGTTGCAATTATCATTATGACAATATTATTGCGATTGATAATTTATCCACTTACAAAGAAAAGTTCTGAATCAACTTTGAAGATGCAAGAATTTCAACCAAAAATTCAAGAGATTCAAACAAAGTATAAAGATAATCCACAGAAAATGAACGAAGAAATGGCAAAACTTTATAAGGAAACTGGATATAATCCTTTATCTGGTTGTTTGCCACTTTTAATTCAATTTCCATTGATTATTGCTATGTTTAACTTGTTTAACAATTATTTTGAATTTAGAGGTGCTATGTTTATACCTGGTTGGATTCCAGACCTTTCAGTAGGTGATAGTATTGCAACTTTAAAATTCAATCTTCCTTTACTTGGTAATCAAATTAGAATTTTACCTGTAATCTATTTGGTATCTCAATTGTTTTATGGAAAGATGACAAGTACAAGTACACCAACTCAATCAAATGGTCAGATGAAGTTTATGATGTACGGAATGCCTATCATTTTCTTCTTTATCTTCTATAATTCACCTTCTGGATTGTTGTTGTATTGGACAGTAAGTAACATTTTAACAATGGTGCAACAAATCTATATCAACAAGTTGATGAAGGCTAAAAAAGCAGAAATGGAAAAAGCAAAAGCTAATGAAATTCCTGTTTTTGTACCAAAAAAGAAGAAAAAATAGTTTGCAAAGTTTTTTTTAATGAATGAAACTTATATTGCTAGGAGCGATTTATGACATACGAATTTGAAGGAAAAAACGAAAAAGAAGCAATTGAAATTGCTGCTGCAGAACTCGGTCTTGAAAAAGATCAGTTTGACGTTGAAATCCTTGAATCACAAAAAAATAGCCTTTTTAAAAAAGGTTATGTAAAGATTAGAGTACATACTCAAGAAACAGAAAAAAACGATTCTTCAGAGTTTGACGGACATATTCCTCAGTCTGACAGACTTTTTGCAGATCCAGTTCCACAAGATGAATTTGAAAAAAAACTTGTAGACTTTGTTGCAACAGTTATCAATAAAATGGGATATAAAGCAACAGTTGATGTAATGTTTAGAGAAGAACATAAAATTGGATTAAGATTGAATTCTTCAAATTCTTCAATTTTGATTGGAAAAAAAGGAAAAAATCTTGATGCTTTACAACTTTTGGCAAATGTTTATGCTGGAAAACTTGGTAGAGCAAATGATAGAATTATCCTTGATACAGAAAACTATAGAATCCGTAGAGAAGAATCTTTGGTTCGTCTTGCATATACAACTGCTGATAAAGTTAGAATGCATAGAAATTCAATTTTGCTTGAACCAATGAATCCTTTTGAAAGACGATTGATTCATACAACATTAAATGATATTAGTGATGTTGAAACAAAGAGCGAAGGCGACGGACTTTATAAACAAGTTCGAGTTATTTATAAGGGAATTTTGTGAGATTGAACAAAAAAAAGGCATGGATTTTTTTCTTATGCCTTTTTTCATTTTTAGTAAATAGTTTTTCACAAGAAATAAAATCTGAATATCCAAAACTTGAAGATATTATTGATTCTAGATATTTATCTGAATTGCGAGCAAATAATAAAATTTCAAGGTTTTTTACAGAAAAAGATAATTCAGATTTTCAATTTTATCCAGATTTAGAACTTTCTAAAAGTGCTACAAAAAAATGGAAGTCTACAAGGCAAGATAATCCAAATTTTACAATTGAATCAATTTATCGTTTAGAGAAATCAAAATCAGATAAAGAATTTACTGGTGAAAATTTAGAAAAAATTCTTTTTGAAGATGCAAAAATAAAAAAAATTTTGCGTTCAGTTTCTAAGATGGAAGGAATTGAATATTACTCAAATTCCAGAAAGAAAACAGAAGTTTTGTATTCTAAAGCTTATACAGTAAATAATCCAATAGAACGAAAAAAGATAGCTGATAATTATAATTATTCCGAAAATCCAATTTATGTTTTGTTGGATGATAATTCTTTTGGTGAATATTTAAGCGTTATAAACAATGATTCAAAAAATTTTGAAAATTGTTTTGAATATATAAATATAGATAATATAAATTATGGTATAATTAAAGCAGTTGAACCAAATAATATGCAAGTTTTTCTTGATGTTATAAATTGTGAAAATGAAATCATAGTTTATGTTTACATTCAATCAAAAATGGATGTTCCTGCAATTTTTAAGAATAAAATTTATGATTCTTTTGTTGCAAGAACTGATGCTTTGTTTGAGTGGTTCAAAAAATCTTGGAGGGACTAAATGAACAAAAAATTTATTTGCATTCTTTTGTGTGCATCAATTTTAATTTCTATTGGAGGTTGCTCACCTATGAGTGAAAGCATGAAAGCTATCGAAGGTAAAGATGGTGTTTTTGCAATTATGGAAACTTCACAAGGCGAAATTGTGTTGGAATTACATTATAAACAAACACCTTTAACTGTTACAAACTTTGTTGGTTTAGCAGAAGGTAATTTAAAAGCTGCTAAAGGAAAGCCATTTTATGATGGATTAAAATTTCATCGTGTAATTAGTAAAGCAAACGGTGATGGTCAGGATTTTATGATTCAAGGTGGAGATCCTGCTGGAAATGGAACTGGTGGACCTGGATATAAATTCCCAGATGAAATTGTTGAAGAATTAAGACACACAGGACCTGGAATTTTGTCTATGGCAAATGCTGGACCTGGACCAAATGGTTCTGGAACAAATGGAAGTCAATTCTTTATCACACATGTTGCAACTCCTTGGTTGGATGGTAAACATACAGTTTTTGGAAAAGTTGTTGCTGGACAAGATATTGTTAATAAAACAAAACAAGGTGACTTAATTAAAAAAGTTACTATTGTTAGACAAGGTGAAGATGCTAAAAACTTTACAGCAACTCAAGAAGATTTTGACAATAGATTAGTAGAATTAAAAGAAAAAAATAGAAAAGCAAAAGAAGAGGCTTTTAAAAAAACTATTGAAATTGTAGAAAAAAAATTTGCTGGTAGTACAAAAACTCCAGATGGAATTTATTACACAATTACAAAAGAAGGAAAAGGTGAAAAAATTGGTGGTAGAAAAACTGTAACTGTAAAATACAAAGGTTACTTGATGAATGACCAAGTTTTTGATAGCAGTGAATTCCATGAACCACTTGAATTTATCACAGCTGGAGGAAAAATGATTCCAGGTTTTGATATAATGGTTCAAGATATGAAATTGAATGAGAAACGAACAATTGTTCTTCCACCAGATTTGGCATATGGTGAAGCTGGTGCAGGTGGTGTTATTCCAGGAAATGCTTACATCGCTTTTGATGTAGAAGTTATTTCAGTACGATAATAAAAGAAAAAGCTGTCTTGCAATTTTGCCGGACAGCTTTTTTGTTAAAAACTAATAATTAAACTTTACCATCAAGAACATCTTGCAAAGTAATTCTGCTAAGATAATCATCAATATTATTTTTAAGTCCAATCCAAAATTTTTGAGAAATACATTCTGTAAGATTTTTGTTACAAAAATCTTTGTCACATAAACAATCTACAGGATAAATTTCACCTTCTGTTGCTTTAATAATTTCAGCAATTGTATATTCAGATGGTTTTCGAGAAAGTGTGTATCCTCCCTTTGGACCACGAGCACTTTTCAAAAAATTTTCTCTGTTTAACATAGAAGTAATTTGTTCAAGATATTTCATTGAAACATGTTGTCTTTCACAAATATCTTTTAATGGACTATAAACTGATTGGTCTTGTTGTGCTAAATCTAGCATCATTCTTAAAGCATATCTGCCTTTTGTTGATATTTTCATACTATTATTATATAATAATATAAATAACTATTCAATATTTATTGATAAGGATTTTTATGTTTTCTAAATTTAACAAAAAAATTTTTCTTCTTATTTTGATTTTATTAATTACTTTTAATAATATATTTTGTCAAAAAAATAGTAATTCTATTTTTGAACTTTCGTGGAAATTAGATATTCCACTTTGTGTTACAGGACTTACAGTTTTTACTTTACCTCACCTACTTCCAACAGAAGATGTAATTTATAATCCAAATGAAATTAGAGATTTATCTAATTTAAATAGCTTTGATAGATGGTCTGCACAAAAATATTCAAAAAGTGTTGATATAACAAGTGATTTATTTATGTATCTTTCTGTTTTAACACCTTTGTCATTATTAGCAACAGAAAAATCTGAATATTTAACTTGGACAATAATGTATTTTGAAGCTGCTACTTTAGCTTATGGTGTAAAAGATTTATTGAAATATGCTGTTTACAAAGAACGACCATATATGTATTTTGATGGCAAACCTCAAAAAGAAATTGATGAAAATAATTATTATTGTTCGTTTCCATCTGGGCATACTACCCTAGCCTTTTTGGGTGCAACTTTTACAAGTTATGCATTTTCTAAATATTTTCCAGAATCAAAATGGAAAGTTCCAGTTATTATAGGAAGTTATACTTTAGCAACTCTTTCAGGGACTTTAAGAATTTTAAGTGGAAGTCATTTTTTCTCTGATGTTCTTGTAGGGGCTACGATTGGTTCAGCAATAGGAATTACAATACCATTTTTACATGAATTTAACTCAATTATCAATAAAAAACTTGATAATAAAAATGTAGAAAAGGTAAATTTTTCCCTATTGCCAAATACCTTAGCTTGTACAATAAATTATTAAATCATGAATATTTTATATCAAATTTGATAACACAATTATATTCTGAATTTTGTTCCTTTATTTTTGTACAAATTAGATTTTTAAGTTCTTCTTCTTTACCAATAAAAGATGGCTCCAAAACTATGTCAAATATCAAATTTGTGTGAGTCTTTCCTGGAACAAATCTAAAATCGTGAATTGATAATTCTGGATTGATGTTTTTAACAACATCTTTTACAAAAGATTTCATTTGATTAAGTTGTTCATTATCAGTTTCAATTGGATCCATGTGAATAACACAGTCACAAGAAAACTTATTTGAAATTTCAACTTCGATGTTATCAATAATATCGTGAACTGTAAAAAAATCATTTTTTGAATCAACTTCGGCATGAAGTGAAATCATCATTCTTCCTGGACCATAATCATGAACAACTAAATCGTGAATTCCAATGATTTGTTGATGTGCCATAACTGTTTTTTCGATATTTTCAACTAATTCTTTTGAAGGTGTTGTTCCTAAAAGCGGTTCTAAAGTTTCTTTTGCTGAAGAAAATCCAGAATAGAAAATAAAAATAGAAACGGCTAATCCTGCAAATCCATCTAATGAAAATGAAAGCTTAATATCAAAATATTTTTCCAAAGCAACTGTAATTAAAACTGTTAATAAAACAACACAACTTGAAATTACATCAGATAAACTATCAGCCGCAGTTGCTTTCATTGTTGGAGAGGCAATTTTATTTCCGATATTTTTATTATAAATAATCATATAAATTTTAACTAAAATAGAAACACAAAGAATAATTAAAGAAAGAATACTATAATCAGTTTTTTCAGGATTGATAATATTGTGTATAGAAGATGAAGCAAGTTCAAATCCCATCAAAATAATCAACATTGAAACAATTAAACCTGCGATGTATTCAATTCTTCCATGACCGAAAGGATGTTCAGCATCAGGTTTTTTTCCTGCCATTTTGAAACCAATCATAGAAATAATTGAAGAACCTGCGTCAGAAAGATTGTTGAAAGCATCAGCTGTAATTGCTACAGATTTTGCGATAAATCCTGCAAAAAGTTTTCCACAAAAAAGAAAAATATTTAGAACAATTCCAACTGCACCACATAAAATTCCGTAGTAACGATGAACTTGAGGATTATTAAAATCATTGCTGTTTTTAATAAAAATTTTTGCTAAAAGTCTAATCATATTTCACCTTAAAAATTTAATTTTCTATTGTAAGGTTTTTAACCCAACGCTCTTTTTTTAGTTGCCATTCAGCAACAATAATTTTTGCAAAGTCTGTAAGTTTTAAAACTGCAAACATTAAAACAGGTCCCCAAGTTGTAAAACGAGCTACAAGCAAAATTCCTGGTAAGAATAAAAGTAAGTTTACAGAAACATCGGTAACTGTTCCCATCAAAGCATCTCCTCCTGCTCTGGCTGTGGAAAATTGTGCATTCAAATAAGTCCACGCTGGTAAATAAATTCCAATAATTAAAAGCATTCTTTGAGCAATATCAATCGCTTCTGGAGAGATGTTTCTAAAAACAATTTTCAATAATCCGCCAGAGGCAATTAAGGCTATTCCAAAAACAGCTCCGGCAATTAGTGCTCCGGATTTCATCCATCGAGAATGTAATTTTCCTTCTTCAAGTTTTCCCTGTCCAAGAGTTCCACCGATAATTACAGCAGTAGCACAAGCAACACCATTAATAATTAATTGGAATAAGTTTGCTATAGACCAAGCAGCAGACATTCCTGCAACAACTTCAGAACCTCCTCGTCCATTATAAACTTTATTCATAATGGTTTCAGTTAAAATCCATGACATTTCTGAAAGAATTATAAATAAAAGTTTTTTACAAATTTCCCAAAATAAAGATTTTTTTATTTTAAAAATATCAATCCATTTTGAGAAGAATAAAGGTTTTTTGATATAGCAGTAAATAAAATATGTTGCAAGTTCTACAATACGTGCAATTAAAGTTGCAATTCCTGCACCTACAATTTCAAGTCGTGGAGCACCTAAATTTCCGTAAATAAACACCCAGTTAAAAAAAGTATTTACCAAGGTTGCAAAAATAGAAATGTATAGAGGAGTTTTTACATTTTCAGATTCTCGCATACTTGAACCAATACAAGTTGAAATTACAATTGGAATCCAAGTAAAAGCGGTAATTTTTAAATATTTTATTCCTTCAAAAGTTATTTCAGCTTGATTGAGATTTCCTTTTAACATGAAATTCATCATATATTTTGGAAGAAAATAACAACAGGCTGTGTATAAAATACCAACAGAAATACCAATTAGAATTTTAAAGCGATATGCTTGTTTCATTCCATCGCCATCTTTTGATCCATTGTATTGAGAAATGTAAATTCCACCAGCAGTTGAAATTGAATTGATTAAGATGAAAATTATCATATTCAACTGATTTGCAACATTTACAGAACTGTATTTTATGTTTCCTAAATCGGATACCATAAAGTTATCAATTAAAGAAATCAAACTTTGTATCAATAATTGAAACATAACAGGTAAGGCGATTTTTAATGCTTTCTTATAAAAATGAATTGGACCAAAAAGTGATTTCATAAAACTCCTAAATGTGATGGTGATTTTGAAATAAGAATCTTTTTAACTTTTACGCTTTCTAAAAATCAAAAATTTACCTAATAAATAATTTATAAATCCAAAGATGCCAGCAGAAATTATCTTTACAGGAATATCTGGTAGATTTTTTTTATCAACAAAAAAGAACATTGTCAATACATCCCCTAACCCACTTAAAAGACGAGAAAATAAAAAAATAAAAAGAGCAATTATCAATTGTGATATTTTCTTATTTGCTCCGGGAAAGACAAATAATTGATTACAAAAAAAAGCAAAAATATTTGCTAGAATCCAAGCAATTCCTGTTGATAAAACTGTGGAAAAGTTAAAAAATCTTGTAAAAAAAGCGTACAAAAGAGTATTGATTAGAGCTGCAATTACACCATAAAAAACATATTTTATGAATTGTAAAAAAGTTTTATTCATCAAATCTTAATAACCATCAGACATAGAACGGTTTATATCTCTTTGGTAAAGTTCTTGGTAAACTAAAGAACGGGTTTTTAGTTTTTCTTTTACATCTTGTGCAAAAGGAATATGGCGCCAGAAAATTCCACGAATTTCTTTATCGAGTTTTTGAACACCATCACTTTCTTTTGTCATCCAAAGGATATAGTCATTGATAAAAAATTCTTTTACATCACCTTTTAGTTTTTGGGAAGAAAACCATTGATAATATTGACCTGTTAAACCTTCTTCCATCCAATAATAAGATGCTTTTTCTTTTGCAACTTGCCATCTTAAATCAGCTACAGCAAGAAGAATTGAAATTTGTAAATTTCGTGGGTACATTGGAACAACGATTCTTCCTCGACTTGTTACACGATTAAATTTATCAAAAGGTTCCCAACAAAATCCTGCGTCACCATAGGTTGGAACAAGAATAACATAAGGAACAATTCTGTTTTGTATATTTTTGTGAATACGACAGAAAGCTCCTGGATCTAATGATTCTACCCAAGCAAGAATTTCTAAAACATTTTCTCTAAATCCTGTTCCCTTTGGTACACAATGATAAAATTCCCTAGTAAAAATAGGAAAATGATTTCCCCTTCTACCAATTGTCATTTTTGCCATTTGTCTTACAGTATCAAATTCAGTCATAAAATCTGCCGAATTTACTTCTGTTTCCGTAGTCGGTAAGTTTTGTAAACGAGATTCGATTGAACGAGCTGTTTCATTGGCATCGTCTAAATCTCGTAAATATCCAGTAATATCTCTATCAAGTTTTAAAAGAGTTTTTAATTTATCTGTAATTTCGTTTGCAAGTTTTTTTTGTTGGTCAGTAAGAACTGCCTTATGTCCGTTTTTTCCAGGTAAGATAGGATGATCGCAAAAATGATCAACTCTGGATCTAAGTTCAGCTTCTATCATGTTGCGTTCATTTTCTTTTGCATTAAGCATATTTTCGGCATTTTGCAACTTACCATTATTTTTTGTTTGAAGTTGCATCAATCGAGTTACTTCTTCTTGATTACCACCTTTCCCGTTGCGTGCGCTTTTAGGTTTTGCTTCATCTGTAGCAGACAAAGTAATTTTACCGGTAGAAATTCCTTGAAACCATTCATCAAGATAATAAATAGGTTCACCAGTTGTATTTTCGAAAAATGCTTTTGAAAATAAATCCTTTTGTTCTGCAGTAAAAAGAGAAGGTAAAATAATTCCATAACGCAAAAGCATTCTTTTGCACATTGGAGTTTTAGATGAATTCATTTTTAAAGAAATCGATTTCAAAAATTCCCAATAAATAGGAACAATTTGTTGTCTGTAAACAGTTTTATCTTTTACATCTTTACATGTTAAATATTTTGTAAGCATAGCATGAAGTCGTTGAGCTGCTTCATTTTCCCCAGAAAGAGCTGTTTTATAATATGTATTATCAGCAAAAACTGGACTTGGTGTGTCCATATAATATTTTTCTACGGGTTTAAAAGTTTTTTGTGTTAAGTCTACTGAAGCCTGAGAATTAGTTGTGGACTTAGAAATTGATTTCTCTGGTTCAATTTTAACTTCTGGTATATTATCAAGAGAAGGAAAGTTTGTACTAGATAAACTATCTGTATCTGCTAACAAGGCAGCAATATCTGGTGAAATATCATCATTCATAACTTATATTTTATCACTTGAATAGATAAATAGCAAATAGTTTTTATAGTGAAATACTTAAACTAGAATTTTTGAAACTTCTTCAGTAATTCGTGTATGTAGGTCTTGGCAAAGTCTTTTGTAAATTTCCTCTGATAAATCTGTGATAAGTTCGCTTTTGTTAAGTACGGGGATGTTATTTTCTTTATGTTCTTGTTCGAAAAGTTTACTAGGTTCAATTTTTAGAGTTTCTGCAATTAAGTCTATTGTTTCAGGCTTTGGAAATTTGTGTCGACTTTCAATTTCTGTAATGTAAGTATATCCATAACCGATTTTTTCGGATAATTCTTCTTGAGTAAAACCAGCCTTTTTTCTGTAAAATTTTAAATTTTCTCTAAAAATTTCTCTTGTACCCATAGACTATATGATACTCTTAATATTACTAATTTTTTATAGTCATTAAACCTTGATAAGTTTGTAGTTTAATGATAAAATGTACTTAACGACTATATATAGTATAGTTGATAAGTACATTTTACGAAGTCTGCAATGACTCTAATCTACGAAAGGAAGGTTTTTATGAAAAAACTAATTGCTATTTTATTGGTATTGTTGGTTGCAAGTGCTTTTGTGTTTGTTGGTTGTGCTAAAACTTGTCCTAACTGTTTTGGAACTGGAGAATGTCAAGCATGTGTTGCGTATGGAAGTTATGGACAGATGTATAAATGTTCAGTTTGTTATGGATCAGGCATTTGTAGAATGTGTAGTGGCGATGGTAAATGGTAAAATAAATATTAATATAAAAAAGGTTGTCATAAAGATAACCTTTTTTATTTTTAACTTTCCTTCCACACTTTGCTTTTTCCAAAAATTCGAGTTATAATAACAGTATGCCACTATTAAGCGAATTTTTTGGAATTAAAATTTATATTTATTGGGATGACCATTTTCCTCCACATTTTCATGCAGAATATAATGGTATTGAAATTCTTGTGGATATAAATTCTAATAATGTTATCAAAGGTGTATTCCCTTCTAATAAATTAAAACTTATTCTTGCATGGGCTGAAATTCATCATGAAGAATTATTATCTTGTTGGGAACTTGCAAAAAATAATAAGATGCCAGCAAAGATAGATCCTTTACATTAATAGGAGATTGTATGGAAGTTGTACAAGTTTATCCAATGGAAAATTATGATGTTGCAGTTTATTTTGTAGACGGTAATATAAAAAAATACAATGTTTCGCATTTGGTAGGGAAAGGTGTTTTTTCTGTCTTGGAGGATAAAGATTTTTACAAGAATAATTGTACCGTACTCAATCGGACTCTTGCATGGACTTTGGACGGAAAATATGATCCCTATAATTGTTTAGATATAGACCCTATCACGATTTATGAAAAGGGAATAAATATTGAAGACCCTTTGAAAGAATTTGCTTAATTTTAAATTTACGGAGGACACTCAACAAATGAAAAAAACACATAAACTAATTTTACTTTCATTTCTCGTTTTACTTCTTTCACTTCCAGTTTTCTCACAATCACTTAAAGTTGGTTCAAATGCACCAGATTTTTCTTTGCAACTTCAGCAGGATGGAAAAGCTAGCGACAAAACTGTAACGCTTAATTCTTACAAAGGAAAAGTTTTGTTTTTGCACTTTTGGGCAACTTGGTGTCCGCCATGTAAGGTGGAACTCCCACACATGGAAAGTTTGGCTAAAAAGTTAGCAAGTCAAGGTGATAAAGCCAAGATGGAATTTTTGGCAGTTTGTATTTCGGATAGTCAAAAAGCACTTACTTCCTTTATGCAAAAAAACGGATATACTTTTCCTTCTGCACTTGATGAGCCAGGTTTAGTTGCAATGAAGTACGGTATTCAGGGAGTCCCAACTTCGATTTTAATTTCGCCAGAAGGTAAAATCTTAAAAATTCAGGTTGGAATGATGAATCAAAAACAATTAGAAAATTTTGTTGCTGATTATATGTAAGCATGAAACAGAAAAATAATTTTCTTAAAAATATAAAACTTTCTCAGTGGATTTTGCTTTCGTTAGGTGTAATTTTTTTGCTTACAGGAATATTTCTAGGTAATCCAATAGATATTTACCGAAAAGCAATTTTTATATGCATGGAGTGTATCGGAATTGGCTAATTTGCAATCAGAATCCACTCAACCAGAAAATGAAAAATTTGAAAATCAAAAATCTTCTTCTCAAAAAAATTCTACGCTAAAAAGACGGCTTATCCAACTAATTTCTGCTTTAATTTACAATGCAGATGTAAATCATTGGTTTAATGGCACAATTTCTCAAACTGGCTTAAAAAAAGTCTGTGTTCCAGGACTAAATTGTTATTCATGCCCGGGAGCAGTTTCTTCTTGTCCTTTGGGAGCACTACAAAATACTTTAGCCAGTGGAAAATTCCCTTTTTTTATTACAGGATTTTTCTTACTGATTGGAACCTTGTTTGGTCGATTAATTTGTTCTTTTTTGTGTCCCTTTGGATTATTTCAAGAATTACTTTTTAAAATTCCAACACCAAAAATTTATCACACAAAAAAATTACGCCCAATTACTCGAAAATTATCACTTTTAAAATATGTGATATTGGCTGTAATGTGTATTGCACTTCCTTTAGCATTTTATTTCAAAGATGGATTTGCATCTCCTTTCTTTTGTAAATGGCTTTGTCCAGAAGGAACAATTTTTGCAGGTTGGCCCTTAGTAATTTTTAATGAAAGTTTGCGTAGTGCCATAGGATTTTTATTTTCTTGGAAAACGATTTTAGCCATAATATTTATTTTGTGGTCAGTTTTTATGTTTCGGCCTTTTTGTAGATTTTTTTGTCCTTTGGGAGCAATTTATTCATTTTTTAATAAAAAAGCTGTCTTTGGAATAAAAGTGGATAGCACAAAATGTACAAATTGTAACGCTTGTGTAAATTTTTGCAAAATGGATACTTTGAAAATTAACGATAGGGAATGTATCCGCTGTGGCGAATGTAAATCAAAATGTAACTTTGGTGCCATAAAATAAAATTTAACACAATTGTGATAAATGGACTTTATTCAGAAAATAAAAAAAGACCTAATCAAAACAACTTTGAAAAGCAATCTTGATTAGGTCTTTTTTGTTGCCGGCGAAGAGACTTGAACTCTTACGCAGTCACCCGCATTAGATTTTGAGTCTAACGTGTCTACCATTCCACCACGCCGGCTTGTTTTTAAACATTATCACATTTGAAATAAAAAATCAAGTAGTTTAATTCTTTGTCAAAAAAAAAGACCAAACTTTAAGCAAATTATCACAATTTAACTTAAAATTGGTCTTTCGTTGTATAGAAAATTTATTTTATCAATAAATTAGTTCATTACTTTTCTTAGCTGATATTCAAGAATATCTGTAGCACCAAGTTCTTTTAGTTTTGGCAAAAGATTTGGAACTTCGCTTTTCTTAACAGCAATTTTAATAGCAAAACCGTCATCACCATGGAGAGGTGAAACTGTAGGGCTTTTCATAGAAGGAAGTCCTTTTACCAAAGCATCAAAGTTTTCTTTAGAAACATTCATTTCTAACATAACTCTATCACGAGCATCTAAAACTGCTTCAAAAAGCATTTTGAGTTCAAGAATTTTCTTTTTCTTTTCTGGATCTTTCATTGCTTCTTTTGATGCAAACATTCTTGTTGAACTTGTCATGATTGTATCAACAATTCTCAATCCGTTTTCTACCAAAGTTCTTCCAGTTGCTGTGTTGTCGATAATCATATCTGCATCATCTGGTGGGAAAACTTCAGTTGCACCGTAAGTTCTAACAACAAGTGAATCAATTTTTTCTGAATCTAACCAACGTTTAGAAATGTTTTCGTATTCAGTTGCAACGATAACTCGTTTTGACTTTAATTGATTATCATCAATAGCATTTGGAACTGCTGCAACAATTCGTACTTTGTCAAAACCTAAATCCATGATTTCTTCAACATCGGCACTTGTTTCTTCAATCCAGTCACGACCTGTAAAACCTACATCGTGGGCTCCAAGTTCCAATAATTTTCCGATATTTTGAGGTTTCATAACTTTAGCTTCTAAATCATCTTGATTTACAGTAGGACGATAAGCGCGCTCTGGCAATTTGATGCTAATTCCAGCTCCATTAAAAAGTTCAACTACATTATCGTAAATTCGTCCTTTAGGAAGCAAAATCTTTAATTTTTCCATAAATTCTCCAAATTAAATATTTTTATGTAACATATTTGTAAAATACATTCGAATTATAACAAATATATTCATATTATAGAATATTTTACTTGCCTTTACAAGTATTCTAAAAAATGAGATAGTAAATTGATATGAAAGGAATTATTTTTGATTTAGACGGAGTTTTAATAAATTCTGCACCTGACATGGCCGTAAGTATAAATAAAACTTTAGAACATTTTGGATTTTCTACAATAAGTTTTGATTTAATACCAACTTTTATTGGAAATGGAGCCAGAGTTTTGTTAGTTCGTTCCCTTGCAACATCTTTAGGTTATACAAACCCAGAAGAAATTACTGAAGTTGTTTCAAAAGATAATAAGCGAATGGAAATTCATAATCTTCCAGAAAACTTTCCTATCAATCCTGAAAAAGTAGAAGAAATGTTAAAATGGTATATTTCTTACTATAAAGAACATTCAGTTGAAAATACAGAACTTTATCCTAATGTAAAATCTGTTTTAGAATTTTGTAAAAATAAAAATATTCGATTAAGCGTTGTTTCAAATAAACCAGCAATTCTTTCAAAAAAAATTTTGTCATTATTTCAAATTGATTCATATTTTGATTGCATTATTGGTCCTGAGGATACTGGCAAAACAAAACCTGCTCCAGATGGATTGGCTTTAGCAGTTGAATTGATGAAAAAAAAATGTAAAGAAAAAATTTCTTTAACTGAAATTTTAATGGTTGGTGATTCTTACTACGATATACGAGCAGGAAAAAATTTAGGATGTCTTACTTGTGGGATTCTTGGTGGTTACGGAAAAATTGTAAAAGGCGAAAAAGAAAAATTTATCCCTGATTATTATTTAGACTATGTGGGAGAATTAAATTCAATTTTATGTTGATTTTAGATTTTTCAAAAAATTCAAAAGTTCCTCTTTATAAACAAATTTACGAATATTTTGCAAAAGAAATTCGTCTTGGTATTTTAAAAGAAAATACAAAACTTCCTTCAGTTAGAGAGTTAACAAAAAAGTTAGGAGTTAGTAAAAATACAGTTGAGTCAGCATATCAACAACTTTGTGCAGAAGGCTATGTTGTATCAGTTGCAAAAAGTGGATTTGTAGTTACAAAAGTTCAAGAGATTTTTAAATTTAGTGAAGATAAAAAAATTGATGAAAACAAAATTTCAGATTTAGAAAAAAATTCAAGAAGTAAAAATTTTGATAAATCAGATTTTATAGATGTTTCTTCAAGTAGAGTTGACGAAGGAATGTTCCCATCTAGTGTGTTAAAAAATTTGTATCGGCAAGCAGTTAGTGGAGATAACTCAAAAAATTTTCTATGTCGTGGTGATAACTTTGGTGATGTTGATTTTAGAAAAACTTTAGCACTTCATCTTTTTGAATCTCGAGGGGTAAGATGTTCGTACAATCAAATTGTAATTGGTGCAGGAACAGAATATTTACTTTCTCTTGCTGTAAAAATAATTGAAAAATATAAGTCATCATTTTTGCAAAACGAAAATAAATATGACACACAAAGTGAAAAATCAAAATTAGTTTTTGCAGTTGAAAATCCCGGATACGAAAAAACGCAATCAATAATTTGTGACAATGGTGCAATCGTAAAAAAAATAAATCTTGATGAAAGTGGAATTTCAGTTGAGCAAATAAAAGCAAGTGAGATTGATTGCGTTTATTGTACTCCAGCTCATCAATATCCAATGGGAATTACAATGCCAATTTCCAGACGAAGTGAACTTTTGTCTTGGGCGTATGAAGGTCAACTTTCTGAATTTAAATATGACACAAAATATGACAACAAAAATACAAAAAATTATGACAGTAAATATGACAAAGAAATTGTTTGTTCACAGAAAAAATATGACAATAAAAATATGACAAATTGTCGCTTTATAATAGAAGATGATTATGATAGTGACTACCGCTACCAGGGGAATCCAATTCCTGCATTACAAGGTTTTGACACTAGGGATTGTGTTTTATATCTTGGAACCTTTTCTCGTTCCTTAAGTCCTTCTATGAGAGTTAGTTATTTAGTTTTGCCAAATCGTTTACTGGACATTTTTGAACAAGAAATGTCATATTATTCAAATACGGTGTCAAGAATTGAACAGTATGTCTTAAATAAATTTATATATGACAAACATTTTGAGCGTCATATTAACCGTACAAGAAAGATTTATGAACAACGCAGAAATGTCCTAATTAAAGCATTATATGACAAAATACCTGACATAAAAATTTATGGTGAAGATTCAGGATTGCATTTTATTGCCAAATTAGATGACACAAAATATGACAAAACTTTATTTAAATATGACACACAAAATATGACAAATTTATATACCACAATAATAA
>JAXJWW010000041.1:0-5203 GCA_036307825.1 Treponemataceae bacterium | reverse complement strand
TTTTTTCCTTTTTACCTTCTGTGTCTTCGGTTGGTTGTTCGGTTACTTTCCAGTCTCCAAAACTATGTTCAGCTTTTGAGTCTACTTCTGAGTGTCCACATGTTGTAGCATGCCAATGGGAAGTTTCATCACTTGTCCACTCTTCTGCAAATTCATGTGTGTGGTGTGGTTTAGATGGCAAATCAGGCATAAATGGATTTGTACAACCTGCCAATACACTTGTACCTAAAAAAGCAATTAAAATTAATATAAATACAAATAAGTTACTAAATTTTTTCATTTATTTTACCTCAATTTAAAATGAATATCCAACTGATGCATTTACTGCTAACATAAATGGATATCCCCATGTAAGTTTTGGTTCTACATAAAGTTTACCAATCTCGTATCTTACTCCTGCACCAATTCCGAACAAAAATCTTCCATAATTTTGTTCAGCTATAATTACAGAGGCACCTAAATCAAGTTGTGCAAACGGAGTAAAACCGAAAAAACTTAAAAAAGGGAGATAATATTTACCATAAACTGAAGGTTCAAATACAAACATATCATCTGCAAAACTAAATCCTAGTTGTAAACCAGTTTTTAAGTTATCAATAATTTCATAATCTCCATGTACTCCAAATGTAAATGCCCAACCTTCACGGGTATTCATATTAGCACCGAGATTTCCTCCTGTATCGATTTTATCAATCGAAAATTGTGCAAATGTTCCACTTACAAGTAAGAACAGACACAAAATACACAACAAAGTTTTCTTCACTTTGTCCTCCTTAAAAATGTTATAAAAATAAATTATTAAATATAGACCATTTTATTGTAACCCCGTATTAAAAAAAACGCAACTTTTATTTTAGTTTTGTTTTTTTTAATTAGTAACAATAATATTTTTAAGCTATTTGTACAAAAAACCACCCATCTAAACTTTTCAGAATAGATGGGTGGTTAACCATTTAATTATTTAATATATTCTTATACTATTGTTTTTCCGGATAATCAACAAATCCAATAGAATAAGAACTTTGTCCTGAAACAATAGTTTTATCATGTGTTTTGTTGTAAATTCTTCCAAGAATATCACCAGATTTAATTTCCCAATCTGGTAATATTGTACCATGATAACAACGCACAATTAAGAAATATTGTGCATCACTTGGCACAGTTGCATAAATTGTTGTACCAGAACCTGTACATGAATACCATGAACCATTTACTCCATCTTTCCATGCCCAACAGAAAACACCAACAGCATCATTCCAAGTAAAATCAGGACAGGTTACAGTAAGTGTTACATCACCTGTTGTAACATTACCACTACTTCCTCCTGTAGAACCATTTCCACCAAGGGTTGCTTCCCCATCAACACCTTTTTCCCAGATTGCAAAGTTTGTTCCAGAATAAATTGGGTCATTTCCAGCGTATCCTTCACCAGTTGCAGCAGTTACATTACCGATTTTAACAAGAAGAGTTCCGTTATTTCCAATAATTTCACCTATGTAACAAGAATTTGAAGTTCCATCTGTTTTAACAGTATCATCATATTCAATTCCAATTCGATTACGAAGTTCAATTAAGTAATCAATGTGTTTACGATAAGTATTATCAGTTCCTGGAACTGTATTGCCTCCAATGTATTGATAGGAATCAACGATACTACCACTTTCGGCATAAGTAAAATAATGTTGCCATGCTACACATGGATAACCTGGATGAGTTAAGATAAATGCATAAGCTGTTCCAATATCACTAGGATCAAGATACCAATGTTGTTGAGTAGAACCAGTATCGTGGTTATCAATAAATGTTACAGCATCTTCAGGTTGACTAATCATCAAATTTGATTTATGTGCCAAAAGTGAATAATTAGAGTTACCAACATTACTTGCATTATTTCCAAAAACTGTATTCATAGCACCTTTAAGAGCAAAGTCAAAAGCTTTTGATCTTTGACCACCATTATCAGTTGCGTTAATCCAATTTTTAATTTCATTACCCCAAGAATCAGGACTTCCAGAATTATATCCAGCAGTAGGCCAATATTCACCTACAGAAAATTCTGCATTAGAACCTTCATTATACTGTCCAACATATTTTCCAGCGAAACCTTTTACATAGTCATAACGCCAACCAACAAAACCTGCAGGTTTCAATACATTTTTCATCCAGTCTACGATACCTTGCTGAACAGTTGTATTTGAATGATCAAGATCTCTATATGCTGAATATCCACCACCAGAAATATCTGCATTTCCCCTCATAGAAGTAGAAACTGATTTCATATGGGAATCTCCGCCATTTCCAAAACCTTCATCATCACTACAAATTACTTTGTAATTACTTCCCTTTACAACGCCCCAATCAGGATTTTTGAAATCTGCCCAGCAAGTAGAACCTGCTCGGTGATTTACAACTATATCAGCAATAGCTTTAGTTGGTTTAATTGACTGAATCATTGATTTTAACTCAGCTTCTGTACCATAACAGTTATTTAAATTATTTAATTCTGTAGGTCCATAACCTTCTGAACTTGCAGTATCTGTTGCACTAGGTGGAGGACACCAAAGGTATGCAAATTTTGTAGAAATTGCTTCACTTTGATTTTCTATAACTTTGTACCATTTGTACCAATAAGGACTTGGATTTTCCTTATAATATCCAGCACCTCGTTTTGCAGAAGACCAGTTAAAACCTTGTAACATTACACCTGATTTAGCGGAAGGAATAAATTCAGGTTCTTCTTTTACGAATACATTACTAACAACGGCAGAAGGTACAAGATCATCAATTACAGCAAATGCTTTTACAGTTATATTTTCAGTAATTGTAAAAGGTCCTGTATATACAGAACTACTTAATGAAGGATCTGTACCATCAATTGTATAATAAACTGTTGCACCAGCTTTTGCTTCAATAGAAATTTCTAATGAATCAGTGAAATCTTGGCTTTCAGGTTTAATAACTGGTTTAGGAGTTATAAATTCCAATGATCCTAAATCAATTTCATCACCTGCTGTAACAGTAATTTGTGATTCTCTATACCATTCAAATTTATCATACCAAACAACTAATTCCCAAGTACCTGGTGTAATTCCAGTAACTTCGCCTGCAGAAACTTTTATATTTTTATTAGATGCTGGGTCTGTAACTTGTACTATGTAATCATCATAGATAGTTGTATCTACATTAAAAGTAATTGTTGCACCTTTAAGTGCATAAGCTGAACTATATTTTATGTCTTTGTTCAAAAAGTCTTCAGCAATGGCTTTTGCGTCAACTAATGTTGCATGAACACCTGTAGGAATTGCACTTTGTAATTCAGTTTTTTGTTCAGCTGTAATTGCTGAAATGTCATATTTAAGTTCCAACAATTCATAAAAAACATTTCCTAGAGCAGTTGTTGACCAATTCACATCAACTGAATTAGAGCCTGCATTGATATCTGTAACTGCACGCATAATAACACCACGCATTAATTCAGCATCTGTTAATCCTGAATCTTTGGTAGCAGCATGAACTGTTACAACTCTGTTTTTACCAACAGGTATACCATTAATTGTTACTCCTGTTATAGCACCATCATTGATAAGTGTTGTTGTTGATAAATCAGAAAATCCATTTCCTGATACACTTACTTTTGCACCTTTAATATTTTCAATTTTCAAGGCACGGGATTGTGTTTTATCACCTATAGTTAAACTTCCGTATTTTACAGAAGGCATATCATCATTAGTTTGTACCAATTGGTTTTTACAACCAAATACAAGTAATATAAATAATAAAGGTAAAATAAGTATTTTATTATATTTCATTTGCCCCTTCCTAAAAAAATTGCTAAACCTATCCTTTACATTATAAACCCATATATTTAAAATCACAACTTTTATTTATAGAAATTAAATGAAAATCAATTATTTTTTAAAAATGAGGATAAATCGTTCAAAACTTTCTTTTTATTTGCTGTCCACATTGGAGCAAGAAGGATTTTTTTAGCGCCGTCTCCTGTAAGACGATGAACTACAATATTTTTTCCTGTTTTTTGTGTAAATTCTTCAATTATACATAGCGCTTTTTTGAGAACTTCAAAATATTCCGCTTGGCTCATAGTGTGAATTTTTTCTTCTTTCCACAAAATTGCTAAATCAGTTCCTTCTAAAACATGAAGAACCGTAAATTTTACTCCATCAGTTTTGGAATTTAACACAAATTTTACAGAATCCAACATATCATTTTCAGTTTCTTCTGGAAGTCCAAAAATCAAGTGACTTACAACATGAATATTAGGTGCAATTTTATGAATACGATTTACACAATCGGCATAAACTGAATTTTCATATCCTCTACGGATAAATTTTGCAGAATCTTCATTACTTGTTTGAAATCCCAATTCAATAGAAATATGAAATGGATAATTTTCTTGATAACAACTTGGATAAAGTTCAGAAATTCTTTTTATCATTTCATCTGATAAACAATCAGGTCGAGTTCCAATTGAAATACCAACGATATTAGGTTCGTTTATTGCTTGATTAAATTTTTCTAACAATTCTTCTTGGTTGCCATAAGTGTTTGTAAAATTCTGAAAATAAGCGATATATTTTTTTTCTTGATTTTTTGATGAAAGTTTATTTTCAACAAGAGATTTTCCTTGTTCAACTTGTTCTTTAATTGAAAGATTTTTAGAAGCAGCAAAATCTCCAGAGCCTGAAGCACTACAAAAAATACATCCGCCAAAACCTTTTGTACCGTCCCGAGTTGGACAAGTACAACCAGCATCAAGTGATATTTTGTAAACTTTTTGTCCAAAGAATTTTTTGTAAAATTCAGAGGCGGAGAAATAAGTAATCATAAGAACATAGTAAAACAAAGAAAGGAATTTTGTAAAGTAGATATAAAGTAACCACACGGATTCGAAATGTCTAACGACATTTCTATAATGAAAGAAACTTCACGTATAGCATTTCTACCAAAACGCAAAAAGTTTACAAAAAGCACAATAATTGCAGAAAGTACCTTGAAAAATTGTAATTAACAAAATCAGTGCAAAAGGCGTAGCCTAAAATTGATACAACGAAGCCTTGCAAGCGTAGCGCAGCACTAGCGAGTTGGAGCAATTTTGGGCGAGAGCCTTTTGGGTCTAAATTAGTTAATTAAAAATATTTAAGTCCTTTCTGGATTCAATTATTTTTTGTAAAATTTTGTAATT
>JAXJWW010000040.1:0-7583 GCA_036307825.1 Treponemataceae bacterium | reverse complement strand
GTGTCTTACCTTGAAATTCTCCATTTTCAAAAACTTGTTTTAAAAGTTCTTCAACTTTTTCTGAAGTTTCAAATTCCATATTTTGATAAATCACAGAAGCAAGAATATTTTTTTCTTCTTCAGTTTTTTGTGGTTGTACAATTTCTTGAGTTTCGCCTTCTTCAGTTTTGGTAATTTTGATAGCAGGAAAAAATTCTCTTGTGTCAGTTTCAAAAAGTTTTACCATTCCTGAAGTTGGGCAAAGTCTACCAGAAGCCAACATCATCAAAGTTGATTTTCCACTGGCGTTTGGTCCAACTAAACTTACAAAACCTTCAGGTAGTTCAGCAGAAAAATGTTCAAAAACAGGTTTTGATTCTTGAACAAAAACTTCTCCATTTTCGTCATATTCTTCAACTGGTGGATAAGTAAAATTAACATCAACAAATTCTAAAAATTTTTTTTCGTTCATAAATTCTCCTGATAATATGTTACTGTCATTCCAAACTTGTTTTGGAATCTAAAAATAGATGCTTAAACAAGTTCAGCATGACATAAAATTATTTGTAATAGCAAATTGTGTAATCACTTTGGTAAGTAAAACCAACTTGTCTGTATGCTCGTTTTGCACTTTCATTTTTTACTTGCACAAAAAGCACAGGTTCTTTTTTTTCTTCTCTTATAACTTTGCAAAGTTCTTTTATCAAAATTTTTGCAATACCTTTCCCTCGATAATTTGCGTCAGTAAAAACTCCTCCTAACTGAATAAAATTTTTACCGATAGCGTTACGTCCCGCTTTTGCCACGAACTTAAGATTATTTTTTATTGCATAAATAATTTGACTTTCAAGATTTTTTTTCAAAGTTACTTTGCAATTTAGTTCGTTAAATTCTTTTCCTGGCGGAATTACTTCTACAATATCATAATTTTTTTGTAATTCAAATAAATCTTGTAAATTTTCTTGATTGCATTTTACAATTTCAAAATCTTTTGGTAAAGCATTTTCTTCTTCAAGTAAAAAATCAGGAAGATTTTCAGGATGATATTTTAATAGAAGATAGTCGCGATTTTCGTAAGGAAGTTTTCCGTCAAAAATTGTATTTATAGAATTGATTAAAAGTGAACTTCCTTTTTTATCGCCCATGATGCAATAAAGTTTGTTGTTCTTCAAAATTTTTGCTAATTGAGTTTTAAAACTTTCAGAATTTTCTAATTCACTTGGATTTTCAAAATGATGCTGAATCAATCCGCCTTTTGAAATCATTATTACACCGCGAATTTTTTTTTCGGTTTTAAGATTTTGATACAAAATGAAGTAAGTAAAAATTTCTGTTGGAAAATCATCGTAAATTCGGCTCATCAATGTAACGCAACTTTCTTCAACTGGTGATAAAAATTCTACAGCCAAATCTTTGTTTTTTTGAGAAAGTGGGATAAATTCAAATTCATGCAAATTCATTTTGTTTTCCTATATGATATTTAATATGAATATTTTAATTTGTTGATAAAGGTAAATTTCCCGCTGGTTCAAAATCACCTGCTAAAACAGAAAATGAAGCCTGAAACGAAAATGGCGAATAACTGTAGCAAAGCAAAATTGAACTTTCCCAATCGTCTTGCATAAAATACACAGGCGACATAATCGAAATTATTATAACATTTATTCCTTTTTGTGTAAGTTGATTTACTCGTTTTGCAACAGTTGCCGCTTTGTCGTTTGCGCAACCGATAATTACTGTGTCGTAATTTAATCCTTCTGAATAAATTTTGTCGCCAGTCCAAGTAGTTTCGTTTGATCCCATGTTGTAATTGTATCTTAGAGTTTTTGCATTTGGAAATCTTTTTACGCCTTCGTTCAAAAAATCTTGATATTGACCAGCAATCAAAATTTTTTGCTCACTAGGATTTTGGATTTTATATTCACTTGGTTTTTTGTTAAAAGCCGTAATCGATTTACAAGCCTGATTTAAGAAAAATTTTGTACCATCTGGATCTGGAATAAGTGATTCGATATTTTCTAAATCTGGATAAATCGGAACAAAATTTTCGCCTTTAAAATATTGAAGTTTTGAAAGAATAACTCGTCGAGCCGCATTTTTTACAGTTTGCTTAAATTCTGGAGAGCGTTCCATCAAAGAAATATTTGTTGTCCAAAGTGAATCGTACAAATTTGCTGTAGTTGAAGAAATTACAATATCGTTTCCCGCTTCGATTGCCATTCGTACCGCTTTTGAAAGACTTCCTGCGTAAAGAGTTGCTCCGTTCATCATCATATCATCTGTGATAATCAAACCTTCGTAGCCTAAATCCTGGCGCAACATTTTTGTTAAAAAATATTTTGATAAAGTTGCAGGTTCTCCGTCCTTTGTGATTTTTGGAAAACTCAAATGCCCAGACATAATCGCTGGAATTTTTTCTTTTATCAAAAACTTAAATGGCAAAAGTTCTCTGTTTTGTAAAGTTTTCAAATCAATTTGAATTTCTGGAAGATGCCCGTGAGAATCGTCGCTTGTGTCCCCGTGTCCTGGAAAATGTTTTGCAGTTGGAATAACTCCCGCATCAATTACACCTTTTGAATAAGATGCTCCCAAAATTCCAGTTTCAAGTGGGTCGGAACTAAAGGCTCTTGGTCCAATTACGCTAGATTTCAAGTTTGTGTAAATATCAACTGTTGGCGCAAAATTCATATTTATTCCCATGGCTCTAAGTTCTTTTGCGATGTAGTAACCTGAATAATATGCGTCCAAAGCAAGTCCTGAAGCACCAATTGCTAAGTTGCCAGGAGTGTCGCTTGTTCTTCCTTTGATATGACGAATCCATCCTCCTTCTTGGTCAGTTGCAACATAAAGTGGAATTTTGAATCGTCCTTTTAATGACTGTTCTTGTACTTGAATTACAGATTTTGCAACATCTTTTACATTGTTTGTGCTCCAACCGTAAACTTTTACGCTTCCAAGTGAACGCAATTTTATCCATTGCATCAAAAGTTCTGAAGGTTCAGCTCCAGCCCAACCAAACATCAAAATTTGTGCTAAAAGTTCATCGTTTGTCATATTTTCTACAAGAAAATCTGCTAAATCTTCGTGTGGAAAATCACTCCAGAAATCTGCATCTTGTGGAATTTGAACTTTTGTGTTTGCAAAAATTGTTTGAGCTGAAAAAATAAAAAAACAAAATGTAAAAATCAAAGTTGATACAAATCTAAAAAATTTCATTTATAAATAAACCTCGTTATTTAACTCTTTTATGTATTCGGATGCACTATGACTTGCAATTGCACCGTCAGAAGTGGCGGTTACAATTTGTCTAAAAGGCTTAGAACGAACATCACCTGCGCAAAAAATTCCTTTTTGGCTTGTTTGCATTTTTTCGTCAGTAAGGATGTAACCTTGTTCGTCTTTTTTTAGATTTTCAAAAAGTTCTGTTTGGGGAATCATTCCCACAAAAATAAAAACTCCATCAGTTTGAATTTTTTGCACAGAATTATCTTGCAAATTTTGGATTTCAACAAATTCAATTTTTTCATTCCCTTGAATTGATAGAACTGAAGAATTAAAAATCACTTGAATTTTTGAATTTGATAAAACTCTATTTGCCAAAGTTTTTTGTGCTCTAAACTGAGATTTTCGATGAACTATGATTACTTTTGAACAAAGTGAAGATAAATATTCCGCCTCGCTACAAGCTGAATCTCCGCCACCTACAACAACAACTGTTTTGTTTCTAAAAAAAGGCCCATCACAAGTTGCACAATATGAAACACCTTTTCCTGAAAATTCTTTTTCGCCAGTAATTTCTAGTTTTCTGTGTTTTGCACCAGTTGCAACAATAATTGCTTTGCAAGAAAATTCTTCATCTTGGCAAGAAATTACAAATTTTTGTGTAGTTTCATCTTTTTCGATTTTTTCAATTTGATGATTTTGAAATTCTGCTCCAAAATCTTTTGCTTGATTTTGCATTGTTGTAAGAAAGTCAAATCCGTTTACAGCAGGATAAACTCCCGGATAATTTTCTAGTTCCCAAATATTCATCAATTGTGAACTTGGGAGAGGTGAGTCAATTACCAAAGTTGATAAATTGCTTCTTGATGCATATTGAGCACAGCTGAGTCCCGCAGGTCCTGAACCGATAATAATTAAGTCGTAATCTTTCATATTTTCCTTAAAACTAAACCCAGTGAACATTATCTGGAGCAAATTCTTTTACACAGATTTTTTTGTACCGTCCAGATGAATGTGTGTAATTTTTATCTCCAAAATAGAGTTGTGTAAGATACCACAATGTATCTTGAATATCATCTCTAACTGAACAACAAGCGTATCGGCAATAAAGTTTATTGTTTTCTAATATTTCTCTTAAAGAATCGTTTTTCCTATCGTCGCTTTCGATATCTTCGCGAATTTGAGAGCGCAAACCTCCTAGCCAAGCTGGAGCTACAGTTAAAAGATTGAGTTTTTTTTCGTTATCTTCGTAATAAAGTTCGTAAACTCCAGAAACAGAAGGAATTTTTTGAGAAACTGAATATTTATCTGCTTCCATTAAGTGTGACCAATAAAGACAAAAAAGTCCGTTTTCACCTTCTGCAATGGAAATAATTCTTGGATCTTGTTCAAACATTACTAATAGTATACACAGTTTTTTGCTTTAATACTAGACAAAGTTTAATTTTATTGATATAGTAAATTATCAAATGGCGCCATGCCCAAGTGGTAAGGGACCGGTCTGCAAAACCGCTATTCATCAGTTCGATTCTGATTGGCGCCTTACAAAAAGCTACTCGATTTTCGAGTAGCTTTTTTTTACGAAGCTTGTGGATTTGGAATTGTCCATTTCCTTTGCAAAGCAGGGCTTCGATTATATATATTTATGGCTATCTATAAAGAATTTTCTTTACTAGATAGCCTTTTTTTATCTTTTATTCAGTCAACAGTTCAACAGTTTTTGTTCTTTCTTCTTTGTTTGCAAAGTAAGCATAAATTTCGCCACTAGAATTTGTAACGATTTTTAGAGTTCTTTGGGCTGTTTCTAAAGCATCCATAGAATATTCATCTTCTTGTTTTTCTTTGATATATTCTTCGGAATTTTCGTATTCTAGGGTAGGGAAAGCCAAAATATCATCTTTGTAGATTATTCTTCCGTCTACAACAAGAGCTTTTTCGTAAACTCCAGAAATCTGCAAAGTGATAAAATCTTTTACACAAATTTCAGCACCTAAAACTGCAACAGCGTCCATAATTATCATTATGTAAAATTGAAAATCTCTAAAAAATTGAATAATCACCATTCCGTAGGCAAAAATTAACACCGCAATAAAAAGCCAGTTTTTTCTTCGTGATAAAGGAAGTAAACATTTACCTAAGGAAGTTGAAAGAGTTTTCATTCGGGGTTTAATTGTAAAACAAATAAAGCTAATTAATAAAAGTGAAATTGAATTGATAATAATTGTAATGTAGTTCATTCTATTATATTATATAAAAAATAAGTTGTGGGCAACAAAATAAGTGAATAAAATTTTTAAGTAACACAATTTTTTAGTTTAAGTGTTAAAATAAATGACAAGGAAATATTTACAAAATGAAAAAAAATGAAAAAGAAATCACTCTGGATGATTTTGACAATCTTTATAGAAAATACGGCCCGATGGTAATGCGTCGTTGTCAGTATATTCTAAAGGATGAAGAAAAAGCATTTGATTGCATGCAAGATGTTTTTGTTAAAATTATCGAACACAGAGAACAATTAAACGGAGTTTGTGCAAGTTTATTTTATACAACGGCAACTCGAGTTTGCTTGAACAAAATCCGCTCTGATAAAGTACGCTTTTCTCCTCAAATCGATGAATTATTACAAGAAATTGCTGATAATTCTCCTTGTCATGAGGAAATGGTAAATGCTTCCTTGTTATTAGACTTTATTTTTGATGAAACAAAGTCAACTACAAAGGATATGGCTATTTTGCATTATGTTGACGGTTTAACTTTAGAAGAAACTGCCAAAATGATGAATATGTCTGTATCTGGGGTTCGTAAACGACTTTCAGTTTTACGAAATCATGCTAAACAATGTGTAGGAGAATAATTTAATTGAAAACTTTAGACAAAGAAAAACTATTTCTCGGGGAAGAAATCGAAGAAAAAAATGAACTTCTCTCTCAAGAAGAAAAAGATAAATTAGCAAATTCTAATAAAGAATTTTTTGAAAAATATCCAAGTGATTATGTAAAATCCCTTGTAGAAAATAAACTTTCTCAATCAACTTCTTCTAAAAAAGGAAGTTTCACCATAAAGCCATCTTTTGTGCTAAAAATTGGTGCTATTGCAGCGGTTTTAGCCTTGGCTTTTATTTTGCCCTTATCCCTTTCAAACTCTACTAAAGTTTACGAAAGCGTTTTTGAAGGCGAAAGTGCAATTCGCTTAAAAGGAAAATCTAGTGCCTTGTTTGTTTATCGTAACGAAGATGGAAAAGCTGTTCGACTTGCAAACGGAACAAAGGTTCAAGAAGGTGATATTTTGCAACTTAGTTATGTTTGCGCCGACCCTGGATATGCTCTCATTGTTTCAGTTGACGGAAACGGAGTTGTAACTTCTCATTTTCCAGAAGATAGCACAGATTCTGCCTTATTAGAAAAAGGCGGAGAATTTCCACTTTCTTATTCTTACAAACTTGATGATGCCCCTAGTTTTGAACGATTTTATCTTGTAACTTCTAACGAAGAATTTTCTTTAGGAAGTATAGAAGATTTTTTACTTTCAATTTCAGGAATTTCTGGTAAAATTGAAGTTGAAGAACTTTCTGCTTTAGTTGGAAGTAAAGTTTCAATTTCAGATATTATGCTTTTGAAATAAATTGGAGTTGTGTTTATGAATAAAATTTTGAAATTTCAACTGATTTTTTTTGTAATAATTTGCGTTTTTTCAATAAATTTGTTTGCAACCGAAAATTCTGAATCTGTTGCTGTTGAACGATTTGCTCTTTATGTTGCTGCAAATAACGGTGGAAAAGAACGAGAAGTTTTAAGATATGCTGCAAGTGATGCAGAAAAATTAAAAAACACAATGCAGGAAATTGGCGGAATTGATAACAAAAATTCTGTAATTTTAACAGAGCCAAATCAAGTTGAAGTTGAAAAAGCTTTGCAAGAATTTGCTAAAAAAGTAAATTTAGCAAAACAAACTTCACGCCGAACTGAATTTATTTTCTACTACTCTGGGCATTCTGATGAAAACGCACTTTTGCTTGGGGAAGAATCTTTTGGTTACAGCCAATTAAAAAGCGCAATAAATTCTGTTCCTTCTGATATTCATGTTGTAATGTTGGATTCTTGTTTTTCTGGGAATTTTATTCGGGCAAAAGGTGGAACACGACAAAAATCTTTTTTAGTTGATGAGTCTTCGATTGTTTCTGGTCACGCTTATCTTTCTTCAAGTTCCGAAAGTGAAGCTTCTCAAGAATCAGATTTAATTCAATCTTCTTTTTTTACTCATGCTTTGATTACAGGTTTACGGGGCGCTGCCGATTCTTCTGGAGATAACAAAGTTTCTCTTAATGAATTGTATTATTATGCTTTTAACGAAACCTTGTCCCAAACTGAACAAAGTACAAT
>JAXJWW010000039.1:0-27056 GCA_036307825.1 Treponemataceae bacterium | reverse complement strand
ATATATATACATTTAGAAAATTGTTTTATTCTTTTATTTGACAAATAGAATAATTTTACAACTTGCCTTCAGTTGCCTTTATCAAATCAACTTTTTGACTTGGACATATCTTAAAAAATGTCTTTTTCAATAATTTTCTTTAGGGCAGAAATTGAAGTTTCGTAATCGATTTGTTCTTCAAGAATTTTTTCTGTGATATTTTGATAATCTTTTTTGTAAATTTCATTGTTGATAATTTCTTTTAGCAATTCTGAAATTTTATATTTTTCATCACTGCTAACACAAATTGGCGAAATTTTTCTAACTTCTCTTACATCAAAAATCAATTTATAAAAATTTTCATCAAAATTAATTTTTGGAAGTATTTTGTAAATATCGTAAATGTGGCGTGAATGACTTGAAATTTTATTTTGCAAATAATAATCGCAAAGGGCAAATACTTTATCAATGAAAGTCCTTTCGATACATTGAGTTTTCATTGTAAAATCTGATAATCCAAATGTTTCGATAAAATCAGGAGATTCAGTTTTCATCATATTCCCGATAAAACTTGAAACTTCTTTTTTTTCAGTTGGAAAAGAAATTGTAATGTACGAAGTTTCTAAAATAACTCCGGATTTCAAAAATGTATTTTCACTTTCTAAAACAGATTTATACGCAAAAATATATTTGTTGTAATTATTTCTACTTCTTGTTTCATCAATATTGGTAATTTCTAATTCTAAAAAATTTGCAACTTCAATAATCGATTGCTTTATATTTTTCTTTTGACTTTTTGAAATTTCCGTATCGATTGCAATATCAATATCTTCCGAAAATCTTTTAATGATGTTATGACATTTTGAAAGTGAAGTTCCACCTTTAAAAACAATAAATGGAATTTTTTCTGAAAGAAATTTTAATATCAATGTAACATAATAATCTTTTTCAACAATTTCAGGAAGGATATTTTCTGTGTTAGAAACAATATTTATGGCTTGTAAAAATAATTCTTTGTTTTTATGCAGAAATTCCATTTAAGACTCCAACTTGATATAAATTTTTATAAATCTTATCTGGATAAAATTCAAGTAGTTTTTGAAGCTTTTCAAAGGAGATATTTGCGAATTTCATATAATTTAAAACGATTTTTTTATTTTCCGCATTATCTAGAATTGACAAATTATCAATTTCTTTAATCATATCTAAAAATTGCAACTCAAGATAGTTTTCTTTTGTAATTGTTGTTCGAGGTTTTCTGAGAATAATTTTAGTTGAAGCAATTTTTAATTCCCGATAATCACATGTTGCTTTATTTGAAACAACTTCATACAAATTTGGAACTTGAGTAGTAATTCCTATTTTATTTGCAAAATTCAACCCCGAAAGATATCCTAAAATTTCATCATTACTTGATATGTATTTTTTTTCAATGATTTTGTTTTGATTTAAAATTTTAGAAGTTTTAAAAATTGAATTTCCTGGAATATAATAAATCCCAGTATCATAACGAACCAATAAATTTTTAGTTGTAAGATATAATATTTGTTGTCTAATTGCATTCATATTCATATTTTTATATTTGAGTTCTGAGATAAAAATTGGTTCATTTTCCTTGTAGTTTTCTTTCAAAAATTCATAAAACATAAAAAAACCTATATAATAAAAATGTAGATTATTACTATAATAATATTATATTTTGGTTTATTGTCAATATAAAACCATAAAGTTTTTTTTAATCACATTTCCGAAAAATTCCTACAAATACGCCACGAAAAGAACTAATTTAATCAAATTATTTATAAGTACAACAAAAACACTACAAACTTTACCTTGAAAACATTTTTTCTTTATTTACAAGCTGTATTTTCTACAAATATAAAATGCAAATGGCACAAATGTAGAAGTTGTCTTTACATTTAAAGACGACGCAGCTACAGAAATGGCTGTAATCGGAGACTTCGTAGGCTGGGTAGAACCAGGTGTTCCAATGGCAAAAAATGCTGATGGAAAATGGGAAGTATCTGTAAAATCAACAATGGACGGAGTTCTAAAATATAAGTTCTGGTACAAAGGAACATATATCTATGACTTCAAATCTCCAGACAAAATTGATGACGGATTCGGTGGAAACAACGGTCTTATCGAAGTATCAAAAGTACTTGCAAAACAAAAAGCAAAAGAACTTGCAGCATCAGGAGATGCAGCAGGTGCAGCTGCATTGTTAGCATCAGCAGGTGGCGGAGACTCAGGACTTAAATTCCAAACATGGTCAATGCTCGGATTCCAAACAAAATTTGATACAGTTGATGCAAAAAATGATAAAGGAGTACAAACAGATGATAAAGGTTTAGATTCTGCAGGTATTAACTTAAAATCATATTGGAAAGCATCAGGAAAAGCAGTACCTAACATGCCTATCTACATCGAAGTTGCAGTTGCAGAACAAGATGGTTTCAACAACTTGTATCAAGAAGGTGCTTTTAAGAAAGGTGTAAAACAAGATACTGCTAGAGAATGGAAAGATGGATTAACAAACCTTCTCGTAGACACAATTTTTGACCCAGTTTACTATTTTGGTGGTCAAAATGCTGGTGCAACATATCTTGGACACTTCAAAGCTGGATTTGAAAACGATTGGTTTACATATACAACAGGTTACAAATATGCAAAACTTCCATCACACTCAAACGTATCATGGACAACTGTAGACCAAGAATGGGAAGCTGGATATAACCAAGTTGGTGGATTTTCACAATTTGCAACAAACAATAGTACAACAGAAATGTTGAATGACTTATTGGGAGTTAAAATTAAAGCTGCTGTAGCTCCTAACAAAGCTGCTGATAGAGCTGGTGGACAATATGGTATGTATGCATGGGCATCTGCAGAAGTTGCTGGTCAATACATTGACTTCCAATATAACGGTGCTTATGGAAAAACATTCGATTCAGTATTTGGACACATTTATGAAACAGACTTAATTTTAGGTTACCAAGGAAAATTTGGTCCTGTAACAGCTAAAGTTAACGGTCTTCTTAATATGTATGGAGACGGAGATTTATCAGTTAATAACAACAAAATCTTCAAATCTAAATATGTTCCTACAAGTGGTGTAGGACCTGTTGATCCAGCAGCTGACTTTATTGACAATGTTGCTGTTAATACACAAATCGTATATTCAGACGACTATGTTGATGGAACACTTGCTTTTAGAGTTCGTGGTACTCAAGCTGGTATGATGTATGTAGAAGAAGGTGCTGATAACCATACTAACGTTTCAGACCAACTTGGTGATCTTAACACAATGAAAGCTTGGTTAAATGTTAACTACAAATTGAATTACGGAAATGTTGGAATCGAACCATACATGGTAGCTACTTTGAATAAAGAATCTAAACTTTTCTTTGCTAATGACAAACAAATGGAAATTGGTGGAAAAGTTTTCGGTGGATACGATTTTGATGTAGTTAAATTTGATGCTTATGCAAACGCAAAATTCTTAACAGCTGGAACAGGAAAAGACAAAGACAATAAAGAAGTAAAAGATGTTTTCTCAATTGGAGATATCGGACTTAAAGTTTCTACTCCTCTTGTTATGAACGGACTTGCTTTAGTTCTTGGATATGATCCAGCAGATACTGATGCAGATTTTATCACTGGTATCTTTGAATTAGGTTTACCAGCAGGTATCAATGCACAAGCAGGTATGGGATATAGAGCTGCAAAAGCTAATGACAAAGGTGAAGTTTCAAAAACATATGAAGGAAAAGAATTAGGATTCTTCATAGGTGCAAATATGAAACTTACTAATGTTCCTCAAAAACCAGTTCTTTACACACAATTTGTTTGGAACATGGATCCATACAAAGGATTTGGTGACGGACAAGATAACTTGAACTTAGATGGTTATGTACTTGATTCAGGTGTAGCAAACTACGCAGGATTTGGTGCATTCCGTGTAGCTCTCCGCTGGGATATCTAAGGTAAGGAGAAGTAGAAAATGAAAAAAATTATTTATACTTTATTAGTTGCAGTTATGGCATTCTCTTTCATGGGATGTCCAACAGTAAATAGTGATTTACCACCACAACTTGATCTTTCTGGATTATACTTTAAAGGTTCATTTGATGGATTTGGAGACGGTGTTCCTCTAGTAAAACAATCAGATGGAACTTGGAAAGCAGAATTTACAGCAAATGGATCTGAAGTTGAGTTCAAAATTGCTACAGCTGACTGGGCAACAGCATATCCATTTAATGCTAATAACGAATGTCCTGTAATGATTATAGGTGATGAAGTTGAGTTTTTTGCAGGTGACTCAGGATTCGCTAATCCAAAAATCACAGGTCTTGTTAAAGATAATAAATATACTGTATTAGCTACACCTCAATCAACATCAATTAAGGTTAAAATAACAGGTGATGCTGTTACACCTCCAGCAGCTGAAGAAGAAGAAGAAGAAGCTGTTTTAGTATGGCCTCCTCTTGCACTTCCAATGGACTGTTTCGCAGTAAAAGTTGAAGGACTTTCTTCAGATGGTGAAAAAACATGGGAATCAAGTATTTCATGGGGTGGAGCTGTAGGTACATGGGCTGGTAAAGACTATGTAAAAGGAACTAGTGCTATTACTGTTGATGTAATTGACGGTGCTGGTGTTATGTACATTTCTAACGACTTTGCAATTGATGGTTGGGCTGTGGATGAAAAAGTAGGTGATACAAACCTTAAATTGAAAACTGGTGACGGTGCAGATAGATGGTTTAAAATTGAAAAACCTGCTGAAGGTTACTGTGTAATCAATTGGGCAGACGGTGCTCAATAAGCATCTAATCATTAATTGAAATTAAACGAGTAATCGTTATTTTAATCCCACATTTAGAGAAATCTGAATGTGGGATTTTTTTTATAATCATTTCTTTTAAAAACTTCCCTATTTTTCTAGCAATTTGTTTTTTTTGCAACTTATACTTAGAGTGTGGAGATGATTTACTTCAAAAGAGGATGAGTATGCAAACAAATAATTTTACTAGAAACCAAACTAAAAAATCACAAGCAAAGTCAACTTTAGATTTTTCAATTATCAACAGGAAAATAAAACCTTCTTCAACGGATTTTTTGAAATACTTGTTTTTAAACGAGAAAAATATAGATGTTACAAAGAATTTTTTATCATCTGTTATGGCGGATGTAAATTTGCCAAAAATAAAAGCTGTACAAATTCATTCTTCTCAACCTTTTGAAACAAAACATAATGAAATTTTTAATTTGAACGTTTTAGATGCAAAAGGGCAAAATTATCATATTGAAATTATGAATGAATCAGAGGATGATTGTGTAAAACGGAGTATGTTTTATTGGGCAAAGTGTTTTACTTCTTCCGAATATGACGGTAAAAATTTTAACGCAGTAATGCCAACCGTAAGTATAACTTTAACTGAAAAAAAAGTATTTGCGGGTTTAAATAAATTTCACTGGTGTTTTTTACCTTTTGATATTCAAAATCGCTTAGTGTCACTAGATAGCCATCAACAAATTCATATTATCGAATTGAGTAAATTTGTTATTACTAAGAATGATGATTACATTTCGTATCTAAAAAATGGAAATTATCCAATCACAGAAAACTTATTTTCTTGGATGAGATTCTTAAAAGAAGGCTGGCGAAAAGATTTTATCAAATTATATGATATTGTAAATCCCTATATTTTAAGCGCCAAAGAAGAATACGAAAAGTTTTTGTTACAAGAAGGTTTTAAGGGATAAAAATACCCACCTTAGCAAACTACTAAAGTGGGCAAATTGGTAAAATTTATCTATTCAACTAAACGATATTTACTATCGTGGTCTTGATTGATTTCAAAGTGTTTTGTATCTTCATCAAGTACTTCATAAAGAAGTTTGCCTAATGCTTGACTTGTAGCTTCCCTAGTATCATAATTTTCATTTAAAACTTTTAACGGAGTATCATTCCAAGAAAAACTATCACCACCAACTAAATCTCGCGCAAAAAACCATTTGTTGCAGTTATTTTCATCTTTTACATTTTTGCACCAGCAATAAACCATTCCACGAAGAAACAATTTTATTTTTTCTTTATCTTCTGCTGAAATAGATACATTTATTGGTTCATGAGGTTTGTTAATTATCATAAACTACTCCTAATAAAAATATATTAAAAAAAAAACAGCTGGCGATTTCTCGCCAACTGTTTCATTCAGCTTTTAACGGCTGAAAAGTTGTAAATAACTAGATGTTATTCTGTTACTTCAACTAAATATGAAGCAAAATCTGTTGCATAAATTTTCCAAACATATGTTTTACCATCACAGTCACTTGGAATATTTACACTTAATGCACCACCACCAAATTTTGTTTCATTAGCCCAGAAGGTATCATCTGTAGCTGGATTCAAAATTTGAATAGCAAGAGTAGCAGGTACTACTGTTTTGTGGTCATAGTCTAACTCAAGAACAGCGTTTCCGTTTGTTAAAGCTGTAACTTTGTTAGGTGTTCCTGCACCCCAATCATTATTTGGAACCCAACCTTCACAGAATGCATAATAACCAGCACCACCAATTGCAGGAGCTCCTACAATTTCAACTGATTTAAGTGTGAATGTATATTCTACTAATGGTGCTTCACCGTTTTTAGTCATTGGTTTTCCTGGCCATGCAGCATCATTTGCTCCATCTGCACATCCCCACCAATAACAGTTAGGTGCTGAAGCAGCATTTGTGTAACACCATACACGACCAGCTTGTCCTGCTGGTTTATCACCTGGTTCAAATACTAAGTTATTACCTGGATTATCTTTTCCTACTGTTGAATCCCATGCATAGTAAATTGATCCACCTGAAACATCAATACCTGAAATATCACTTGACTGATTTCCACCAGCAACATTGAAAATTACATTTGCTGCATCTGTAGGAACGTCATAGTAATACCATGTTCCACCTTCAAACACTTCTGGATCTTTATAGTCGTGTAATGCACCATTACAACCGATTAAACCAAAAATCATAAGTACAGAAAGTACTGATAAAATAATTTTTTTCATCTCTATTTACTCCTTACCTTAGATGTCCCAGCGGATACCTACGCGGCAAGCTGCTTCACCGTCAAAGTCTTCAACTCCACCACCAAGAACATATCCATCAAGATCAAATTGTTCTTGACCATCGCCAAATCCTTTGTATGGATCCATGTTAAATACGAACTGTCCGTAGATAACTGGTTTTTGAAGTTTTTCAATTTTCTTTGAAACACCAACTGAGAATCCGAATGTGTTAAGAGCATCAGCATTGTATCCTTCAGCTGCTTTTGTTCCCTTAACTGAGCGAAGACCTAATCCAAAGTCTGCGTTGAAGTTTTTAGGGAATTTAACTTGTGTTAAAAGAGTGTTGAAAGCAAGTTTGCTATTGCTGTTATCCATACCGTAAATTACATCGATACCTGTGATAACGTCATTCAATGCACCAAATCCAACTTTAACACCAACGTTTTTCATCAAGAAAGATGAATCACTTGCTTCGTATACAAATTTTTCACCATTTTCGTATGGATCTGTCATTGTTGTTAAGTTAAGTGTTGTATATGCATCAACTGTTGCATCAAATCCTACTAAGTCAAGAAAGCTTACTTTTACAGCAGGTTTGAATTCAAATTCCATACCATCTTGATATCTGAAGTAGTGATCTGTTGGATACCAGTTCCAACATGTTACCATTGTTGCATAATCTGCATCTGAAAGTTTTGTTAAGCGCATATCAGCAGCTGCATTCAATGAAATATCCATGAAATACAATGCTCTTAATGTTGTGCTTAAGTCAACTCTTTGGCTGTTCAAGCGTCCCAATGTGTCTGAAAGTGTCCATACACCATCGTCATGGTTTTCTCTCAAGAACAACATAGAAGCTTGTGCACCACGAAGTCTATATTGGAATGTTAAGTCAAGTAAGTCATCTGAATATGTTGCTTTAACTGTTCCAGCAAGATTTTTAAGACCGAAATCTTTTGTTCTCCAGAATACGTCTGTTGAATATCCGAAATAGTCTTGTGCGTTGTCATCTGTTGTTGTGAATTCTTTTGTATGAATTGCAACTAATCCTTGTCCAGCAAGAGCTACAGGTCCAACCATACCTTTAGCACCAAAGATGATATCTTGTTCTACAACGTCTTTGAAGAAAGCATCTCCATCGAAAATGTTGTTGTATTGGATATCAGCTGTGATTCCAGCAACATCAAGTGTTGCATAGTTGAACATACCAAATTTTGTACCTTTTCTGTCTGCTGATTTGTTAGGAGCAATTGTTACGTTAAGTTTTGCTCCGCCAAGTTCACGAATTGCAGCACCGTTAGAAATTTGTAAGAATCCACCAGCGTGGTTGTATCCAGCATCCCAAGCGTCACCGTCAACTGTTTTCCAAATAATTGCTTGGTGTGTTGATGGTTTTGCATAGTTGAAACCTGTTAATACTTCTACGTAATCTGTTGTGATTCCCATTTTGAGGTGTCCAAGATATGGATTGTCACCACGTGTTGGGTTTCCACCAGTTTGTTCGTTTGCTTTTGACAATGAAGCGATAGGAGAAGCAATTGTGTTGTTGATGAAATCAACAAATGCATCTTTGAATTCTACAGTGTTATTTCCGTATGCATCTTTAGCCATAAGTGTAATTGCAGCGTCATCAAGACCAGCTTCTGCAGCAGCAATTTCTACGAATACTGGCATACCTGGAACAGCATCACCTGTGAATTTCATGTATGATTTTGCACCGAATTCAACTTTGTCTAAATCCATACCTTTTTTTGTAGGATCAACAACTGATTCAGTAATGAATTTACCTTGTGCACCAATCATAGACCATGTCATAAAACGACATCCGCTTGATCCAGCGCTTGCTTGAGCCATAAGAGCAGCAGCTCCAGCAGCATCACCTGATGCAGCTAATTCAGCAGCTTTTTGTTTTGCAAGTACTTTTGAAACTTCGATCAAACCGTTGTTTCCACCGAATCCGTCATCAATTTTGTCTGGAGATTTGAAGTCATAGATATATGTTCCTTTGTACCAGAACTTATATTTGAGAACTCCGTCTACAGTTGATTTTACAGACACTTCCCATTTTCCATCAGCATTTTTTGCCATTGGAACACCTGGTTCTACCCAGCCTACGAAGTCTCCAATTACAGCCATTTCTGTAGCTGCGTCGTCTTTGAATGTAAAGACAACTTCTACATTTGTGCCATCAAGGTCTAAATATTTTTAATTATAAGTATTTTAAAGAAATAGAAATATTGATTTTAAAAATGTTGACAAAAAGTTTACAAATTAAAAAAAATGCTATTATCAATATTTATTTTAGAAAGGAAATCAAATTATGGAGTATCGAAATTATTATTTATCTTGCCGAAAACTTAAAACTGGTAAAAAAATGTATTATTTTTATGTTAGAAAAACAGATGGAAGTCGTTCTGTTCCTCATTCTACAGGAAAACGTAAAAAAAATGAAGCAATAAAATACTGTGAAGACCTACTTTCTTCAGGACGGCTTGATAAATCTGATGTTACAATCAAATCTTTTTCAAATAATTTTTTTTCAAAAGATGGAATTTGGGTAAAAAGTAATCAGGATAAAGGTTTGTCAAAAAATACAGTTTCAAATTATGAATATTCATTAAAAAATAATATTTTACCATTTCTTGGTGGATATAAAATTTCTAGAATTACTCCAAATGTTATTCGTCAGTGGATTTATGAACTTAAAAATTCAAAAGGAATGTACGAATCTTCAATAAAAGTTAATTCCGGAGTTTTAAATATCATTTTAAATTCAGCAGTGGAAGAAAGAATCATCAATCGTAATCCAATGGAATTTGTAAGAATTAAGGGAATTACTTCTAAAACTCGTAGAGCATTTACTTTATTTGAGTTAGTAAAAGTTTTGAATAATTTAAAAAATTCTCCCCGTACTTTGTTAGCCTGTTATATTTCTGCATTAACTGGTTTGAGATTAGGTGAGGTACTAGGTTTAGAGCGAAAAAATATTTATAAAAATTTTATTGATGTTAGTCAGCAACATACGGCTTTTGGTGAAATTACTTCTCCCAAAACACGAACATCTCGTTATGTTACAATTCCTAAAAAATTAAGTGTTCTTTTAGAGTCAGTTTTAGCAAAATCACCTTCTGGATTTTTATTTGATAACGGAAAGGGTTGTATTTTAGCAAATTCAACAATTCAGAGTGCTTTTTTAAGATATTTTACAAAACTTAAAATTCAAAGAGAACAAAAACTTTCATTTCATTCTTTAAGACATTTTTTTAACACATATTTAACTGAAAATGATATTTCAGATAGAAAAATAAAAACTATTATGGGACATTCTTCTGGGCTAGGAAGTATGACAGAACGCTATACAACTTGGAAACCTTCCATGTTTAATGATGTTTTGAAAGTTCAAAATGAATTATGCGACAATTTAGCCAATCTTTTAGATTCAGAAATAAAAAAAATGCTACTTTTATAACTTTTTTTGATATTTGTAATTTTTTTTAGTGTAATTTGTTTAAAATGTGTTTACAAAGTGTTTACAATTTCTAAAATCTAGGTATTTTTGGGTATTATTTTTAAATTAACAAAATAAAAAACATATATTTTTTTACAAAAGTATGATATAATTATTCAGATATTCTTAGGTAGAAATGTTTTTATTTCTACAAAATTTTTAGGAGGAAGAGAACATGAGACGTTCTTTTTTCGTTTTTGCGATTGCATTACTCCTTGCACTTTTTACAGGATGTTTAGGTACAAGTAATGCAGCTGGAGGAAACGCAACAACAGTTGAACCTGGCTACTGGAAGTCAGATGCAAAACCTGAATTAGCAAAGGTTATTGAATTAAAAGATAGCATGGGAATTGGCGAAGATGAATTCGTTGTATTCTATGTTCGTCCAGACAAAGACTATGAACCATGGGCTTTGTGGATTTGGGCAGTTAAAGATGGTGATGGAAGCAAAGCTTGGGATTACTCACAAAAATTTGAAGTAAAAGACGGTATTGCTTACATGAGATTCAAAAAAGATGGTTCTACAACAGGTGGAACAACTTTTATCGATGCTGAAGGTAAAACTGGTCTTATCGTTCGTAAAGATGATGGTTGGGATAAAGACTGTGCAGATGACCGTATTTGGGATCAATCAGTTTCTAACACATGTGTAATCTTCTCTGGAGATCAACAAACATACAATGTTGGTGAATACAAACCAAGATTTGTTTCAGCTCGTCTTGAATCAGAAGATACAATCGTAGCTCGTCTTAGCGATGGTTACGGATTGGATTTGACACCTGGTACATCAGGATTTGTTGTAACAGAACCAAAATCAGGTAAAACATACGAAATCAAAGATGTTGTAAATGCAGATAGAACTCGTGAAAACAACTTTGCAACTCGTATTCGTGTTACACTTGCAGAAGAAATTAACGTAAACTATCCAATCGAAATTTCTCACCCTGTATTTGAAGCTGCATTCCAAGTTGATTCTTCAGAATTTGCATGGAAAGCTGCAGAAAAAACAATTCCAGGTAGTGATGTAAAACTTGGTTGTACTTATGATGCTTCAACAAACAAAGGTTCTTTCGTACTTTGGGCTCCTACAAGTTCAGATGTAGTTCTTAATCTTTACAACAAAGACGGATTAAAAACTCCTACAAAAACTGTTGCTATGACTTTAGACACTGCAACTGGTGTTTGGACAGCAACTACAACTGATAACATCAATGGTTGGTTCTATGATTACTCTGTTACAAACAGTCGTGGAACAAATAAAGTTTTAGATCCTTATGCAAAATCTATGGCTGCTTACCGCAATGAAGGTGGAAGTGGACGCGCTGCTGTTGTTGATATGAACAGTGCAAAAGCTGGAAAAATGAGCAAAGGCTATGTAAAACTTGCACAAAGAGAAGATGCAGTTATTTACGAAGTTTCTGTTCGTGACTTTACAATTAGCCCAGATTCTGGAGTTAAAGCTGCAAAAGGTTCTTACAAAGCATTTATCGAAAAACTTCCTTATTTGAAAGAACTTGGTGTAACTCACCTTCAAATCATGCCTGTTCTTAACTTCTATTATACAGATGAAACAAATACAAAATACGAAGCAAATGGAACAGCAAACAATAATAACTACAACTGGGGATATGATCCACACAACTACTTCACACCAGAAGGTTGGTATTCTTCAGATGCTACAAATCCTTACTCACGCGTAAGTGAATTAAGAGAACTTGTAGATGCTGCTCACAGCTACGGATTGGGAATCCTTCTTGATGTAGTTTATAACCACATGGCTAACACAGCTCTTATGGAAGATATCGTTCCTGGTTATTACTTCAGAACAGCAAACGGAAAATTCACATCAAAATCAGGATGTGGAAATGACGTTGCATCAACTAGAGCAATGGCTCGTCGTCTTATTGTTGAATCAACAAGTTACTGGGTAAAAGAATACAAAGTTGACGGATTCCGTTTTGACTTAATGGGTCTTATCGATACAGATACAATGTTCAAAGCTTATGAAGAATGTGCAAAAATCAACAAAGATACATTATTTGTAGGTGAAGGTTGGTCAATGTACAATGGTCCATCTGGAACATTCGGTATGGAACAAAAACAAGTTTCAAAAACAGACAGTATTTCAGTTTTCAATGATGAACTTCGCGATGCTGTAAAAGCTGGTGGATTTAACGAAGGTGGAAAAGGATTTATTACTGGAAAAGTAACAGCTCCTTCATATCTTGTATCAAATATTCTTGGTATTCCAAAGCGAAATTACAAAGCTGACGATCCAGGTGATAGTGTTCAATATCTTGTTTGTCACGATGGTTTAACTCTTCACGACAACATTTTCAATAACACACCACTTGATGAATCAATTCCTGCAGAAAAAGCTGAAGGTATCAAACGAATTAAGATGGGTAACTTTATTACAGCAACTGTTCAAGGTGTAGGATTCTTCCATGCTGGACAAGAACGAGGTCGTTCAAAACCAAAACTAAATGCTACAACTGAATTAACAGGTCGTTTTGTAAGAAACAGTTACGACGCTTCTGATAATATCAATCAAATTGTATGGAAATTAGATTCTGATTATCAAGGTCTTCTTGACTATACAAAAGGTCTTATCGAAATGCGTAAAAATACATCTGCATTCCGAATTGGAACAAGAGAAGCTGTTGAAGCAAATTCAGCAATTCTTGAAGAAGCAACAGCTGGTTTGGATAATGTAATTGCTTATTCACTTAAAGCTGATGGTTACACATACTTTATCGTTATGAACGGAACAAAAGATAGTGCAACTGTAAATGTTGGTGCTTCAATGGAAAATGCAGAAGTTCTTGCAGATAGCGTAAAAGCAGGAAGCAAAGCAATTGCATCTCCAAAAGGTGTAAGTGTTGCAGATACTTCTATTACTGTAGATGGATTAACTTGTACAGTAGTTCGTGTAAAATAAGTTAATTATTTTACTAAAAAATATCACTCTAAAAAGTGATAAAGAACACCTACCAAGATTGAATTAATTTTCAGTTTTCGGTAGGTGTTTTTTTTGTTTAAATTGATTTTATTAAGGTAGTTACTAAAATATTGTTCAGAGAAAATTTTTTTATTCATCTCCCACTACGATATTGATAATACAATTATCGAACTGACTGTTAAATTCATTTTGCATTTGTTTTTTTAGCTTTACTATTTCTTCAAAACGAGTGTCTTTTTCAAAAGAAATATGTAAATCAATTCTTATTGAATCTCCACTTTTTTGAGAATTGATGGAATATAATTGTGAGTAATTATTGTAAAATCGATTTAATATATTCAGTATTTTTATTTGCTGTTCTTCTGGAAGAGTTTTATCTGTTATTTCATTTAATGCTTGTCTTGTTCGTTTTATACATCCAAATATCAAATAGATAGCAACAAAAATACTGATTACGGGAGATATGTATGCTCCTATAACATTGTTTCGGAATATCCACATTGTGAGTAAGGAAATCAAGGCTATACTATCAAATAATAGAGCTGCAAGGGCCGCTGCATAATTAGTTTCTGAAATTGCGCTTCTGTGAATCTTTATTATTTTAAATTGCTTTACGAAAAATGCGATATCAAAACTGACATTTATGAGTTTTAATCCTACTACTGCATTACTAAATCACTTGGTTTCTCTGGAAAGAAAATTGAATAGATAGAAAGTCCAATTGTTATTAACAATCCAAAGAATACAATACTGTCACAAAGTAAGGATGCAATAGCTTCAATTTTTCCAATTCCATAATTGTATTCATATCGAAGGTCTTTTGAAAGTTTTTTAGAAAGAATTGTTACCATAGCAGTACGAAGTAAATTTCCAAAAGAGTCTAATAAATCTACAAAAATAAGTATCGTTCTTGTAAGAATTGCTGACACTAAAACTGCAATAAATGATGGTAATTCTGCCAGTAATTGGGCAAAGGATAAGTTTTGTTGTTTTTTGTATCCGTCATTATTATTCATTTTATATTTCCTATGGGTTAATAATTTTAGAAATTCCGAGCAAAGCGATACCGATTATTAAAAATCCCAAACTCAAATATTGTTTTTTTGTTAATCGTTCTTTTAAAAATATTCGAGCCAATACAATTGTTACAAGGCAGTAAGATGATGTAATAGGTGCTGTAAGTATTGGGTTGCTTCCTACAGCAAAAATGTATGTCATAGTTCCAAAAGTTTCACCTGTGGCTGCCTCACAACGAATAAGTTCTTCTTTTTTGAAAGGATTATATTTGTACTTTTTAAAAATCAACATATAAAACCATATAAAAAGCGCAACTAAAATAAATCCTAAACATTCAAAGATGAAAAAGTCAATGTCCGGAATAGTAACTTCAGTTTCTTCAGATACAGTAATTCCCACTGCAACCATTGAAACTGCATCAACAAGGTTATATATGATTGGGAAAATGAGTGCTAAGGCTCCTAGTCTATGTTTCTTTTTGTCATCAGACAGATGAATTTCTTGTTTTGATAATTTTTGTTCCTGTATTCCAATAAGGATAACACCAACTACAATAGAAACAGTACCGATAATATCCATAATACCAATACTGTTTGTTATTTGGTTATAACCTGAAAATAAGAAAAAGAAGTACAGTATTATGGCTGCCATTGCTCCGTCAATATTTTCAAGTGGAGATACAACTGAAGCATCAAGATGTTTTTTTCCGAGAAGTCCAAAAAATAAAGCGATAGCGTAAAAAACACATAAGGGAACAAGGTAAAAGTTATCTTTTACAATCAATATAGAATCAAACAAGGTTTTTGAACAGAGTACCATTATAACGCATGCTGGAGTCATTACAATTCCAATCCAAACAAAAGTCTTATAGTGTGATAAACTATCGGTATAATCGGTAGATTTTTTATAAAGAATGTCTGTAATTCCCCATAAAATAATACAGGTAATTGTTAATATTAACCAAGTCATTATTTACTCCAAAAAATAAGAAAGTTTGCAACTTAAACATAAAAAACATAGACGCAATTCTAGGAGTGGAAAAATCTCCTTTTTATTTTTAGTTTTGAAAAAATGCGTAATATTGGTTAAAATCGAATTTTTCCGAATCAAGATTTTATGATGAAAATCTTAAATTAAATATATTTTAAGTTTTGTTGTGTAATCTAACTATGTAATTTTATCATAAACCAATGTGAATGTAAATTAAATAGAAAAAGACTGCCTTTTTTTAGACAGTCTTTTGTAAATTCAAGTAAAAATCAAATTCATTTGAAATTATGCTTTATTTCTTCCGTAAAGAACACTCATTTCTTTTAGCCATAAAGCCTTTTCTGCGCTAAACATTTCTGGTGTCATACGCCATTGCCAGTTGATTCCACCAGTTGTTGAAGGAACATTCATTCTTCCTTCGCTACCGATTGCAAAAATATCTTGCATTGGGATAACTGCAAATTTAGCAACAGAAGCAAATGCTGCTCTAATTAAAGCAGGGCAGAGTTGGTCATCAGAAATTGTAACTCCTGGAGTACAAGCACCAAGGTATTTTCTGATTAAGTCTCTTTCTTCTGGTTTTGCGCTATTTAACCAACCTTGCATTGTTTCGTTGTCGTGTGTACCTGTGTAAACAACAAAGTTGCTTCCATATTCATGTGGAAGGAATGCGTTTGTTAAAGCACCTTCTTTTTCTTCGTTTACATCAAATGCAAATTGAAGAACTTTCATTCCAGGAAGTTCAAAGTCATCTCGTAATGCTGCAACTCCGTCTGTAATTACACCTAAGTCTTCAGCAATAACTGGAATATCTCCAAGTTCTTCTTTGATTTTATTGAACAAGGCATGGTCTGGTCCTGGAACCCATTTTCCGTTGATAGCTGTTTCTTCTCCAGCTGGAACTGACCAATATGCTTCAAATCCACGGAAGTGGTCGATACGAACAAAGTCTACAACAGAAAGCATAGCTCTAATTCTGTCAATCCACCATTTGTAACCAGTTTTTTTCATTGCATCCCAGTCATAAAGTGGATTTCCCCAAAGCTGACCTGTTGCACTAAAGTAATCTGGTGGAACTCCAGCAACTGCAGTTGATCTTCCGTCTGAGTCTAATTGGAAAAGTTTTTGGTTTGCCCAAACATCAGCAGAGTCTGAAGCAACGAAAATAGGAATATCACCTACGATAGAAATTCCTTTTGAATTTGCGTATTCTTTTAATTTTTTCCATTGTGAAAAGAAGAAATATTGAATTACTTTGTGAACTTCTGTTTCTTTTACATGTTCTTCATGCCATTTTGAAACAGCTTTTGGTTGGAAAGTTGCTAAATCTTTTGGCCAATAGTTACTCCACATTGCGCCAAATCTATCTTCTTCTTTTGCTTTTGCATCGTAAAATTCTTTGATGCTCATAAAGATAGCATAATTGTCTAACCAAGAAGCGTTATCGTTTTTGAATGCTTCGTAAGCATCTCTATCTTCTTTTTTGCATGAATCTAAAAATTGTGATGCAGCTGTTTTTAGAACAGGAATTTTCCACCAAACAACAGAGCCAAAATCAACATAACCTGAATTTTTGATGTAATCAGGTGGTGCAATTTGTTCAGCAGAAATCCATCCATTTCCTTTTAACATGTCAAGGTCAATCATCAATGGATTACCTGCAAATGTTGAAAATGATGCGTAAGGTGAATCGCCGTATCCTGTAGGTCCAATAGGAAGAATCTGCCACAATGTTTGATTTGCAGAGGCGAGCCAATCAACAAACTTATATGCTTGTTTACCAATAGTTCCAATTCCCGGTGTTTCCGGTAAAGATGTAGGATGTAGCAAAATGCCACTTGATCTGTTACTCATAGTGAATATATTATATCACAGAATGTAAAAATCTACAACTTAATACTTTGATTTAAAATAAAAAACGGCAATCCAGTTAAACTGAACTGCCGTCTGTAATTATGCTAATTTAACTTATTTTTCAGCAATCAAAAGTGTTTTTGAGTCTAATTTTAGATTTGAAACTTCGATTTTTTCATCTCTTAATTTTAGAACTTTCATTTCGATTGCGTCTGGTTTTTGTTCAAGATGGATAACTGCATCAACATAAGTTGCAACATTTTCAGGCAACATATCTTTTAGGTTTTCTGAATCTGTGCTTACTCCAAACCAAATTACGCTTCCTGCCTCTGTTGCATAATCTTTTAATGTTTTAATTGAATCAGCTGAAACTCTTGTAAAATCAAGTCCGTCAATAAGGATACAATCTGTAGCAATTCCACCTGCAGCTAAAGCTTTAAGTGTATTTACAATTTGTTCTCCTGAAACGCTATCTTGATTGAAGTTTAAGATAACTCGTTTTTTCAATGTATCTGCTTTTAAGTCAGCAACATTACCAATATTTTTTTTCTTAGTTATTTCATTAAAAATATCTTCGTACCAAGTCATAGAAAAGTCTGCATTTTGGTTAAAAGATATGTGAACAACATGTTTATCTTGGAAAAGTTTATCTAATCCAATTTGTACTAAAACAGATGTTTTTCCTAATCCTTTTTTTGAAGTCAAAGCTCCAATTTCTCCAGCTTTTAATCCACCATTTGTTGCGTTTTTAAAAAAACGAACAGGGCTTCTATCTACAAGTTCTTGTTTTACCATAAGTTCCTCCAAAAAAACAGTAAAAAGTAAGTGACAAAGTTTGCTTGTAACAATATTGCAAGAAAAACTTTGATTCCCTTTTTAAGATTTAAAAGTTTTTTCTTAAAAAGTATTTTTTCATATAATTAATTTTACTATATAAAGTGGAATAATGCAAATTTTTTTTTATAAAAAAATGATTTTAATAAATGCGGAAAAAACTATTTACAAAATGAAAATAAAAGGGAATAAAAAAAGGTCGCTAATAAAATATGAATTTTATCAACGACCTTTATAAGAATTTTAGAAATCTACAAAATCAAACTATTTTTGTTCTTTTTTGCGTTTTTCTTCGTATTCTTTGATAAGTTGTTCAGAAACACTGTTAGGAACTTTACCATATTTTGCAAATTCCATTGAGAATTCTGCTTTACCTTGTGTTAAAGAACGAAGGATTGTTGAGAATCCGAACATTTCTGAAAGTGGAACTTCTGCTTCAACACGAGAGAAGTTTCCATCTTCTGTTGAAGAAACGATGATACCACGTCTTTGGTTGATAACTGCAAATACGTTACCTTGGAATTCTGTAGGTCCTTCGATAGAAACTGACATAATTGGTTCAAGGATAACTGGTTTTGCTTTCATGTATGCTTCTTTGAAACCACCGATAGCTGCAAGTTGGAATGCAATATCTGATGAGTCAACAGGGTGTGACTGTCCATCATTGATAGTTGCTTTAATTCCTACTACAGGGAATCCGATAAGAGCACCTTTTTGCATAGATGCTTTGAAACCTTTATCACAAGATGGGATAAATTCGTTAGGAATTGCACCACCTTTGATAGAGTCTACAAATTCGTAATCTTTATCTTCAATTGGTTCTAAGAAACCTGCAACACGACCGTATTGTCCAGATCCACCAGATTGTTTTTTGTGTGTATAGTTGAAGTCTGCTTGTTGTGTAATTGTTTCGCGGTAAGCAACCTGTGGAGCACCTGTTTCAACATCACAGTTGTATTCACGACGCATACGTTCAACATAAACTTCAAGGTGCAACTCACCCATACCTTTGATGATTGTTTCGTTTGATTCAGGATCAACATAAGTTTGGAAAGTTGGGTCTTCTTTTGTAAAGCGGTTAAGAGCTTTTGCCATTTGGTCTGCAGCTTTCTTATCTTTTGGTTTGATAGAAAGAGAGATAACTGGGTTTGGAACGAACATAGAAGTCATAGCATAGTTCAATCCTGCACTACAGAATGTATCTCCAGATGCACATTCAATACCGAATAAAGCAACGATATCTCCTGGTAAACCTTCGTTAATATCTTCCATAGAAGCTGAGTTCATACGAACAAGACGTCCAACCTTGAACTTTTTGCGTGCACGAGTGTTGTAAAGTTCTTCACCTTTTTTGAGTACACCTTGGTAAACACGTACGTATGTTAACTGACCATATTGACCATCTTCAAGTTTGAATCCAAGTGCAACACATGGATCTTTTTCTGATGAAGAAAGTTCTACTGGAGCTTCGTTGTTATCAAGGTCAAGAGCTGTATTTTTAACTTCTGTAGGGTTAGGAAGATATTTAACAACACCATCAAGAAGTGGTTGAATACCTTTGTTTTTGTATGCAGAACCACAGAAAACAGGAACGAATTGTTCTGCAAGTGTACCCTTACGGATAGCAGCGTTAATCAAATCTTCTGAAGGTTCACCTTCTAACATAGCTTCCATCAATTCATCTGAGAACATAGAAGCTGCATCAAGAAGTTCTTCTCGATATTTTTCTGCATCAGCTTGTAAGTGAGCAGGAATTTCAGCATATCTAATTTCTGTTCCACTATCACCTTCGAAGTAGATAGCTTTCATTGTTACAAGGTCAACAACACCTTCAAGTTTGTCTTCAAGACCGATAGGAATTTCCATCATGTATGCGTTAAGACCAAGTTTTTCTCTAAGTTGCATTCTTACTTTGAATGGGTTTGCACCTGTTCTATCACATTTGTTTACGAATGCAATTCTTGGAACGTGATAGCGTTTTAACTGACGGTCAACTGTGATTGATTGTGATTGAACACCACCAACAGAACAAAGAACAAGGATAGCTCCGTCAAGAACACGTAAAGAACGTTCAACTTCAACTGTGAAGTCAACGTGGCCCGGTGTGTCGATTACGTTGAAAGTGTGATCTTTCCATTGAACCTGTGTTGATGCAGATGCAATTGTAATACCACGTTCTCTTTCAAGTTCCATGTTATCCATTACGGCACCAACACCGTCTTTTCCGCGAACTTCGTGAATTGCGTGAATCTTGTTACAATAAAATAGGATGCGTTCGGACAGTGTAGTTTTACCCGAGTCAATGTGGGCACTGATACCGATATTTCTCATTTTAGAAATATCATAAGCCATACTGTTTGTACCTCTCAAAAAAAATATTTTATGCAGTTTAAGCTTCTTTTAGCGATAGAACTTTCTGCAATGAATTAAAATTATTCTCTTTATTCTATAAAATTATGGGGATATATTCAAGGGGTATATGACATTTGTTAACATTTACTTACATCTATATACATTAACTCGTAGTAGAAAAAAAAATGAATTTATGATACAATTTCATCGCTTATGAAGAATTTAAATGAAAATAATAAATGGGCTCTTATTACAGGAGCATCAGGTGGTGTAGGAAAGGAAATTGCTAAAATTTTAGCAAAAAAAGGATGGAATTTAGTTTTAGTTGCTCGTTCAGAAAGTAAACTTGTTGATTTAAGTAAAGAACTTGTTGAATCTAATTCCATAAATGTAAAAACTTTTTCTATAGACTTAGCTAGTGAAAATGCCAGTGTGAAGGTTTTTGATTTTTGTAAAGAAAATTCTATTGTTGTAGATTTACTTATCAACAATGCTGGTTGTGGGCTTTTTGGTTCAAGTGTTGAATTAGGTGAAAAAGTTTTACCAATGCTTAACTTAAACATAATTGCATTAACTCAAATGTGTGCAATTTTTGGTAAACAAATGCAAGAAAATAAATCAGGCTCAATTTTGAACATCGGTTCTATTGCAGGAAATCAGCCAACTCCAATGTTTGCTTCTTATGCTGCAAGTAAATCTTATGTTCTAAATTATTCCCTTGCTTTACGCCATGAACTTTCAAAGTATGGTGTAAATGTAACTTGTGTTCAACCTGGATATATTCGAACAGAATTTGATGCAAACTGTGGTATCCAAAGTGAAAAATATAAGAAATTTTCTTATAATAATGGAATGACAGCTGAAGCTGTTGCAAAAGTTGCTGTAAAATCAGTTCTTAAAAAACGCTCTTATGTTCGAGCAGGTTTTACAAACAAAATTGTAGCTTTCTTTTCGGGCTTAATTCCAAAGAATTTTTTAGCATGGACTTTGTCAAAGTCAATATCATCATTAACTAAATAATTTAAGTTTGATTTTTAGGGGAGAATATTATGAAATTTAATATGTCAGTTGTGCCTATGCTTTTACACAAAAACTTAGGACTTGCTTTTAAAATGGCTCGTGGATTTTTCAAAATGGAAAGAACAAAATTGATGAAACGCCATTATGAAAATTACGACCACATGAAAAACTTTTGTCTTATTTACATGAAGTTAACTCCTTTGTGTAATCTTCGTTGTGTTATGTGTGGACAGCGAGGAGATAAAGGTGTTTTGAAAGGTGAATTTGCCGCAAATGAAGCAAAATCTATCGTTCCTGTAGAAACATACAAAAAAATGATTGATGAATTGGCAGAAAAAAAGCCTGTTTATTATCTTTGGGGAGGTGAACCTTTCCTTTATCCAGATTTATTTGAACTTGTTCGTTATATTCAGTCTAAAGGAAGTTTCTGTTCTATTAACACAAACGGAACTTTGCTAGAAAAATATGCTGAACAAATTGTAAAAGATAAATGGAATGTTATTTTTGTAAGTTTGGATGCTTTCAAAGATGTTAACGATGAAATGCGTGGACCTGGTAGTTACGATAGAGTTATTAAAGGATTTGAAGCAATCAATCGTGAAAAGAAAAAACAAGGTTCAACTTTACCTATTATGGGTGTTGTTACAACTGTTACAAATAAAAACTACAAAAGTTTGGCAGATTTAGCAGTTGCTTGTAAAGATTTAGAAATCGATCTTCACATGTACAATCTTGGTACATACACAAACGACGAAATTTTTGCAAAACACAAAGCTTATTTCAAAGAAAAACTTGGAACAGATATTTACTGTTTGGAAGGTTACAATACTGGCTATAATGAAAATATCGACGGTGCTGAACTTCATCAAATTTTGGATACAATTCACAGCACAGACTACGGATATTTATCAATTACAGTTCCTGCCTTGAATCCAGAAAAAACACACGAATATTACTCAAAACTTGAAGTTCCTGTTAGAAATCATTGTATCGTTCCTTGGTGTCAGGCAAATATCAATTATAATGGTGATGTTTGTTTCTGTGCTGACTATTCAGAATATCCTCTTGGAAACATCAAAGAACAATCATTCAAAGAAATTTACAATGGCGAAAGAGCTAATAAATTCCGTAGAGCAATTAGCGAATGCGAAGGAGGAATTTTCCCTGGCTGTTTACGCTGTTATCAAAATATGCTATTCGGCAAAAAAATAAAAGGATATTAATTATGATTTGGAATCCAGAGCATGAATGTATGAATGTAGATTCTCTTAGAGCCTTGCAATTTGCACGACTCAAGAATCTCGTGGAACGAGTTTATAATACTGTTCCATTTTACAAAGAAAAACTTGATAAAGCTGGAATTAAACCTTCAGATATCAAGTGTTTATCAGATATCAGCAAATTGCCTTTTACAACAAAGACTGATTTACGAGATACCTATCCTTATGGACTTTTAGCTGTTCCTCAATCTGAAATTGTAGAAATTCACATGTCTTCTGGAACAACTGGAACTCCTGTAGTTGACGCTTACACAGCAAAAGATTTAGATGACTGGGCTGAAGGTATGGCAAGAACTTTATCAGGTGCTGGCGCTACACACAATGATACAATTCAAAATGCCTACGGTTACGGACTTTTTACAGGTGGAATGGGAGTTCATCATGGCTCAAGAAAACTTGGTGCAACTGTAGTTCCTATTTCTTCTGGAAATACTCAAAAACAACTTATGTTGATGAGAGATTTTAAATCAAATCTTTTTACTTGTACTCCATCTTACGCAATGTATATGGCAGAACAAGCAAAAGAAATGGGCGTTGATGTAAAAGATTTTTCATTACGAGCTGCTTGTTTAGGTGCTGAACCTTGGTCAGAAGGAATGCGTAATCAAATCGAAACTGCTTGGGGAATTAAAGCTTACGATATTTACGGTTTAACTGAAATTACAGGTCCGGGAGTTGCTTTTGAATGTGAAGCTCAAAACGGAATGCATGTAAACGAAGATTTATGGTTCCCAGAAATTATCGACCCTGAAACTGAACAACCTGTTCCAGATGGACAAAAAGGTGAACTTGTAATTACAACTATTACAAAAGAAGGAACACCTCTTATTCGATACAGAACAAGAGATATCACTTATATCATGACAGAACCTTGTTCTTGTGGACGAACAACTCGAAAAATCCATCGCTTGTTTGGACGAACAGACGATATGTTGATTATTCGTGGTGTAAATGTTTTCCCAAGTCAAATTGAAAATGCCTTGGTTGAAATTCAAGGTGTTGAACCTAACTACTTAATCGTTGTAAATCGCAACGAAGAAACTCACCTTGACGAAGCTGAACTTCATGTTGAAGTTAGTCCAGAACAATTTACTGACGAAACAAAGGGAATGGAAGCTTTGAGAAATACTATTGCTTCTGTAATGAAGAGCAAATTAGGTATTATGCTTAAAATAAAACTTGTTGAACCAAAATCTATTGAGCGTTCAACAGGAAAAGCAAAACGAGTTATCGATAATCGAAAATTATAATTTATTTATATAGGAGGAAATGATAAAAACTTCTTCTAAAATAGCGTCGAAGTTTTTATCTAAAGTTTGCGTTGCAAACTTTCTTATCAACTGCTGTTTCTCACAAAGCTGCGAAACAGCGTAAAAAAATCAATTCGGAAATGTAAATTTCCTCATTGATTTTTTTTGGAGGAAATATGATTATTAAACAAATTTCAGTTTTTTTGGAAAACACAGCAGGAAGAATCGCTGATGTTACAAGAATTTTGAAAGAAGGTGGAATTAACTTAAAAGCCTTGATGATTGCAGATACTGCTGATTTTGGTATTTTGCGTATCATTACAGATGAATCAGATAAAGCTTTGGAAATTCTTAAAGAAGCAAAATTTACAACAAGAACAACAGATGTTTTGGCTGTAAGTATCAATGATAAAGTTGGAAGTTTGTATGATGTAATGCAACTTTTTGAAAAAAACGGTATCAATATCGAATATCTTTATGCTTCTCTTGAAAAAACAGGTGATACAGCAATTATCATTTTCAAGGTCGAAGATCCTCAAAAAGGACTTGAAGTTCTTAAATAATTTTTTAAGTAATATTGGTATTTTAGTTATTTGAACTAAATCTTTGACTTAAAAGAAAAGACTTTTGGCATGAGTTTTATTGTCAAAAGTCTTTTTGTTTTTAAATAAAAAAAAAGCGACTTTAACGAAAATGTTTCATTAAAAGTCGCTTTTATATAAATAAATTTAAGTGTAAATTATGACTGAATTGAAGTTGATTTTACAACAACATCGTGAGCTGAACCTTCAGCAATTGATGCTTGTGAAACCAAAGTAATTTTTGCTTTTTCTTGCAATTCAGGGATTGTCATTGCACCACAGTTACACATTGTGTGACGGATTTTACTCATACTCATATTTACATTGTCATGCAAACTTCCTGCGTATGGAACATAAGAATCAACACCTTCTTCAAAAGAAAGTTTTGAAGCTCCACCCATATCGTAGCGTTGCCAGTTACGAGCACGATTTGAACCTTCTCCCCAGTATTCTTTTACATAATTTCCGTTAATGATGAGTTTATTTGTAGGACTTTCATCAAAACGAGCAAAGTATCTTCCTAACATGATGAAGTCTGCACCCATTGCAAGAGCAAGTGTCATGTGATAATCGTGTACAATTCCACCGTCTGAACAAATTGGGATGTAGATACCAGTTTTTGCATAATATTCGTCTCGTGCTTTTGCAACTTCGATTGTTGCTGTTGCTTGTCCACGACCGATACCTTTTTGTTCACGAGTGATACAGATTGAACCACCACCAATACCGATTTTTACAAAGTCAGCTCCAGCTTCTGCAAGGAACATAAAGCCATCGCGGTCAACAACATTTCCAGCTCCAACTTTTACATTGTCGCCGAATTTTGCGTGAATGTCTTGTAAAGCTCTGCGTTGCCATTCTGTAAATCCTTCTGAAGAATCCAAACAAAGAACATCAACTCCTGCTTCTAAAAGTGCTGGAACTCTTTCCATGTAGTCCCGAGTGTTGATACCAGCACCTACGATATATCTTTGTTTTGAATCTAAGTTTTCAAGTGGATGAGCTTCGTGTGTTGCGTAGTCTTTTCTGAAAACCATGTATTTCATGTTTCCATCTTTATCAATGATAGGAAGTGAATTTAATTTATGTTTCCAGATAAGTTCGTTTGCTTGTGATAAAGTGATTCCATCTTGTCCTGTAATCAAGTCTTTGAAAGGTGTCATGTAATCACGAACTTTTGCATCAGTTGGTGTGTGATTGATTCTGAAATCTCTACTTGTGATGATACCACAAAGTTTTCCGTTTGCAGTTCCGTCTTCTGTAACAGCAACAGTTGAGTGTCCTGTTTTTTCTTTAAGAGCAAGAACTTCGGCTAAAGTTTGGTCAGGTTTGATATTTGAATCTGAAGTTACAAATCCTGCTTTATGACCTTTTACTCTTGCAACCATTGCAGCTTGGTCTTCAATTGATTGTGAACCATAGATGAAAGAAATTCCACCTTCTTTTGCAAGGGCGATTGCAAGTTTATCGTCAGAAACTGACTGCATAATGGCAGAAACCAAAGGAATATTCATTGTAAGGGAAGGTTTTTCACCTTTTTTGAACTTAACAAGAGGTGTTTTTAAATCTACATTTGCAGGAATACATTCTGCTGATGAATATCCAGGAACTAATAAATACTCTCCAAAAGTGTGTGAAGGTTCTTCAAAATAATAAGCCATAAATTTTCCTTGATTTAAAAAAGTTTCAATGAATAAGTTTAGCAAGTTTTACAGAAATAGTAAAGTAGGGGAAAAGATGTGTTTTTGTGTTTTTTACTTTTAAAAAACGCTAGAAAAAATTTACAAAAAAAATCTTGTACCGAAATCAGCACAAGATTTTTATTCATAAATTAAAAATTATTCTTCATTGCTATATATGTAAACATTTGTATCAGTAATTTTTACTGTATAACTTTGAGATTGTTTCCCTTCTAATACTAGTAGAGTTACATATCCAGCCTTAACCCAGATATCTGTAAAACCCCATGCATTATGATCCATGTCGTCTTCTTTATACCAATCGTCTTTTTTTATTAATTCCCAAGCAGCTTCTCTTGCATAATAAAATTTAAATACATCGCCATTCTTTTTAATTTCACTTTTAGTATTCCAACCTTTTACTGTTTCGAATGTAACTTCAGAATTTGGATTGATAGTTCTTATTTTATCATCTTCACTACAACCATTATAGCGTGGTATACAGTATAATGTACCATCTGATTCGTTAATAACAGTTACTGTAGCACTCAAAAATTCAAACCAATATGCACATCCTGTAAAAAGAAATGCACATGCCATAAGCATCATAAATAAAATCTTTTTCATAGGGAAATCTCCTTAAAAAACTAAAAATATTATCTATATTCTATTATTATTATTATTATT
>JAXJWW010000038.1:0-28164 GCA_036307825.1 Treponemataceae bacterium | reverse complement strand
TTTTTTCGTTTTGATGTTCAAGTACTATTTTTAACTTGAACTCCTTAGAATATTTGGGCATAAAAAATGCACCTCCTAAAATTGTAATTTATTTGTCCAACTTTAGGGGTGCAGTTCAGCTACGCTCCTCAAGTCAGGTCCGTGTTTCATTTTTGTTACGCCTTTTGGCACTCATTCAGTAATTGACAACGACAAAGTCATTTTTTCTGTACTTATTGTGTTTTGCAAGCTTTTTTCGTTCGGGTAGAAAAGGACTGGTTGATAGTGCTGCGTTTCACTTGCAAGGCTTCGCTGTGTCAATTTTTGGCTACGCCTTTTGCACGTAATTGATAAAAAAAATATATTATTAAGTCATTTTTTCTGCACTTATTGTCTTTGTAAACTTTTTTCGTTCCGTTAGTAAACCTTCGGTTTACAATCAAGTTTTGTTTCACAAAACTTGCGAGGATATGGGCTGGTTGTGGATGTGCTACTAAGGTTCTATTTAGTATTGTTAGAAATTAAGTTTACTTCTTCAACTGATAAACCAGTAGTTCTTACAATAATTTCAATAGGAATTTTTTCTGTTAGAAGATTTTTCGCAGTTTCGATGGCTTTTTGATGTTCACCTTGTGAGATTCCTTGAGAGATACCTTGAGAGATTCCATCAGACAGACCTTCACAGTATCCTGCTTTTTTGCCACGTTGTTCTGCGTCAAATTCTGCTAATCCCCAAGCCATGTAATCACTCCTAAAAAGTTCGTTGATTTTCGTTAATTCCACAAGGTCATCAAGTTGTTCTGTAAAATCTGATGTGGACTTCTTATCTACAATATACTCTAGAATTGATTTTTTTTCTACATTTTTTTCGTTTTCAAAAGCAGATGCGTTAAAAATGATTTTGTGACTTTCGTCACCAAGTTGTAAATCTGGATTTTCTTTGCAAATGTTACTAAAACTGTAACATGGCAAGTTCAAACCGAAAAAATCTTCTTTACACACGAAAATTATAAAACTTTCTTTTAGTTCGGTGTAATTTTTGCCTTTAAGTAATAAATCAATGTCCATCATAGATTGATAGTAACGAGTTCGTTTTGCAAGATTTTCGTCAAGAACATTTTGAATTTCAATATCGTAAACACGATTTGAATCTTCCACATAGACATCGAGTCTGATTCCTTTTGACTTGTAATGTGGTGAAATCGTCTTTTGTAAAACTGGATACTCGATTTTATCAATTTTGATTTCAAGTAAGCGTTCCAGAAGTCCTTTACAAATTTCTGGATTTTGCATTACACGACCGAACATAAAGTCGTCTGTAAAAGTTAATTCTTCAATTGGCTTTGCCATTTTTTTTCATCTCCAAATAATAAATTTTCATGTAGAAAACTTTTCCCTACACACCTTTATTATCAAGAGAAAAATGTAATTTGAATGATTTTTGCGAAAAAAAAGTTGATTTTCTGATAAATTTTCGTTTTCTTGCCTCGCAATTATAAACTTTCTCCAATCAAAACCCAGATTTCAAACAAAACTTAATCTTTCTTGCTCTGCAATTAAATATTCCAAGAAAAACTTATCATCCCACAGAAAAGTCGTTAGACTTTTCGAAGACCTGTGGCATTTCCTATTTCAAACTGAATTTATCTTTCACGCCACGCAATTAAATATTCCGAGAAAACCTTATCATCCCGCCAGAAAAGTCGTTAGACTTTTCGAATCCGTGTAACACTTCCTTATAACCCATTTAATCCAAACCATTCCTATAGAAGTTTTTTTCATTTTTTTGTATAATAGACCAGACAAATAATACAAATTTTTTTTGGAGTCTAAATGAAACGTTCGGCACAAATGGTGCCTCTCATTTCATTTAAAGTTTGCTGTTAGCAAACTTTTTTATTAACTGCTGTTTCTCATTTCATTGCGAAACAGCAAAAAAAGTCAATTCCTAAAACTGAAGTTTTACTCATTGACTTTTTATAGAGGTATATATGCTTTCAAAGATGAGAAATATCGGAATTATGGCGCACATTGACGCTGGTAAAACAACAACAACTGAGCGCATCTTATATTATACAGGAAAAATTCATCGCATTGGCGAAATTGACGATGGGGCTGCAACAATGGACTGGATGACTCAAGAACAAGAACGAGGAATCACTATCCAAAGTGCTGCAACCACAACATATTGGAATGATTATCAAATCAACATTATTGATACTCCCGGCCACGTAGACTTTACTGCCGAAGTTGAGCGTTCTTTGCGTGTTCTCGACGGAGCTGTTGCTGTTCTTTGTGCAGTAGGTGGAGTTCAACCTCAAACTGAAACTGTTTGGAAACAAGCCGATGAATACAAAGTTCCTCGTTTATGTTTTGTAAACAAGATGGATAGAGCAGGGGCAGACTTTTTTGGAGCAATGAAAGATGTGCAAGAAAAATTTGGAGCAGTTCCTCTTGCAATTCAAATTCCAATTGGTGCAGAAAGTAATTTTGAAGGCGTAATCGACCTTCTTAAAATGAAGGAATATCGCTTTGACCCAGAAACTGAAGGTGAAAAAATCACAGAAAGCGAAATTTCTGCTGAACGACTTGAACAAGCACAAACTTGGCGTGAAAAAATGATTGACGAAATTGCTTCTCACAATGACGAAATCGCAGAACTTTTCTTGATGGGCGAAGAAATCCCTCTTGAAACTTTGAAAGCAGAAATCCGTCGTGGAACAATCAATCGTGATTTTATCCCATTCCTTTGTGGTTCTGCCAGAAAAAATACAGCAGTTCAACCTTTAATTGATGCCATCGTTGATTATCTTCCAGCACCAGACGAAGTTCCTCCTGCAAAGGCTTTTCATACAAAAAAAGAAGAAGAAATCGAAATTCCATGTGTAACTTCAGGAACTCCATGTGGTTTAGTTTTTAAAATCCAATACGATAGAGAAGCAGGTTCACTTTGTTATGTTAGAATGTATTCTGGAAAGTTCAAACCAGGTGAACAAGTTTTCAATGTTGGAAAGAAAAAGCGTGAGCGTGTAAATCGTATTTTGCGAATGCACTCAAATAAAAGTGAACCAATGGATTGTGTAGAAGCAGGTGATATTGCTGTTTTTATCGGTCTAAAATTGGCACAAACTGGAGATACAATCGGAAGTGAAGGAATGCCAGTTTTACTTGAAGATTTGCATTTCCCAGAGCCAGTTATTTCAGTTTCTATTGAACCAGAAACTTTGTCAGATAGAGATAAATTAAAAGAAACTTTGGAAATTCTTTCAAAAGAAGACCCAACCTTTACTTCTCGTGATGATGCAGAAACTGGACAGTTGATTATTTCTGGAATGGGTGAACTTCACCTTGATGTTCTTGTTACAAGAATGAAGGATGATTTTAAAGTTGGTGCTAGAGTAGGAAATCCTCAAGTAACTTACCGAGAATCAATTACTCAAAGTACAGACCATACAGAATCATTTGATAGAGTAATCGGTGGAAAGCAAAATACAGCTCAAATTTCTATCCATGTTGAACCAAATCAAAATGCTGGAAATACTTACACTTGTAATGTTAAAAAAGGTGATATTCCAGGTGAAATTTTTGATGCAATCGAAAGTGGAATTGTAAATTCCTTTGGTTCTGGAATCCAATATGGATATCCTTGTACCGATATTGCAGTTACTGTAACTGATATTAAATACGACCCATTAACTTCAACAACTTTTGCTTTTGAAGCTTGTGCCGTTGCTGCTTTTGACGAAGCTTGTCGTAAATCTTCTGCACAAATTCTCGAACCTGTTATGAATGTAGATATTCTTTCTCCAAAAGAATTTGTAGGAGATGCAATGAGTTTGGTAACTCAACGCGGTGGAATCATTCAGAGTATGGAATCAAAAACTTCAACTGAAGTTGTACATGCTCAAGCCCCAATGGCTCAAATGTTCGGATTTTCTACAAGTTTGCGTTCTGTTTCTCAAGGTCGTGCTTCATTTGGTATGGAGTTTAGCCATTTTCAAGTAAAGCCAGGTGGATTAAATAATTTTTAATCTCAAGTAGGTGTTTTTATAGAATGCGTAATTCAGAAAAGAAACTAATTATCAAAGGTGCAAGAGAACACAACCTAAAAAATGTTGATTTGGAAATACCAAGAAACAGTTTAGTTGTTTTTTCTGGACTTTCAGGTTCCGGAAAAAGTTCTCTTGCCTTCGATACAATATTTGCCGAAGGTCAACGGCGCTACATGGAAAGTCTTTCTTCTTATGCTCGTCAGTTTTTAGGAAAGATGGATAAACCTGATGTAGATTACATCGAAGGACTTTCCCCAGCAATTTCAATCGAACAAAAAACAACTCACAATAATCCTCGTTCTACAGTTGGAACTGTAACTGAAATTTACGATTATTACCGACTTTTATTTGCCAGAATTGGTCAGCCTCATTGTCCAAAATGTGGTCAAGCAATAAAAGAGCAAAGTTCCGACCAAATTATCAACACAATTTTAAGTTGGCCAGAAGGAACAAAAATTCAGATTTTAGCCCCAGTAATTCGTGGAAAAAAGGGTGAACATCAAAAAATTATTGATGATGCAAAAAAATCAGGATTTGTTCGTGCCAGAATTGATGGTGTGATGGTAGAACTTGATGAAAATATCAAACTTGATAAACAAAAAAAACACACAATTGAACTTGTTGTAGATAGAATTAAAATTTCTTCTGATGCAAGAAAGCGTATTGCAGAATCTGTTGAAACTGCCATCGAAAATGCTTGTGGAATCATTCTTGTTATAAAAGGTGGAGAAGTTTTACCAGATTCCGAAACAAAATCTCCAGATACAGAGCATTTATTTTCTCAAAAAAATGCTTGTCCAGATTGTGGAATTTCAATTCCCGAATTACAACCTAGACTTTTTTCTTTCAACAATCCTTTTGGTGCTTGTCCAGAATGTACAGGTCTTGGGGAAAAAATGGAATACGATGTGGATTTAATTATTCCAGACAAAAATCTTTCTTTTAATGAAGGCGCAATTCAATGGTATAATCCCGAATCTAATTGGAATCGTGCAAGATTTGAAAGTTTAGCAAAATATCTTGATTTTTCACTTGATGAACCAATTTCAAAATTAAATAAAAATCAAATAAATCAATTATTTTATGGAACTTTAGAGCCAATTCAATATATTTATGAAAAATCTGATGGTTCTGGCTCTTTCAAATATAATCAACCTTGGCCAGGTCTTTTTGCAGATTTAAAACGCCGATACAACGAAACTTTTTCAGAAGCGCAACGAGAAAGTTTACAAAGGTTAATGACTCACAGAGTTTGTACTTGTTGTAATGGGCAAAAATTAAATCCTTCAGCGTTGGCTGTAACTGTAGGTGAAACAAATATTCATGATTTAACTTTGCTTTCAGTTGAAGATTCTATTAAGTTTTTTGAAAATTTAAATCTTACAGAAACTGAAAAACAAATTGCTCATCAAATTGAAAAAGAAATAAAAAATCGTCTTGGCTTTTTGAAAAATGTTGGGCTAGATTATCTAACTTTAGAACGAAAAGCAGGAACTCTTTCTGGTGGAGAAGCTCAGAGAATTAGACTTGCAACACAAATTGGTTCAAGTTTAACTGGTGTTTTGTATATTTTAGATGAGCCTTCTATCGGACTTCATCAGCGGGATAATCAACGACTTATAGATACTTTAACTTATCTTCGTGATATTGGAAATACAGTTATCGTAGTTGAACATGATGAACAAACTTTGCGCACAGCCGACTGGATTGTAGATTTAGGCCCTGGTGCTGGTGTTCATGGTGGCGAAATTGTGGCTTCTGGAACTCCAGAACAAGTGATGAAAATAAAAGAATCTATTACAGGTCAATATCTTGCTGGAACTTTGTCTATGGAAGTTCCAAAAGAACGCCGAAGTGGAAATGGAAATTCTATCAAACTTTCTGGAGTAACAGAGCATAATCTAAAAGATGTTTCTATCGAAATTCCTTTAGGAAAATTTACTTGTGTAACTGGTGTTTCTGGTTCCGGAAAATCAACTTTGATAAGTGATGTTTTGTATCCAGCCATTTCTAATAAAATAATGAAATCAAAACATCCTGTTGGCGCATATAAAAAACTTGAAGGTATTGAAAATATCGACAAGGTGATAAATATCGACCAAAGCCCAATCGGAAGAACACCTCGTTCAAATCCGGCAACTTATGTTGGTGTTTTTAACGCAATTCGTGATTTGTACGCAAGTTTGCCTGAATCAAAAGCCCGTGGTTTTAAGCCTGGACGATTTAGTTTTAATGTAAAAGGCGGAAGGTGCGAAAATTGTCAGGGTGCAGGAACTATCACAATTGAAATGAACTTTTTGCCAGATGTTTATGTTTGCTGTGATGTTTGTCGTGGAAAGCGTTTTAATCAAGAAACTTTGGATGTTCGCTACAAAGGAAAAAATATTTCTGATGTTTTGGAAATGACTATCGAAGAAGCGGCAATTTTCTTTGAAAAAATTCCTCAGATTGCAAATAAATTAGAAACTTTGGTTTCTGTTGGTTTGGGCTATATTCAACTTGGTCAGTCTGCGCTTACTCTTTCAGGAGGAGAGGCTCAACGAGTTAAACTTGCAAATGAACTTTCAAAGCGTTCTACAGGAAAAACTTTGTATGTGATGGACGAACCAACTACGGGACTTCATTTTGCAGATGTTAAACAACTTATGGAAGTGATAAATCGCTTAGTTGATCAAGGAAATTCGGTTGTAATGATTGAACATAATCTTGATGTAATTTTACAATCAGATTATATTATAGACTTAGGTCCAGAAGGAGGAACCAAAGGTGGTACAATTATTGCCACTGGAACTCCTGAAGAAATTGCCAATGTGGAAAAATCTCACACCGGATATTTTATTAAAGATTTATTAGATAGGACAAAAAAATCGTGATAAAAAATAATAATCTTTTACGATTTGTAAAGGTTTTATTCATATATTTATTTTTCTCTTCTTTTGTAAATTCTGTTTTTGCTGAAGTAAAAATTGATGATTCTACTTCTGTAGATTCTCAAAAAACTGAAGTTGTGAAAGATTTACAAATTGACGATAATTCTAAAATTTCTGAAAATGTTGAAATTAATAATCAGGAAAACTTAAAGACTTCTGAAACTTCAAAATCTGAAAATGACGAAAATTCTTCGGTAAATGATAAATTATCAGAAAAGAATGAAAATTCAGAAAAAAATAACAAAAAAAATAATGATAAATCAAATAAATCTGAAACAAAAAAAGCCAAATCTTCAAGTACTATTACGATTTTATCGGCTCAAAAAACTGAATATTCAAAATCTGAGATTGGTGCAGATGTAATTGTTTTAACAGGTGATGTAAAAGTTAAGGTTGAACTTGATGGTGCTGGAACAATTATTTATGCAGATAAAGTTAGTTATGAGCGAAAACGCCAACGACTTTTTGCAGAAGGTAATGTTATTCTTGAAAGACTTTCTGGTTCAACTGTAACTGAACGATTAACAGCAACTTCTGTTTTATTTAATGCAGAAACTCAAGAAGGTGTTTTTTCTGAAGGACGAATTGCTCAAACTAATTCTGATATGTTTAAACTTGATTCTAACTCAAGTTTAGTTGTTGAATCAGATATTTTTGGTAGAGATGATTCTGGTGTAATCGGTTTTAAAAATGGAACTCTAACTTTTTGTGATGCAGAAGATCCTCATTGGAAAATAGATGCTAGTAGAATTTGGCTTTTACCAGGAAATGAATTTGCTTTTGTGAATGCTCGCTTTTTCGTTGGTAGTTTGCTTACTCTTTGGTTGCCTTTTTTTTACTATCCTAAAGACGAAATGATTTTTAATCCCGTAATTGGAACTGATGATAGAAAAGGATATTTTCTTCATACATCAACTTATCTTGTGGGACGAAAACCTCTAGAGTCTTCTTCTGGAGAAGATGATTATTTAAGTTTTTTGAAACCATCAAAATTAAAAAAACAAGTTAGAGAAGGTTTGTTTTTACATAATCTTGATGAAGATGCAACTGGTGTTGGTTCAAATTATTTAAAAATTATGGCTGATTATTATTCAAAACTTGGTGGTTTTGTTGGGATTGATGGTGTATTTAAACCTAAAAAAGTTTTTTCTAATTTAACTTTTTCTGCAATGTTAGGTTTTTCTAATACTCTTTATAGGGATTCAGGAATTTATACTCCCTATAATAGAGAAAATGATTATCAAATTACTACAGATAAAGGGTATCTATTAGGATTAGAGCTTCCATTTAGATTTTATGCAAATTTAAATACATCTTTGTCCTTTTCTCCATTTTCTTTATCTCTTTCGTTGCCTGTTTATTCAGATTCATTTTTTCAGGCTGATTTTTTAACAGACCGAAGTGAAACTATGGCTTGGTTTGCATTATTAACTGGTGGCTTAACTGATGAAGATTCTTCATCAACTTCAACTTCTGGAATTTCTTCTTATTCTTGGACTGCAAATGCTTCATTTTCTCCAAAAATTTCATTTTTAAATCCTTTTGTATCAACATTTTCACTTTCTAGTATAAAATCTTCAATTTCATTTTCATCAAAAAATAATGAAAATTTAACAGGTCTTGATGTAACTTATAGCCCAAATAGAAAATTCTTTTATCCATCACAAATTGTACCAGTTGGTGCTTCTGTAAATATTTCAGGAACAATTTTTTCGTATCCATTTAAGAAAAAAACAGAAAAAAATGTTACTTCTACAGAAAAAAAAGAAAGTTCTGTTTCAAGAAGTACTATTTCAAAAATTTCTGAACCAGAAGAATTACAAAATTTACAAAAAGATGAACAAATTTCAGAAGATGTTCAAAATTCTGAAGAAGTTTCAATAGAAGAAAACTCTGATGTTGCAATTGAACTTACGGAAGAAGAAAAACAACATAATAAAGATTTAGACTCTCAAATTTTGTCTTATCTTTCAACTAATGCTTATAAAACTTCTTCAAGTTCTTCACTTATAAATTATTCATTGAATTATTCTATTACACCATCTTATGATTCTTTGATTACATATAATTCTGATAAAATTAATTCACCTGATAAAATTAGTTTTTCTGATGAAAATTATCAATCTACATATTACAAGGTAACTGTGCCTGCTCAGGTTTCAAGTTCATTAAATCTATTTAAGAATATTTTTAGTTTGAAAAATACAATTAAATTTTCACCACAAATGCAAGAGCATCCATTTATTTCTGAAGAATATTATAACACTGATTCTTCTAGAAATCAGATTATTCTTAATGATTACGCGGCTAATCAAATGGATGTTGTAAATACAAATTCTTTGAGTGTAAAACCTTTTGCTAATTTTCCACTTTTTAGTTCTTCTTCAATTTCATGGAATTCAACCGTTAAAGTAATTGATACTGAATTTACAGGTACTGTTGAAGAGCCTTCTTGGGAGTATAAGAAAGCAAAGTGGGATGAAGATGGAATTTCAGCTCATACTTTAAATTTGAATTTAGCTTATCAAGGTGGTTCAAATCATTCTCAGTCTTTATCCTTTACTTCGAATTTGCCTCCTAGATTAGATACTTATACTGCAAGATATAAATTTTCATTTCCATTTATGAGTTTTTCAATTGAAACAGGAATTTCAGAAATTGATTCAGATACTAATAATGATGGGATTATAGATGAAAATGTAAAAAAAGGTGTTTACTTAGAAACTTTTGAATTTAATCCTTTAAAGCAAAGTATGAGTTTAAGCTTTTTTGACAAAAAACTTTCTATTTCACAAAGTTTTCAATATAATTTTGAAGAAAAACATCCTACTTCATTTTCTTTTTCTGCTTCAATTTGGGGAATGTCGTTGTCTTATTCTATGAATTATGCAATACCTTATATTCTAGATTTGAATAAAGGTTGGATTGCACAAAAAGAAAAAGAATTTTTACCTAACGCAATTAATTTTTCTTATACAGTTCCATCTAAAACTTTTTTATTTTGGAAAAATCGTATTTCTTTTACACCTGGTTTATCAACTTCTATAAAACTTGATATGATTCGACCTACAAATAGTTCTTTTGTTTTTTCACCTTCAATTACTTTTAACATAAGTGAATTTTTTAATATAACTTTTAGATCAACTTCTAGAAACGATGTTATTTTTAGATATTTTCAGGGCTTATTTAATTATGATGTAGAAGTTCCTGGTGAAAAAAATATAATTAAAGATTTATTAAATTCTTTTGATTTTGCAAATCAAGAAAACCGTGAACTTTCAGGTTTTAAATTAAAGAGTTTTTCAATTATTTTAACTCACGATTTGCATGACTGGGATTTTAAATCAGAATTCTCTATAGAGCCTAAACTCATTACTGACGAAATTCCATACAGATACGATTTTAGTCCTTATTTTTCAATCTCTGTAGTATGGAAGCCTATGAATATGTTTAAAACTCAAATTGAAGATGAGGATGGTAAGATTACATTGAACCCTTGACGAATTCATATAAATACTTGTAATATTTTTATGGTGGATAATTCGTATACGATTGTAGTTCCAGATACAGATTTATTGTACAAAGTATGTGGTTCTAATGATAGTAATTTGTGTCTCATTGAAAATTATTTAGGGGTTCCTATTTATCTTCGAGGAAATGAAATTTCTATTTCTTCTTCTGATGATGATGTTATTCAAAGTTTTAAGCATATTTTTAATAGAATTCTTGATGAAGTAAGTGATGGAACTGAGCCTTGTGTTGATATGGTAAAATCTATTTTGCAAACTTCAATAGATGATGATTTATCAGGTGAAAAAGATTTTTTTTCTAAAGCAACAATTAAAATTCCTGGTGGAATAAAAACTGTTTTTCCAAAAACAAAAAATCAGGCAAATTTAATTCATTGTATGAGAAATTCATCTTTGGTTTTTGCATCTGGTCCAGCTGGTTCTGGAAAAACTTTTCTTATTGTTGCAGAAGCTTTGTCTCAGTTGTTATCACAAAAGAAAAAATCACTTGTTTTAACTCGTCCTGTTGTAGAAGCTGGTGAAAGTTTAGGTTTCTTGCCAGGAGATTTTGAGCAAAAAATAAATCCATATTTAAGACCTTTGTTTGATTCTTTGGAAGCATTATTGCCAAAAGAGTTCTTGCGTAAAATGTTAGAATCGGGGATAATAGAAATAGCTCCTTTAGCATATATGCGTGGACGAACTTTATCGGATAGTATTATTATTCTTGATGAAGCACAGAACACAACTGTACAACAAATGAAAATGTTTTTGACCCGAATAGGAGAAAATTCAAAAATTTTCATTACTGGAGATGCTAGTCAATCAGATTTACCTAAAAGAGTTCCTTCTGGATTGAATAATGCATTAGAAATTTTGACTGATATCGATGAAATTAGTATTTGTCATCTATCAGATGAGGATGTCGTAAGAAGTCCTCTTGTAAGGAAAATTATACAAGCCTATGAAAAAGCTGACAAGTCAGAATAAAATTAAAGAACATTGTAATAGTTTTTTTAATAAAATCAGAGAAAATAAAAATGCTTTTTTTGTTTTACTTTGTACTTTTGTTGCACTTTTAGGAATTACTTTTTTAGATGTTACAAGTCGCGAAACTGTTGCAACATTTGCTCTTTCAGAATATCAAATTGGACAAATTGCTGATAGAACAATTGTTGCAGAAAAGTCATTGCCAGCATTAGATTATGATCCTATAACAGTTACGAAAGGTGAAAAAATCATCAGAAAGGGATTTCCTATTACCGAAGAAAATTACGCTAAACTTAGAAAAATTGCAGAAGCAAAGGTTTATATCGATTTTAGAGCCTTAGCAAATGCAATATTGTATTTATTTTTGTTGGTAGTTTTAAGTACTTTTTTATTTTCTCCCTATATGTTAGGTAGAAAAATAAAAGTTAAGGAAATGATTTTTATTGCGGTTATGTATACCTTTGTCTATGGTGTAACAACCTTTGCAACAAAAGTTCCTGTATTTTTATCTCAATATGCATTACCAACGATAATTCCTGCAACTTTTGCAACTATCTTAATCACTTTACTTTTTAGTCAAGTTTCTGCTGTTTTCTTTTCTATTCTTATATCTCTTGGTGTGTTATTTATTACATCATTTCAGCCAATTCCATTTTTGTTTATTTTATCATCTTCAATTGCAGCTGCAATAGTTGTAGAAAAAAATGACCACCGAATTGACATGGTTTTCTCTTCTATCATTCTTTCTATATTGAATATAGTTTTTATGTTTGCATTAAGTATTATCGTAAATGTAGATTCAGGTTTTAAAGCTTTTTCATTATTTGGAGTTGCATTAAATGCTTTTATTTCTGGAATTTTTGCTTTAGGATTTTTAACTCCATTAGAATCCTGGTTTAATACTGCTTCAATTTTTAGATTGATGGATTTATCTGATACAAATAATAAGATAATGAAGCATTTAATTTTTAATGCCTCTGGAACTTATCACCATTCGATTATGGTTGCAACTTTGGCAGAAAGTGCCTGTCGTAAGATTGGTGCAAATCCAATTTTAGCTCGGGTTGGTGCATATTATCATGATATTGGAAAAATCGATAAACCTTTGTACTTTTCAGAAAATCAATCAGATGAAAATAAGCATGACGATATAAACCCAAGTATGTCAGTTTCTGTTATTAAAAGTCATGTTAAAAATGGTGTTGAACTTGCTCGTCAAGAAAAATTACCAGAAGAAGTAATTGATATTATCGCTCAACATCATGGAAATAGTGTGATTAGCTTTTTTTATGATAAAGCAAAAAAAATTGATGAAAATGCGACTGAGGAACAATATCGTTATTCTGGTGAAAATCCTACAACAAAAGAAGCTGCGGTTGTAATGTTAGCTGATACAGTTGAAGCTGCTTGTAAAAGTATGTCTAACCATTCAGTTCCTGCAATGCGAAAACTTGTTCATCAATTGATTATGGATAAAGTTGAACATCGACTTTTAGATAATTGTCCTCTTAGATTTTGCGATTTAACAGTTATTGAAGACGATTTTGTTGATACTTTGGCAGGTTTTTATCATTCTAGAATTGTTTATCCAAATCAAGTTACAGAAGATGATTCTGATGATAAAACTAGCGAAGAAAATTCTCAAAAGAAGGATTCTGATGAAAAATAAAATTACTGTTTTAAATGAAGAAACTTTTTCTTCTGGATATTCACAAAAAAAACTTGAAAGTGTAGAAATTTTTATTCAGGATGTATTAAATCACTTGAATTTTGAAAATTGGGAAATGAATGTTGTTTTTTGTGATGATAAATTTATGCAAGAAATGAATTTGCAATATCGTAACATTGATGCACCAACAGATGTTTTATCTTTTGAACAAGGTGATTATTATATTGACGATGATGAAAATGAAATTTTTTCAGCTGGTGATATTTTAATTTCTGATGAAACTCTTTCAAAAAATGCAAAAGAATTTAATATTGCAAAAAATGATGAATTAAAAAGACTTCTTGTTCATGGAATTTTGCATTTATCAGGTGAAGACCATGGCGAATTTCATGTTGGAATAAATGGTGATATTCTGGACGGAAATTCAAATGTTGTTGAAGTTTCTGAATCATTAAAAAATGAAGAAATAGAAATGCTTGTGTTACAAGAAAAAATTTTAAAAGAATTAAGTGATAAAAAAATTTTAGAGGATTAAAATGGGGATATTTAAATCTTTGTTTGGAAAGCAAAAAAAGTCAACCGAAGAAAATACTAAAGATGCGGAACTTCAAGAAGAAAAACAGGATATGATTCAAGGAATTGAGGATTTGCCTGAAACATCTGTAAAAGAGGTTATGATTCCAAGAATTGATGTTGATTTTATCAATGTGCATATAACAGAACAAGAACTTTACGAAAAAATTGCAGAAAGTGGACATTCTCGCTTTCCAGTTTACAGCGATTCAATTGATAATGTTATTGGAATTTTGTATGTAAAAGATTTGATTAAGATTATTGCAAAAAATGAACCTGTAGATTTAGAAAAAATTATTAGAAAGGCATTTTTTGTTCCAGAGTCAAAGCGTATTGATTCACTTTTGAGGGAATTTAAGCGTCGTCATGTACATATTGCAGTTGCAATTGATGAATACGGTGGAATTTCAGGAATTGTTTGCCTTGAAGATATTATCGAAGAAATTGTAGGTGATATTCAAGATGAATTTGATAACGAACATGAGGATATTCTTCCTGTTGGCGAAAAAATTTGGATTTGTGATGGAAGAATCAATCTTGATGATCTAAATGACCAAATTGAAAGTAGTTTTCCAAATGATGAGTTTGATACTTTAGGTGGTTTTGTTTTTGATTTATTCGGAAAAATTCCTGTAAAGTATGAAAAAGTATCTTGGCGAAATTATGATTTTATCATTCAAGATATGGAAGGTCATAGGATAAATCTAGTCAAAGTTATCGAAAATACTGATGAAGATCAGAGTGAATAAATTTAAGGTGGCATAAATTATAAATGAAAAGAGTAATTTTTTATTTTGTACTTTTTTGTTTAACAATCTCATTTTCTTTTGCAAATAATTCTGCATTAGATTATTATAATGCAGGAAAAAATTTTCAGCAAAGAGAAAATTTTGCAAGGGCAATAGAATACTATCAAGAATCTTTATTGATAAATCCTGATTATGCTGATGCTTGGATAGGTTTAGCAGAATGTGCCTACGAAATGGATGAATATTCAAGAGCTTTAACTTGTTTAGAAGCTGCAAATAAATATTATAAGTACAATTTAAAAATTCAAAGACTAAAAGGATTTTGTCTAATCGGACTTGGGGATTTAGAAAAAGCTAATTCTGTTTTTGAAGATATTCTAAAAAAATTTCCAAATGATATTGAAGCTATTTTTGGTGTTGCTCAACTTCAGGCTTTTGATGGTAGAATTTCATCAGCTGAAAAATATTATACACAAGCATTAACTAGAGAAGCTTCTAGTAAAAAAGCCTTATTATCTTTAGCTCTTATCAGTTTGAAACTTGGAAAATATGAACAAGCGGATAATTTTATAAATCAAGCAATTTATTATCACCATAATATTCCAGAAGTTTATTATTATGCTTCGTATATTTGTGTGCAAAAAGGCGATTTATCTAAGGCTGAGGAATTTATTAGAACAGCTGTTCAATTAAAGCCAACTTATGATAAGGCAAATGCTTTACTTGCATATATTTTGTATTGCAAAGGAAATTATGAAGAAACTGTTTCTGTTTGCGACTACAGAATTTCGCAAAATAGAAATAACTCTGATGCTTGGTATTTAAAATCTTGTGCAGTTTATAAGCTAGGTTCTGTTGAGCAAGCAATAAAATCTTTGGAAACTGTTTTGAAAATAAATCCGCAAGATGAAATTGCTAGATTCTTTTTGGAGCAGTTAGTTTGTCAATATTTAGAAATTGAAGATTCTAGAAGAGAAAATTTTGCTTTATATCATGTAAAGTCTGCTAAAGAATCTGTGGAAAAATATAATTCAAACAGTGCATTGTTCGAATACATTCGAGCTTTGCAAATTCATCCATTGAATATTGATGTTAGACTTTCTTATTCTGATTGGCTTTTAAATGAAGGTTATCCAGAAGCAAGTCTTTCTGAGTTAAAATTTATAGATACACAAGGTAAAGTTACTCAAAAAGTTTCAGATCGAATTGAATCTTACGAATCACTTTTAGAGAATACTCTTGCAAAACGTTGGGATGTAGATCCTTTTTATCTTGATAAAAGTAGAATTTCTATTGGTTTTTATCACAAAAAAGATAATCTCACTATGTTACATGCCGATGGTGCAAAAATTTGTTCAAATTTAATTTCAGATACTTTTACGGCATTCCCGTATTTTGATGTGGAATCTAAGTCAAAAGCTGTAACTTCCTATTCTCAAGCTTTTAGTGATGCAAGAAATTCTGGTTTTGATTATTTTGGTATTGTAAATTTTGATGAAAATGAACGAGAAAATTCAATTTCAATTGATTTATATGTAGCTTCAACTGGAAGTTTAGCAGGGAAGTGGAATGTTTATCGAAGTGGAAACAAAAAACTTTCTGCTGCTGTTCAAAAAATCGTAAAAGATATTGTTTCTTCTTTTGCAATTCGTGGTAAAATCATAGATCGACAAGGTTCTGAAATTTTAATCGATTTAGGAAAGCGTGACGGAATTAATTTAGACAGTACTTTTATTGTAGCTAAAAAGGATACTTTAAAAATTGCTGACTCTGGTGTTGCACTGGAACTAAAAAAAGAAAATGAATTAGGTTCTATTCAACTTACTGAAGTTGGAGAAGATGTTTCTCAAGGGATTTTTGTTCAAAAAGGATTTTATGATAAAATGAATCCAAATGATGAAATTTTACTTGTAGCAAAAGATTCAATAAGTGAGGAAACTTCTGAAGTTGTCTCTGATACAGAAATAAAATCCCCTGAGTTTTTACAGATGTTAAATTCAATTAAGTAACTTATTCGTTAGCTTTAGTATCAATTTCAAATTGCTCTAAAACTTCATCAATCCATTGTCTAGATTCAATTGGATAATCATTCAATGAAGTCATAAAAGAGTTTAGCGAATTTTTACTTTTTCCTTGATAATAATAAATTTGTCCAAGATAAAAATTTGCACGACTAACAGTATCTTCTGTTCTGTTTATTTTTAAGAAATTTAATAATTCACTTTCTGCTTGATTCCATTGTGCTTTTGCAAATGATGAATTTACAATTGTGCTTAATAGATATTGGTCACCAGAGTCAGGAATTCTATCTTGTGATAAAATTTGTAATGGTTTTGACTTAGGTTTTGAGGATTTTTTCATCAATTTTTTTGCAGCTTCGATATTTTTTTTAGGAATTTCGATTTTTTCAGCGTAACTTTGGTCATTTTCATTTAAATACGGAAGGGGAATAAGTTCACGCTCGTTTTCTCTTGTTTCAATTTTTCCAGGTTTGTTGATATTTTCTGATAAAACAGTTTTTTTAGGTTTGGGAATGATTGGATTTACTGTTGCATTTACAGTTGGAATGATAATATCAAAAAATTCACCGTTTCTAGTTTTTGTTAGAACTGCGTAATAATACCCTTTTGAAAGTTCTGAAACTGTGTCAAAATATGCTGTGTACTTTCCTGTAAGAATTTCTAGAGGTTTTAATAATGAAAGATTTTCTTTTGCAATTTGTTTTGTGTCTCTGTAAATTATAAATTCTGTAATATCATTTTTGTTTGGAATTTTCCAAGTAAGTTTGATTGTGGCATTTTCATCTGAAAGGTTATTGATTGTTGCTTTTAAATTAGAAATAACTGAAGATACAGAACTTTGTCCAAAGCAAGAAAATGTAAAAGTTAGTAAAATTATTGTAATAAAAATAAATCTTTTCATATATATATAATGCTTCAAAATTTTGGATTTGACAAGATACTTGTATTACTTTATTCTGTAGATATGTTTGTTTCAGTAGTTTTAGACCCAGGTGAAGTTGATTCAGCTAAGGCTTTAGCAACTTTATTGACTCAATATGGTTTTACAAAAATTCAAAGAGCATGTTGGGAACATACCGCTATGACAGAAAAAAAACTCACTCTTTTAAAAAAAGATATTGACAGAGTTACCGATTATTACGACACTGTAAGACTGTATCAGTATCCAGTGGAAGGTATGTTTGCAATTACAGAACTTTGCAAAAAGAAATGGAAACGGTGCATTTTAAAAAGCCAATAAGAATAAAGGATGATATATGTTAGAAGATTACAAAGTTCCCTTATCAGATGTAAAATCTGAAATCTTAGAAATTTGGGGGCGTCTTTGACGTTCCTACGATAGAATCAAAAATCGCGGAAAAAGAAGAACTTTCTGGTCAAGTTGGATTTTGGGATAATCCAAGTAAAGCCGAAAAGGTGATGACTGAAATTAAAAATCTTAAAAATCGAATTGAACCTTGGAAAAATTTGATTCAGCAGGTTGAAGATACACAAACTCTTTACGATTTGGCTGAAGAAACAGGGGACGATTCTTTAGAAGCAGAAATTTCTTCTGAATTTAACAAAATAAAAGCAGAATTTGAACGATTAAGTATTCTCAATCTTTTGTCTGATGAAGTTGACCGAAATGGCGCATTCTTAACAATTCATGCAGGAGCCGGTGGTACTGAAGCTTGTGACTGGGCTCAAATGTTGTGCAGAATGTATACTCGTTGGGCAGAAGGAAAAGGATACAAAATCGAAGTTGTTGATATTTTAGAAGCAGAAGGTGGAATAAAATCTGTAACTTTACAGATTTCTGGTGATTATGTATTTGGATACTTAAAATCAGAAGCAGGAGTTCACCGTTTGGTTAGAATTAGTCCTTTTGACTCAAATGCTCGTCGTCATACTTCATTTACATCAGTTTATGTTTTTCCTGTTTTGGATGACACAATTGAAGTTGAAATTCGTCCAGAGGATTTGAAGGTTGATACATATCGTGCAGGTGGAGCAGGTGGTCAGCATGTGAATAAAACTGATTCAGCTGTTCGTTTTACACATATTCCAACTGGAATTGTTGTTGCTTGTCAGTCTGAACGAAGTCAGATTATGAACAGAGCAACTGCCATGAATATTTTGAAAGCTCGACTTTACGAACATTATCGGGAAGAAAAAGAAAAGGAAAACGCAAAATTTGCTCAGGAAAAAAAGGATATTTCTTGGGGAAATCAAATTCGTTCTTATGTTTTTCAGCCTTACACAATGGTAAAAGACCATCGTACAAAATGCGAAACTGGAAATATTCAAGCTGTAATGGATGGTGCTATCGATAATTTTATTGAATCTTTCTTATCTGCAAAATGGAAAGGCTTACCTATGGGAGAAGATTAGGTAATGAAAAAAATCTTACTTTTTCTTCTCTTTGTATTTATAAATTTTAGTTTTCTCTTTGCTGAAAATTGGACTTTGGGTGCAACTCAATTTGCTGTGGAGGATTCTCCCTTTACAACTGAAGCTGAAAAGTCAAGTTTAGAAATTGTTTCAAAACAATTGCCTAGTTTGATTTTAGATTCGCTTCCAATGAATTTAAATCGAACAGTTTTTCCAGAAGAAGTTTTTCAGAGGGATTTATACGAAATAGAAAAAGAAAGACAATCTCTTTATTCTTCATTGAGTAATCAAATAAAAACTCGTGATAGTTTGTTTTTATCATATTCTGGAATTGAATTAAAAACAAAAATTGAAAATGCAAAAAAGAATATTGAAAGTACTGTTGAAAAAATTGAAGAGTCAACGAATTCTGAAAAAGAATTGATAAAAAATTTTAATTCTAATAAAAAGAAAACTTCAAAAATTGCTTCGGTTGTTCTTTATCAAAATGATAGTTCAAAATTATTTGAATACGAAAATTCAAAATCAAAAGATAAAATAAATTCAAGCTCAATTCATGGTTTTATAACAGGAAGAATTATTCCTTACGGTGAATATGTAAAAGTTGAATCTGTTTTGACTTTGTATCCTGAAGGAAAAGTTTTAGCAACTGCTAAAGAAGTTGGCTTAATTTCTGAAGTTGAATTTCTTGCTAATTCAATAATGAATCAATTTTTAAGTTCAATTATAAATGAAAATCTTGTGCAAACAGATATTTTTATTTATCCTCAGGAAGCTGGCGAAAAGGCTGTTGTTTTTATTGAAGATTATGTTTTAAGAGGTAAAACTGTTTCTACAAAATTTACTCCTGGTCAACATTCAATACGTGTTGAATCTCCTGGATATGAAACAATTTATTTTTCACATAATTATTTAGCTGGTGAAGATAAGACAATTTCTATTAATATGAAAAAAATCGAAAATGTTGAAACTTATTTTACCGTAAAAGAAAAAAATAAAGATTCACAATTTGATTTAAGTTCTCAAATTTATTTAAATTCATTGTTCTTGGGAAATAATCCTGTTTCAGTTTTTGTAAGTGATAAAACTTATATAGGAGAAATTGTTTCAAATAAAAATGAAGATAATTATTCTTTCTTTATTTTGAAAAATGGATATAATTCTGAAAATTTAAAAAATCAAAAAAATGAAAATGGCGAAAATATTGTTGCCTTACAAGTTGATGTTCCTGAAGCAAAAGAAAATTTATCAAAACGAATTGATAAAAGTCGTAAGCGAATGTATTGGTCTTATGGTGGTTTGATTTTATCTTTGCCTTTGTATTATTTTGCAAAAGGAAATTATGATTTATGTGAAGAAAATAGTTCAATCGTGGATGCTTCAACTTTGCAAACTTGGAAAACTGTTTCTGATATAACAATGTACACAGCAATTGGTACTGGTGTAAATTTTTTAGTTCAACTTATTTTGTATTTAGTTGATGCAAATAAAGTTGTTCCAAAAACTGTAGAACCAAAATTGATTAATGAAAATGAAGTGACTAAATTAAAATCTGTTATTGAAGAAACTAGACAGAAAGAAGAGGATGTAAAAATTCAAGAAGAACTTGAACGACAAAAAAAATTAGAAGAACAAAAATTGCTTGAAGAAAATTCAGTACAAGAAAACAATATTGAAAAAGAAAATATTTCTTCTGAATCTGAAAGTGATAATTCTCAAAACGAAAAAATAAATTCTCAAGAAGGTGAATGATGGCAAAATTTAGTTTTAAAGAAAAATTACAAAAATTATTTGGAACTCAACCAAGTTTTGATGAAGATTTCTTTGATGAAATGAGTGATGTTTTAATAGAAAGTGATATTGGTGCAAAACTTGCTTTTGAACTTATTGATAAATTAGAAAAAATTTGTAAAGAACAAAAATTAAAAGATACTGTTCAAGTTCAAAAAGCATTAAAAGATTTATTAAGCGAATATGTTTTAGAAACTTCTCTTGAACCTGAAAGAAATAAATTAAATGTTTACATGGTTTTAGGAGTAAATGGTGTAGGTAAAACAACTTCTGTTGCAAAGTTAGCTGGTTATTACAAAGATAAATTTGGTGATAATCAAAACTTTGTAACTCTTGCTGCTGCAGATACATTTAGAGTTGCTGCTATTGACCAGTTAAAATATCATGGTGAAAAAGTTGGAGTTCGTGTTGTTGCTCATAAAGATGGTGCCGATCCTTCTGCAGTAGTTTTTGATGCGGCTGAAGCTGCAAAGTCAAAAGGTGAAGGGCTAGTTTTAATTGATACTGCTGGTCGATTGCATAATAAAGAAAATTTAGTTAGGGAATTACAAAAAATTGATAGAACTGCAAAACAAAAAGCAAGTGAAGGTTGTTATAAAAAAATTTTAGTTTTAGATGCTACAACTGGACAAAATGCTTTACGTCAAGCAGAAGTATTTAATGATGCAGTTGGAATCGATGCTGTTATATTAACGAAATATGATTCAACAGCAAAAGGTGGAATGATTGCAACCTTAGGAAAAGATTTACAAATTCCAGTTGCATTTGATTGTTTTGGTGAAACTTACAAAGATATTGAAGTTTTTGAAAAAGAAAAATTTTTATCTGAATTATTAGATAATTAAAATTTTTAGGGATAAATTTTGAAAATTAATAATAAATTGATTGTTAGAATATTTATATTTTTCTCATTATTTTTTATACAGGATGTTTTTTTATTTTCTCAGTCAATACTAGATAAAAATTTTTCTAATTATTTTTCAAAAGAATATTTTGTAATTTTTCCAAATTGGAAAAATGGTTTTAATTTTGAACAGAATAGGAATATTAAAATTGAGGATGATATTTTATCATTAGAAAATTCTGATGATTATGAAATTAAATTTTCTTACCTTCCACGAATTTCTGTTTCTGAAGATATTGTAAAAGAAAATTCAGTTTATAAATATCAGCAAGATATGCAACTTAGATTATTTAAGTCTGAAGATTCTTTGGTTAGTTTGTATAAAAATCCTTTGGGACAAACTTCACGGATTTTTAAAGAAGATAATTTAGTAAAGCAAAAAAAATATGATGAGAAAGAAAGAATTTTTGAAGAAAATATTTGGGATAATAATTCTCAGGTTTTTACTTTGCTTTCTGAAAAAAAATATTTTTATAATTCTTTAGATGATAAATTTTCTAACTTAACAGAATTATTTGATTATAAAAATAATTTGAAAATAAAAGAATTTTTTAACGAAAATAATTTTGTAAATAAAAAAGAAATTTATTCTATTACTAAAAAGGATGAAGAAGAAAATTTTTTAGAAGAATTAATTTCTGTAGAAAAATATTTTTATGATTCAGAAAATCGAATTGTAAAAATTGTAACAAATAAAAAATCCTCTGAAGTTGTAATAAAATATTCTTATGAAAATAATTTTAAAAATCCTAATGAAGTTATTTTTGAAAATGAAATAAAAAAATCTGAAAAAATATATTCGTCAGATTTCGATTATACAGTTGAAGTTTATTTAGATGAAAATTATTCTATCAAATCAATTTATAAAAATTCAATTAAGGTGGAAGAAAGTATTTATTTGGATGGAAAAAAAATAAGAACTTCTCGTGAGGTTGATTATGAATAAAAGTTTTTTTTCAAGATTTAAATGGATTTATTTTTTATCAAAAAGATTTTCAGGTGTGGATTCTTCTAGTAGATTAGTTTCTACAAAAATTTTGCCTTCGCTCGGGATTGGTTTTGGTGTAATGGCTCTAATTGTAATTATATCTGTTATGAATGGTTTTCAAAGCACTTCAATTGATACTTTGATGGAAATAAGTTCACATCATATAAGAGTTAAGACAAATGAAAAATCTTTAGAAAAAGAATTTTATGATTTTTGTGAATCAAATTCAAATATAAAAACAATTACACCATTTTTAGAAGCACAAGGTTTACTAGTTGGAAAAAGAGGAAAACAACAAGCCGCTTTATTACGAGCAATTCCACAATCTGTAATTTATGAAGATTTAGGTTTTGCAAATGAAGTTGATGTTTATTCAGGTGAGTTTGATTTAGAAACTCCAATGTCAATTTGTTTAGGTTCTGAACTTGCTAGAAATCTTGGAGTAACTGTCGGTGACTCTGTTTCTATTCTTGCTTTGTCAGGGAACTCCTCTGTTGATTTATTTTCTGATGATAGAGTTTTTATCGTAACAGGTTTATTTTATACTACGAATTTAGAAATAAATAGTTATTACGCTTTTATTTCTTTTGTTGATGGAAAAGAAATTCTTGGTGGTGAACAAAATATTTTGTATGGGTTAAAATTAAATGACTACAATAAAGATAATTTTATCATACATAAAATAAATGAAAATGATTTTGATGTTGAATGTCAATCTTGGCGAGATTATAATCGTTCTATTTTTAGCGCATTAAAAATTGAAAAGAATGTATTATTGATTTTAGTGCTTTTAATTTTTATTGTCGTTGGTGTAAATATTTTTAATGGAATGCGTCGTATGGTTTTTGAACGACGAGAAGAAATTTGTGTTTTGCGTGCCTTAGGTGCAGATGCAAAAAGTATTAAACAAGTTTTTGTTGTTCAAGGTTTGTCCGTTGGTTTGTATGGTGCAATTCCTGGATTGATTTTAGGTTTGCTTTTGTGTGTTAGAATGGATGTTGTTTTTTCTTTGATTGGTTATATCAGTTATGGGGTTCAATATTTTTTTACAATGATTTTTAATCCGTCTTATGCGCCTTATCTATCACAAAATTTAATTTATTTACAGTATGCTTCAATTCCTGCAAAAGTAAATTTTATAGAAGTTTTTTATATCACCATGTTTGGTGTGATTTCTGCTGTTGTTTCTTCTTGGATAGCAAGTAGAAAAATTATGCAGTTTCAAGTTTCGGAGGTTCTTAGAGATGAATAATTTTGAAAATAATTTTAATGAACAAAAAAATATTATTTTGCAAATTGATAATTTGAAAAAAACTTTTAAAGATAATATTTCTGGAGAATCTCTTACAATTATTGATGGACTTTCGATGAAAGTTTTTGAGGGTTCAAAAAATATTATTATTGGTGAAAGTGGAAGTGGAAAAAGTACTTTGCTAAATATCATCGGTGCTTTGGATTCAATTACAGAAGGTAGTGTAAAAGTTGGTGAATTTGATTTATCAGTTATGGATGAATCATCTTTGGAAAAATTCCGAAGTAAATTTTTAGGATTGATTTTTCAGTTTCATTATTTGTTAAAAGATTTTACTGCTTTAGAAAATGTTTTTATTCCTGCATATATGACAGGTGTTCCAAAAAAAGAAGCCATGGAAAAAGCAAAAAGTTTGTTAGTGGATGTTGGATTAGAACATAGAATGAATCATATTCCTGCAAAACTTTCTGGAGGAGAAAGACAGAGAGTTGCTGTTGCTCGTTCGTTAATTAATGATCCAAAATTAATTTTGGCAGATGAACCAACTGGAAATCTTGATCCCGCTAATGCAGAACTTGTTAGTGAATTACTTTTTTCAATGGTAGAAAAATATAAGAAAACTTTGATTCTTGTAACTCATGATAAAGAAATTGCAACTAAAGGTGATTATTGTTACAAAATTGTAAAAGGAAAATTAGAGACTGTATGAAATTAGCTTGTTCATTTTTACTTGCTTTTAAATTTTTACTTCCTCAACATGATTCACCTTCTAATGCAAGAAAAAGTGTTATTGGTGCGATTTTGTGTATCGCATTAAGTTTGGTTCCTTTGATTGTGGTACTTGTAGTTTCTGATGGGATGATAGAAGGTATTACAGCAAGAACAGTTTCTCTTTCAAGCTTTGATTTACAAGTTGTTCCTTACGGAATAAAGTCTGCATCTGTTTCTGATTATGAAAAATATCAAGAACTTGCAAATATCGTTTCTGAAGTTGAAGGTATAAAATCAGTTTGTATTGAAAGACAAGGTGTTGCTCTTGCTGCTGGTAAAAATGGAAGGACAGGCGCAACTGTAAGGGGAGTTTCTCCATCACTTTATGAAAAAAATGAATCTTTTAGAAAATATTTAAATATTTTAGAAGGTAAATTTGATGTGTCAACAAGTAAAGATGCTGTTATCGGTTCTAAGCTTGCAAAAGATTTAAATTTAAAACTTGGTGATACAATTCGTATTATTTCATCACGGTCAAATTCTAGTGGAAAGGTTGTGCCTCGATTTTCAACTTTTAAAGTAAAAGGAATTTGTTCAAGTGGTTATCAAGAGTTAGATGCTCTTTGGGTTTTTATAAATGCAAAAACAGCCTTTGATATTTTTTCAACTACATCATCAACAATTGTTATCGGATTAGAAACTGAAAATCCGTTTGATAATAATTTATATAAAATTGCAGATGACGTTAATAATAAACTTGATGAAAAAAATAAATTTGCAAGTGTTTATACTTGGCAAGAATTAAATTCAAGTCAATTAGAAAATTTTGCAACAACAAAAATGCTTTTGCTTTTAATTATGTCTTTGATTGTTTTGGTTGCAAGTATAAATGTTTCATCATCAGTAATTATGTTTGTAATGGAACGAAATAAAGAAATTGCAATTTTGAAAAGTTTAGGTGCAAGTCCAAATGGAATTACTTTTGCTTTTTTGTTTATCGCATTGTTTATCGGTTTGTGCGGAGTTATAATCGGTTTGCCAATTGGAATTTTGTGTGCCGTAAATGTAAATTCAATTATCAATTTTTTTGAAATTATAATCAATTTTGTATTATCTTTAGGATATAACATATTTTCAAGTTCAGAAGGATTTGTTCCTGTTTCTGTTATGAATCCAGAATATTATTTAGAGACGATTCCTGTTGTACTTCCGTTTAATGAACTTTGTGCAATAGTAATTTTGGTTTTGATTTTATCAGTTGTGGTTTCAATAATTCCATCAATAAAAGCCGGACGAGAAAAACCACTTTCGATTTTGCGTAAGGTGTAAGGTGAAAAAATGAAGTGTGATATTTGTAAAGAAAATGATGCAATAATTTTTGTGCGACAAGTTATTAATTCTACAACTCGTGAACTTTATCTTTGTGCTAGTTGTGCTGAAAAGAGAGGTATTGGCGAAGATGGTTCAAAGTTAGATTTTAATTTAAGCGGACTTTTAGGAAATTTAATTAATGAACGAAATGATTCTAAGAATAAAGTTTGTCCTGTATGTGGAAAAAAAATTCAATCAATTTTAAAAGAAAAAACAGTTGGCTGTTCTGAATGTTATAATGTTTTTTCTGATGACATAAAAGGAATTTTAAAAGGTTTGGGTGTAGCTCGTTCTTATACAGGAAGTTTACCAAATCAAATTGCTAATTTTAAATCTTCTCTAAATGATAGAGTTGTATTGCAAGAAAAATTGAATAAAGCAATTCAAGAAGAAAATTATGAAAAGGCAGCAGTTTATAGAGATAAATTAAAGTTGCTAGAAAATCAATCCATAGAGGAGGTAAGTGAATGAGTAATCAGTCTGCTGAACTTTCAGACGTTTGGTACAGTATAAATGGTCCTGATAGTGATGTAATTCTTTCAACAAGAATTCGACTTGCTAGAAATTTGGTTAATTTTCCATTTCCTCAAGGATTTAAAAATAATGATGGCGAAAGAGTTTTGTCTTTAGTGTTTGATGCGTTTTCAAAAGTTGATGAAAATGATTCTTATCAGTCTTTGTTGATTTCTGATTTAGATTCTCTTGGACAAAAAATTTTATCCGAACGAGGCGTAATCGAACCTGATGCAATTTCTCAAAATTCTTCTGGTTTAGTTTTGCGTGGTGATGGAAAAGTTTCTTGTGCTGTAAATTATAATGATCATATTCGGCTTTCATCTTTTTCAACTGGTTTAAATATCGATTATGGCTATTCCCTTGTAAAAGAAATTGATGAAAAAATTCAAGCACATTTACAGATTGCAGGTTCAAATGAATTTGGATATTTAACTTCTGCAATTAAAGATGCGGGAAGTGGAATGAAAATTTCTTTGCTTGTTCATCTTCCTGCGATTTCACAAAGTGGAATGTTAGATAGAATTTTAAAAGAAGTAATGTCTGAAGGATTCTCTGTTTCTGGGTATTACGGATCTGGAATGGAAAGCGGTTCTTCTCTTGGAGCATTTTATAAAATATCAACAGAAACTTCTTTTTCAGATGATGAAGAAACTCAAAAAGAAAAAATAAATAAATTAGGAAAAAAAATTATCGACTTTGAAAGAAAAGTTCGATTAGAAATTGCTGATAATAAACCGACTCTTGTAAGAGATGCTGTTTATCGAGCAATTGCGATTGTAAAATACAGTCGTTTTATAGAACTTCGTGAAGGAATCGATTTGATTTCTAAAATTAAATTTGGAAAAGATTTAGGTCTTTTAACTGGAATTGATGATAACTTGCTTTTTGCATTATTGTATCGTATTCAAAATTCACATTTGTCTTATGTGATAAAATCAAGTGATTTGTCTTACGAAAAAGATGTATCAACAGAAGAATTAAAAATTGAAAGATTGCGTTCTTTAATTTTGCAAGAATCATTTACAACTTTGCAGGTTACTGCTTAAAATTATTTTTAAGGATTGAATATGATGAAAGGTTTAACAAAACGCGCTCATAAATTATTAACAGTTTTGGCTCAAGATGAAGGTCGAAGAAATTCAAGTTCAAGTTTACTTCCTGAACATTTTCTTTTAGCTTTAATAAAAACAGCAGACGGAGTTGGCTACGAAGTTTTGATTAACTTAAAAATAAATATCTTAAGTTTACAGCTTGTTCTTGAACAAAGTTTAAAAGCTGAAACTAATTCCACAAGTTTTGCCGATTTGCCTCCATCTAGAAGATTGCGAACTTTGTTAGATTCTGCTGCAATTGAATCACGTACTTTACGAAACGACTTTGTTGGAACTGAACATTTAGTAATTGCAGCCGCAAAAGAAGAAAATTCAGCTTTTAGTGATTTTATAAAAAAATGCAATCTCAAAATTGATGATTTACGACGAGAAGCAAGCTTAATTAATTCTTCAAGACCAATGCCACAAATTTCAAAACTGATAAATACAGAAGGTTCTGGAGTTTTTGCAAACGCTGGTGCTGGAATTTCACAACAAAAAAATAATTCACAGAACGCTTCAATTTTAGCAGAGTTTAGTCGTGATATTACAGCACGAGCACGAAAAGGTGAAATCGATCCAGTTGTTGGTAGAGATAAAGAAATAAACCGTGTTATTCAAATTTTGTGTCGTCGAACAAAAAATAATCCAGTTTTAATTGGAGAACCAGGCGTTGGAAAAACTGCAATCGTTGA
>JAXJWW010000037.1:0-30923 GCA_036307825.1 Treponemataceae bacterium | reverse complement strand
TGCTAAAAGTGCCACAAGGACAAGCATCGTTGCCTTAAAAATCTTCATAATTTTATCTCCCATAAAAGGTAAAGTCGTTTTAGTCAAAATAGTAAAAAACTAATTTTCCTTAATTATAAAAATTAGACTATCACAATTACCCCCCCGTCAAGTATGATATGAAATTTTAATGTAGAAAATCACGCGAATTGGAAAAGTATTGGCAGGAATTGCGGGGCGTGAGGGTTTAAGTTGGGTTTGGCATCTGTTAAAAATATCACACGGATTCGAAAAGTCTAACGACTTTTCTGGGGTAAAGTATTGGTGGGAATTGCAGGGCGTGGGAGTTTTGGTTGGGTTTGGCATCTGGTAAAAGTATCACACGGATTCGAAAAGTCTAACGACTTTTCTAGTGTAAAGTATTGGTGGGAATTGCAGGGCATGAGGGTTTGAGTTGGATTTGATATCTGGTAAAATTGCCACACGGATTGGAAAAGTCTAACGACTTTTCTGTTTCTTTGGGTGAGTTTTTGATGTGAGTTTTAATTACAGAGCGTGAGAGTTTTGGTTGTCTCGAAGTCTTTTTTTGGGTGAGAATTGCAAAGCATGAAGGCAAAAATTTTATAAAAAATCAACTTTTTTTCACAGATTTTCATTTAAAACTCAATTTTCTCTTGATAATAAAGGTAAGTAGGAAAAAGTTTTCTACAAAAAGTTTATTTTATGGGAGGAAAATTTTATGCCATTAAAACCAATTGAAGAACTCACTTTCGCAGACGACTTTATGTTTGGTCGCGTTATGCAGAACCCAGAAATTTGCAAAGGATTACTTGAACGATTACTTGAAATCAAAATCGAAAAAGTTGAATATCCTACTTTGCAAAAATCAATCTCGCCCCACTACAAATCTAAAGGTGTTCGCCTGGATGTTTATGTGCAAGATAGCGACCGAGTTTTCGACATCGAAATTCAGAATTTTCTCGATGAAAATCTACCAAAACGAACGCGATATTATCAATCAATGATGGATATAGATTTGTTACTCAAGGGAAAAAATTACACTCAGTTAAAAGAAAGTTTCGTAATTTTCGTTTGCAAAGAAGATTTTTTTGGAGAAAATATGCCATGCTATTTTTTCAGTAACACTTGCAGAGATAAATCCGACTTACAACTAGGCGATAAGGCTTACAAAGTCATTTTTAACGCATCCGCCTTTGAAAATGAAAAAGATGTAGAAAAAAAATCAATTTTGGAGTATATTATTGATAAGAAGTCCACTTCTGAATTTACAACAAAACTTGATACCCTCGTGGAACAAACCAAAGTAAATGAAATTTTCAAAGGAGATTATATGGCTTGGGGCTTAGCAGAATTCGACGCAGAACAACGCGGTTACAAAGACGGCATATCCGAGGGCATTCAACAAGGTGCATACGAAAAAGCCATCGAAACTGCTAAGAATTTGTTGAAAGAAAATATTTCACCAGAAATTATTGCACGAACAACTGGTCTTTCAGTAGATTTTTTGAAAACGATAAAATAAATTTCTTTGTAAATGTAGTCCCCCTTTCTCGCCTAGCGTAAAAAATTTGCAAAACTACATTTATGGTAGAAAAGACTTTGTAATAAAATCTTCATATAACAACTTAGTGCAGAAAATGCGTAGCCACATACCGCCCCTATCTCGCCTGACGCAAAAAATTTGCAAAACACATTCATTACAGAACTTGCTTTTAATAAAACTTATACAAACAAGTTTGTGAAAAATGCACAGACAGAAATCCGCCCCCTATCTCGCATAGCGTAAAAAATTTGCAAAACTACATTTATGACAGAAAAGACTTTGTAATAAAATCTTCATATAACAACTTAGTGCAGAAAATGCGTAGCCAACATACCTCCCTTTCTCGCCTAGCGTAAAAAATTTGCAAAACACATTCATTACAGAACTTGCTTTTAATAAAACTTATACAAACAAGTTTGTGAAAAATGCGCAGACAGAAATTGAAACAACACTGCATTGAGGAGCGTAGCGACGAACTAGCAGTGCTTGGGGCAATTTTAGTCGAAAGCATTTTTGTTAGATTTGTTTTTATACATTTAACAGAAAGCAAGTTCGGATTCAAATATTTTTGCAAAGTTTTGTAGTATTTTTGCCGATATTTTAATTGACGAGGAGAATTCTGCGTGTTAGAATTTATAGCGTATCTCTTGTAAAAAATTTTAGTGAGGATTTTATTATGCCAAAAGTTTGCAATCAAACAGACACAGAAAAAGTTTTAGATTTAGATACACAATCTGAAAACAAAATTTATTGTGCTAACTGTATTCATTGTAAAATAGTAACAAGTCCTGCCGAATCAACTGACCAATTTTATCTTCGAGTTCGTTGTGACGCTGGCAAATGGAAGAAAAAACTAGGTGAAGAAAAAATTCATAAGTATTTTACTGTAAGTCGCAGAAGTATAGATTTTTGTGATTCTTACGAAGATATGGGAGAACCAGAAGAATTTATGAGAGATTTACGCAAAAATCTCCCATCAAAAGATGAATCTTATGATAGATGGAGTTACGATGAATCATATCGTTAAAAAATCAATTTTTATTGCGTTAACTTTTCTAGCAATAATTTTTGTTGTAAGTTGTGCTTCAATTCCAAAGGAAATACCTTTAGAACTTAGTGCAAAAGAACTTAATCAAAAAGCACAAGAATGTGCTGCAATTGAAAATTACGCAGCTGCGGAAGTTTACTACAAAACTTTAATTCAACGATACGGAATGGATACATCTATTCTTGTTCCTGCTGAATTTGAGCTTGCGCATATTTATATCAAACAAAAAAAATATGATAAAGCAAAACCCGTTTTAGAAAGGGTTTTATCATACTATGAAGTTGATACAGGTTCTCTTCCTAGAGAATACAAAAAATTAGCTCAGGTTGATTTAAATAAAATTCCACAAGAAGAAAATCAATAAAAAATTGATTTCAATAAAAAAAACTGTCGAGGGGAACAAAAGTTCAAATTCGACAGTTTTTTTTTCGATAAAAGTTGTTTCAAATTACAAAATTTATCAATATTCATCTTCTGGAAGAATAATTGTATCTATAAAAATGTTCTTTTGGGTAGCCATTTCTAAAATCATATCTTTTGTACATCTTATTCTTCCCCGAGGGCGTTTATGAGGTTCTGCATCTCCTATCAAAATTATCTTTTTTTGTGCCTTGGAATCCCAGTTATAAAATTCCATAGAAGCATACAAGGCTTCGTAAACTGCTTCAGGAACATCGCCACCTTCATTTCCTCTGATTTTAAAATCATTCAAATTTGCATAAAATTCATCGCAATTATTTGTAAAATTAAAAAACTTAACCGGAAGACCTTTGTAATTATAATTATCACCGTAATCTCTATAAAGAATAAGACCTAAACGCACACTTCCAAAATTCAAAAGTTCAGTTTCTAAAGCGGGAATCAATTCTTTGCGTAGATAATCAACATCATTTTTCATACTTCCAGTTGCATCAATTGCAAAAACAACATCAATTCTATCTTTTGGATTGATTTTTTTGAAAGATTTCAAAATATCACCTACTAAAGTTTCAGGTCCTTCAGAATAAATAAAATTTCCATTATAAAATTCAGAAATTTCTTTGAAAGTTTCTACAGCTACAGGATTATATCCTTCTTCGGTACCAAGAATTTTTTCTCTTTCTTTTTCAGCAGAAGGTGAATTTGAAACTCGTTTTGAAATTTTAAAATTGAATACAAAAGGATTATCTTGGTATTCACCAGAATAATCTGCGTAAGGTTTTGCAAATGTTCTAATACTTACAAAAGTTCCTGTTTCAATAAGAACTTCCCCATTTCGTGTCCAAGGATATCCATAAATCAATCTTTCAGGAATATACAAATGAAATGCGTTACCTAATGTTTTATGATTTTCAACAGTTGAATCAACAATGCTATTTTTTGAATATTCGGATTCCAAAAATTTTCCGTCGAGAATACGCTTTTCGTTTCCGTTAACTTCGTTCCATTCTTCACTTCGATAAGCATAATTTGCAACTTTATTTGTTGGGTCTTTAGAAGTTTCAGTTAACAAAACTGAATTTACACCTTCTTTTTGCTTAATAAAAATGTGATAACCAACATTTTCATCTTTCTGTACAAGTACATCAGAAGATTTTAGTGATAAATCTAAAGAATAAACATCAAAAATAAACAATATTCCAAATATCAAAAAACAACAAAACTTCTTCATATCTAAATTATCGGCATTTTTTTTTATAAAAAGTAAAAATTTATTTATTATTTTTCTTAAATATATGTTATAATATTCTATCGTGAGTAGATTAAACAAAATTTCAGACAACACAGAATTCACATCAGTTGATATTGAAGATTTTTATGGAGATGACGCTCCAGCAGAAGATTTATTTTCAACAGACATTATTGTTCTTACTGATAATGAAAAACAACTGGTTAATTTATTATTTACAAGACTAAAAAAAATCTCACCCGAAACACTTGAAGGCTTAGCTCATCGAATAAACGATGTTGAGCGACTTGCAAAAGATATTGCACGCTTCCCTTCTCTTTTACATAGACAAACGTTTTCTCACGAAATTCAAACTCAGCATACTTTGGCAGAATCTTTGCTTGAACAACGAGATGGAGATAAAATCCTTCACCTTCCAGCAAAGGCAATTCTAGGTAAAGGATTCTTGGTTGCAAAATTTCACGCTTTTGCATCAATGACAAAAATAGCAAAAAATTCAAACTTTACAACAGAAGAAGTTACAAAATATCGAGACGCCACCTTGAACATAATGTTTACGCTCATGGCAGAAGATGTTTACCTTAGTTTGCTTGATGACCCAACAGTTCATATTGATATTCGTAGACAAATTGCCTATTCACTTATTCTTCTTTGGGAACACCGAAGCGACCAAAATGTAGAAAATATCGCACCCGTTTTAAATAGCGTTTGGCGAGCAAGACGAAAATTAGCTCCTGCTTTTGGAACAATGGTAGGAACAAGTGAACTTTTGCTTCTCTCAATCGAAATGGATGACCAATGGCGACAATTTATGGCAACTAAATTAGGCGAAAAAGATGTTTCTACAGCAATGGAAGAATATCTTTTTGGAATTTCTTACGAAAAAATCCAAAAACTAAAAGATATTTTACGTAAAGAACAAATTTCTGCTATCGGACGGGATGAAGTTTCTTCATTTTTAGGTGAAAAAATCCCAACTTCCTACGAAGAAGATTTACGCAGTTTTTACATTCTATTTTCAGTTCGTCGTGATGATGCAGCCGCTAGAAAACGCATGAATCTAAATGGACCACATCAAACATTAGAAGCCCACTACATGAAATTTATTCTAGAACGTGCAAAAGAAAAGCAACATAATGACACCTTTGCAAACTAAATAATAGAGGTTTTTGACATATATCCTTTTTCTATATTGACGAATTGCCTTTTATAATCTATTATGATAAGTATGGGTGTTACAACCAGTCAACAACTTACTAGATATTATGAATTGTACAGGGATACTGAAATTACTTTTACAAAAGAAGTTATCAGAACTCTGCACCTTGATCCTCGTCAAATATATATAAAATGCTCAGGCTCTCAGTGGCCTTGTATCATTAACTCTACATCTTTGATGGCAGCTAGAGTTATTATCGGTACAAAAGGTGGGGCATATTCAGCTATTGCTAGCGATAAAAACAAAAGTCCAATAAACTTGAAATTTTGTTTTTCTCCTCCAGGTAGTCAGCCAATTATGTTCTTTATCACAGCTAGAGTTTCTGATATTTCACCATATATGGATTCTACAGATCTTGCTGTTGTTACTCTAACATTCACACAAAGACCACCAGATGATTTTATCGAAATTATCGGTAAACTTATCGAAGCAAATACAAATGCAGTACGCCGTCGCGAGGAACGAATTGTTATTACAGAAGATTCAAAACGTCGTCTTGGTATCATGAAAGAAGAAACTATTATTCAAATTCAAAATGTACCTCGACATTGTATTTTACGCGACTTATCATTCTCTGGAGCAAAAGTTGTTCTTATGGGATTAGCGATGTTTGTAAAAGACAAAGATGCTGTTCTCAGAGTTGACTTTGAAGAACCTAGAGAAACAATAAATATTTCAGGAAAAGTTGTTGCTACAGAAAATGTTGGTGGAAGAAAAGACTTGATTGCAGCTTCAATTAAATTTGACGAAGCAACTGTTCCAATGCCTTACAAAATGCATATTAACGGATATTTAACAGCCTTACGCAAAACAATGCTTAATTCTGCAGAAAGCAAAAGTCAGCAAAACACAACAAAACAACAAGCAACACCTCAAAATGCTGGTCAGCAGTAGACTATTATGCAATTTCAATTTTACTTTTAAGGAAACAATATGAGTTCAGCAAATCCTCTCGATTCAGTTTTTTTTATTACATTGCCAGAAGATTATTCTTTACCAGAAAATGCTTTCAAAATTGACACAACAATTCCACTTCCTGTTCAAACTACTATAAAAAACACAGAAGAATTCGATATGAATTCACTTTCTTGGGAAATGATTTTAGCTGGAATTTTAGCAATTCTTGCATACGATATAAACAATCCCCACATTCATTACTATAGAAGCTTGATAAATTCAGTAAAACCTAATCTTAAAACAGAATTAACTCAAGCAGCAATTTTGAAAATTAAAAATGAAGATTTTGACATTGCAGAAGAAATTTTTACAGCACTTCACGGACTTGATCCAGAAGACATGGGAACAATTTTAAACCTTGCCCTTTTCTTTGACGAAAGAGCCGAATCTTACAGAAGATCAGGTTTAAATGAAGACGCTGACGCATACGATGAACTTGCACACAATTATTATCAACAAGCAATGGTTGCAGATCCTGCTGTTCCAGATGCTTTTTTTAACGCAGGATTTTTCTATCTAAAACAACGAAATTATACAAGAGCAAAAGAATGTTTTGAAACATATCTTACACTTTCAGAAAAATACGAAGAAGATGAAGTTACAGATAGCGACAGAAAAAAACGTTCTCGTGCAGAAGAAATTATATCAGATATTGATTCAAGAAACCTAGAAGATGAACTTTTCAAAAGTGCTTATGATTTTATTTCAATGGGACAGGAAGAAAAAGGTCTTGAAAGCATCAAAGAATTTTTGCAAACAAACCCAAAAGTTTGGAACGCTTGGTTTATGTTAGGTTGGGCTCTAAGACGACTTGGTCGTTGGGAAGATGCAAAATCAGCTTTTTTACAAGCAATCGAACTTGGTGGCGATAATCCTGACACATATAACGAACTTGCAATTTGTTGTATGGAATTAGAAGAATTTAAAGAATGCAAAAAATTCTTATCAGAAGCATTAAAAGTTGAACCTGAAAACACAAAAATTATTTCTAACTTAGGATTTTTGGAATTAAAGCAAGGAAATGTTAGCGAAGCTCAAAAATATTTTACAATTGTTTTAGAAATTGATCCAAGTGATGTTATCGCAAAGAAAACATTAGAAAGTTTAGAAGCTTAATTTTTCAAAGGTGATAAATCTAAAACATCACCAACAACAATACCATTTTTTGAAAACCAGCCTTGTGGCACTTCCAAAGCATAGCGAACATAACCTGTGCTTACAATTGATGCAAGGCTAAATGGTGTCATATCAAAAATATCTTTAATTTTTCCAGAATAATCGATGTAAGCAATTGAAAGCGGAGTTGGTGTATTTTTCATCCAGAAACTAGCAATTCTATCATCTTTAAAAATGAATAACATACCAGTTCCATCAGGAATATTTTTTCGGTTCATAAATCCGTAAGTTTGTTGTTCTTCAGTTATTGCAAGTTCAGCTTTTACAACAACAGTTTCTCCAGAAGATTTTTTTATGGTTAAATCTTTTGTTTGTAATTTTTTTTGTCCGCAAGAAAAAAGCACAAAAATTACAGAAATAACAAGAAAAGCAAAAAAACGACGATTCATATTAAAAACTCTCTAAAAATTTTTTTCTAAGATAATCTTCGGCAGAAGTTGCAGCTTCAGAAGATTCTTGTAATTCTTCAAAAACTTTTACATCTAAATATTTTACAGTTAAAGGCTTTTCCAAGGAAAGAACAACAAAATCATTCTTCCATTCAGATTTTGAAGGATTTAAGGAAGTAGGTTCTCCATATTTTAATGTGAAGGTTTTGAACATTGAATAATAATCCATTCTTTCAATATTGATATTCAAAATTAAACTATAAAGTTTATTTTCGTAAAATTGAAACCAACATCTGTCAAAAAAAGAGGAACCAGAAGTTTCAATCAAAACTCGCTCTTCAGTTGGCAAAAGCGAAACATCCCTATCGCCTCTAAACCCAAAAGCAGAATCTTTTTCTAAAATTGAACGCACCTGTTCAAAACTTTGACCTAATTGAATATTTTTATAACCTGTAGGTAAATCTTCACAAAAAACAAATGAAACAACTAAAAATAAAACAACTAAAATCAAAAAATTCTTTTTCATAGCAACACCTTAACGTTTAGGTTTTCTAACGAAAGCTGAATATTTTAAAAGCTCATCACAATCTTTTACAAAAATTTTGTTATTATTCAATTTTATTCTTGGATCACGGATGAAAGTTGTTAAAATATCACCCTGCTCTGCTTGTGGAATTCCACACATTTTAGCTAAATCAAAAGGAGTTAAATCAAACTGCCAAGAAACACCAGAAGTAACAGCTATCTTTGTTTTTTCTAACTGCAAAGCTAACATATCAAGAAGTTTTGCCATAGGTTCTCGAATTTGAGAATTTTCGATTTGTCTGTAAATTGACCATAATCGCTCTGCAAAAGTTGTTGTTAATCTAGAAATCAATTGAGGTTGAGTTGTAACCATTTGATCAAAGTTTTTACGATTTACAGTCATCAAACGGCAATCTTCGTGAGCAATAGCACTTGCAGAACGAGGTTTATTTTCAAGTAAAGCCATTTCACCAAAGAAATCACCTTTTTTAAGAACAGCCAAAATTACTTCGTTTCCATCTACAACTTTAGAAATTTTAACCTGTCCATCCTGAATAATAAACATATCCTGTCCACTTTGACATTCTGAAAAAATCATTGTGTCTTTTGGATAATATCGAATTGCTTCTTTTGGTGGTTCAAAATATACAGCCCTAGAAGTTGGCTTTAGAGCAATAAAGCGTTGTTTTGCATGTTGCAAATAAACACCTTTAGGACAAGATTTCATATATTGATAATAACCGTAAATTGCTAAATCTCGCTTTCCAACTTTTTCGTAATAAGAAGCAATAGCAAACAATTGCTCTGGAGAAGCAATAATATTACTCTTTAGAGTAATTTTTGTAAGAACATCATTCATATTACGCATCTTGTTTGCGAAAGTACGAATGATTTTCATAGCAACAGGAGTATTTTTCTCGATAAGTTCTGGATATTGATCACGACGAACAGAAATTGCAACCACATCGGTTAATGCAATTACTGTTTCAATTTGAGGACGTCCAGACATACATGGAATAACACCAATAAAATCACCTGGCCCTAAAGTATAAGTATCTTCACCAGTTTGAAAAGAAAGCGACTTTGTACAGACAACTTTTCCTGTTTGGATAATATAAAATCTATCTGTAGCAGGTCGACCTTCAACGAGAATATATGAATCTTTAGTAAACTTAACAAATGATAGTTGTAACAAAACCCTTCCTCACCACTTCAACTATAAAGTATAAATTTCAATTATATAATTGTCAATCTAATAAATGAAAGATTTCTCTATCTTTATATCTTGTCGGTAAAAATTATTTCACACTCAAGTAAAAATCCTGTTTTCTCTTGAACTTTTTGCTGAATATTTTTTACAAGAGTTTTAACATCATTTGCACTAGCATTTCCATTATTTATGATAAAATTTCCATGCCAAGGTGCAACTTGAGCATCACCAACAGAAATTCCTCGTAAACCAACTTCATCAATTATTTTTCCTGAAGGTTTGCCAAAATTACGATTATTTTTAAAAACACTTCCAGCAGAAGGAAATTTAAAATGCCCTTTATTTTTTCTATCATTTATAAAACTCAAAGATTTTTCTTCAATTTCTTTTGAATTTCCTTTTTTTACATTAAAATTTACTTGAGTAACAATTTTATCCCCTGTTTGAAATGGAGATTTTTTGTAATCCCAATCTGTTGAATCAAGAAAATAAGTTTTTTCATTAAAATCAGATAAATCTAGATATTTTACAGAGGAAATCACATCACTTATTGAAACATCATAGCACCTTGCATTCATAAAAGTAGCGCCACCTGTAGTTCCAGGAAGTCCTGCAAAATTTTCTAATCCAGAAACTTCATTTTTAATGCAAAATTCTGTAATTTTTTCAAAGGTACAACCTGCACCACAAACTAATAAATCATCTTGCAAATCACAAAAATCCAATCCTAAAGTTGAAATTACTAATTTATCAATTCCTTCATCAGCAACTACAAGATTTGAACCACCACCTAAAATAAAAACTGGAACAGAATTTTTCTTTGCTTCGGTTAACAAATAAATCAAACTATTGATATCATTTGGTTGTGCAAAATAAGTTGCATTTCCACCGATTTTAAAAGTAGTCTTATCTTTTAGGAGTTCATTTTGTAAAAATATTCCATTATATGAACCATTTATATTGAAATTTAGTGAGTTTTTAAGTAGATTATTCATAGTTAGAATTATACTATAAATATGAATAAAAATCGATAGAAAATAGCACAAGGAGATATTCTTTTATGGCATTAAAATTATTCAATACAATGGGACGAGAACTTCAGGAATTTAAACCAATTTGCGAAGGTAAGGCAGGATTTTACGGTTGTGGTCCAACAGTTTACAATTATGCTCATATCGGAAATCTTAGAGCTTATGTTTTTTTAGATATTCTTGATAAAACTTTGCAATTTTTAGGTTACGATGTAAATCACGTTATGAACGTAACTGATATTGGCCATCTTTCTGGAGATAGTGACGATGGCGAAGATAAAATGCTAAAAACTGCAAAAGAAAAAAATCAGTCAGTTTTAGATATTGCTCAATTTTACACAGATGCTTTCTTTAGCGATATTTCAAAGTTGAATATTCGTAAACCTGATGTAGTTTGTAAAGCAACAGAACATGTAAACGAAATGATTGAACTTATCAAAAAAATTGAAGCAAACGGTCATACATATATGGCAGGTGGAAATCTTTACTATGATGTTACAACTTTCAAAGATTACGGAAAACTTGCAATGTTAAATCTTGATGATTTAAAAGCAGGAGCTGGTAAACGAGATGTTGTTGTTGTAGACGAAAATAAACGAAATCCACACGACTTTGTTCTTTGGTTTACAAAAAGTAAATACGAAAATCACGCATTAGTTTGGGATTCACCTTGGGGGAAAGGTTATCCAGGATGGCATATTGAATGTTCTGCAATGAGTATGAAATATCTTGGAGAAAATATCGATATTCACACTGGAGGAATTGACCACATTCCAATTCACCACACAAACGAAATTGCACAATCAGAAGGTGCAACTGGTAAAAAATGGGTAAATTACTGGCTTCACAATGAATTTTTGGTTATCGCAAAAGAAAAAAATGCAGATGGCTCAGAAGGTCAAGCAAAGATGTCAAAATCTAGCGGAAACTTTTTAACTTTACAAAAATTGATTGATGAAGGTTATGCTCCTTTAGATTATAGATTTCTTCTTTTAGGTGGACATTACCGTTCACAAATTACTTTCTCTTGGCCAGCAATGGACGGAGCAAAAAATTCAAGAAAAGCATTAAATCAAAGAATTGCAAAAATCCTTGAAAAAACAGAATTTGCAAAATCACTTGAAAATGTTAAAAACTTAAAAATCACACAAGATACTGCGGTTGCAGAATTGGATAATTTTACAAAAGCACTTGAAGACGACTTATCAACTCCAAAAGCACTTTCAATTTTGCAAACAACTGTAAAAAATCAAAATATCAGCGATGAGCAAAAAATTGCTTTAATCAGCAAAATGGACGAAGTTCTTTCTCTTTCACTTTTGGAAGAAGGTAAAAAGATTTTAGACGAACAAGCAAATTCTTCAGTTCAAAATTCTGAATCAAATCCTGAAATTGAAAAATTGATTGCAGAAAGAGCAGAAGCTAAAAAACAAAAAAATTATGCTCGTTCTGATGAAATTCGAGATGAGTTAAAAGCAAAAGGAATTATTTTGATTGATACTCCGCAAGGAACAACTTGGAAATATGAATAATTTTTGTAACCTAAAAAACTTTCTATTGTTTAGTAATGTAGGAAGTGTCATGTTAAATGAAACAGACTCTCAGTTACACGCTGCAAATCCGAAGGATTTTAAAAAGATTTACGACGCTACAATGCAGTTGCTTTACAAAATTTCTTATCGGGTTGTAAACGATGAAGAAGCAGCTGAGGATTTGGTTCACGATTCACTTATCAAAATGAATGAAAAAGAGTTAGTTTTTCCTTCACTTGACGATGCAAAATATTGGTTGATTCGAGTTGTAAAAAACGCATCTTTGAATTATGCTAAAAGAAAGACAAGAGAACGAAAAGCTTACGAAAAGGTTCTTCGTGAAGAAAAAAAAGAATCAGTTTCTGGTGAGGTTGAACTTTTAAAAAAAGAAACCCAAAAGAAAGCCAGAGAAGCATTGAATAAGCTTCCTGAAAAACTAAGAATGATTTTAATTCTTAGAGAATATGCCGAAATGAATTATAAAGAAATTGGTAAAGTTCTAGGAATTACAGAAGGTAATGTTAAAATTCGAGTTTTTAGAGCCCGAGAACAACTTGCAAAAATTATAGGAGAAGACGATGTCTATATGTCCTGAAAATGATATTCACTCTGTTTATCTTGACGGAGAGTTGAACTCACCTTACAAAGAACAATATCTTGAACACTTGCAAACATGTTCATCTTGTAGCGAAAAATTGCAAAAACTAAAGAATTTGCAAACTATCCTTAAGGAAGATAGCGAAAGCATCACTCTTTCAGAAAAGCAACTTGAAGATAGTTATGAAAAACTCTCTACCCTTTTGAAATTCAGAAATGTTACAAAAAAATCGACAGTTTCACCTTGGTCAACTGTTATGAAAGCAGTTCCTGCAATGGCAGCGGCTTTAATTATCGCTGTTGTTTTACCGATTAGACTTTCAAATACAACTCCAACACCACAAGATATGTCATTCATATCACAAGCAAATTCAGTTCCAAAACTTTTTACAGAAAGAGGCGTACTTGCAGACGAATCAGTTTCTAATAGTACAACTCCAATATTAGTTTCAAATCCTCAAAATGAAGTTTTCAATATTGATAATATTTTTATGCCAAGAACTCATAACAAATATAGAAATCTAAATTTTGTTGTAAATACATTGCCTAATAACAATTCAACATCTACATTTAATATGTACAATAACGGTCAATCCATGTATAATGTAACATATACACCAATGGCAGGATTTGAAGATTGACAATTTTAGAAAAATTTTTATATCTCTTTCGTAAGCATTCATCATTAAGATTTACGTTATTTGCTTTTATATTGCTTGTTTCAACATTGATTTCGTTGGCTGTAACTTTTGCATCACAAAAAGTACCAGTTTTAACACATATTTCTCCACAAATTGCACTTCCCGGTGATACAGTTTATGTTTATGGTTCAAATTTTGGAAATAGTATTGAAGATAGTTTTGTAGAAATAGCAGGAAACAGACTTACGTCTTCAAGTTATACATCTTGGACTGATTCAGAAATTCAAATTAAATTACCTCAAAATATAAAAGATGGATTAGTTTATGTTGTTACGGCAGCAGGAAAATCACAAGCAGTAAATTTTACAAATAAAGAAACAATTCCAGTTTTAGTAAAAAATAATACACAATCATCAACTCCTGTTATAACAAGTATTTTGGAAAAAAATGGTTCAATCGGAAAAATAATCACCATTTTAGGAAAAAATTTTGGAACATTGCGTAACAATTCCCAAGTTTTATTTTCAATAGAATCAAATGAAGAAAACAACGATTTTATTTCATGTTCAGAAAATAACTTTGACTATGAATTCTGGAGCAATCAGGAAATTCGTGTAAGAGTTCCAGACGGAGCAACTACAGGTGATATTTATATCAATACTGACAAAGGAAGTAGTAATTTATTCAATTTAAAAATTGCAAATATGCCTGGAACTAAAAATTTTACAGACAAAAAAACTTTTTTACTTTCTGTAACTGCAAATATTACAGCAGAAGAGTTCAAAGGAAGTGCTGATGTGATTTTGCGTGTTCCAAGACCACCTGTAACACCAACACAAAGAAGTATCGAAATTCCTGTTTCAAATCCAGAACCTGTAATTTCAAATTACATGAACACTTTGGTTCATCAAACAACTATTGATACAAAACAAAATAATAAATTCTCAGTTGCACATTCATTTGTCATTCCTGTTTACGGAGTAAAAACAAATATAGTAAGTGAAAAAGTAAAACCTTATTCAACAGAAACTTTACAACACTTTTCAGATTATCTAAAAGAAGAAGAAATTATCCCGTCAACTCATCCAAAAATAGTTGAATTAAAAGATAAAATTACTTCAAGAATTTCAAATCCATATTTAAAAGCAAAAGCAATCTATAACTATATGATAAACAACTTTGAAATTCTTTCCGATTTAAGAACAGCTGAAGCCGATGTAACAGAATTGATTACAGAGAACAAAGGTGATGCCTATGATTTTGCAATGATTTTCTGTGCATTAGCAAGAAGTGCAAAAATTCCTTGTATTCCAATTTCAGGGGTTTTTGTAGATTCAAATATGGAAGCACATAATCATTGGTGGAATGAATTTTACATTGAAGAATTTGGTTGGATTCCTGTAGATTCTGCTTTTGGCGCAGGATTAGAATATGCAACATCAAATCAAAATGATGAAAATAAATCATTCTATTTTGCAAATATGGATTCACAACATGTTATCTTTTCTAGAGGTTGGAACAAAATCAAAAGTTCTAACATAAATGGAAAAGTTGTTTATAGACCAAAAACTTACGCATTACAATCAATCTGGGAAGAAGCCTCGACAGAAACTCAGGCTTACAGTTCTTTTTGGAGTAATGTTTATGTTACGGGAATTTATTAATATAAATTAATACATACTAGAGAATTGATATTTTCTAACTAACTTTTTTTTGGAGGCTATTATGGTAAAAGTATTATCAGTTGGAGGTTCTATTGTTGTTCCAGAATTTCCAGATTCAGAATTTTTAAAAAAATTCTCTACATTAGTTAGAGATTGGCTTAGCAAAGATGAACAAAGAAAATTGATTCTTGTTGTAGGTGGTGGAGGACCTGCTAGAATTTATCAAAACGCTTATAAAGAAATTATCGACAATACTTCAGATAATAGCCAAGCAGACTGGATTGGAATTATGGCAACAAGATTAAACGCCCAGTTGTTAAAAGCAATTTTTTCAGATTTGTGTACACAAGATGTAGTTTACGACCCTACTTCAGTTTCAGAAATTTCAGGAAGAATTTTGATTGCAGCAGGTTGGAAACCAGGATTTTCAACAGATACAGATGCAATTTTCTTAGCTGAACAATTTGGAGCAAAAACAGTTGTAAATCTTTCTAACATAGAAAAAGTTTACACAGATGATCCTAAAAAAAATCCAGATGCAAAACCTTTAGATAGCATTTCTTGGAAAGATTTTAGAAAAATGGTTGGTGATGAATGGACACCTGGTAAAAACTGTCCTTTTGACCCAATTGCAAGTAAACGAGCTGAAAGTGCAGATATTGATGTAATTTGTGCTGGTGGAAAAGATATTGCAAATATCGAAAAAATCTTGAATGACCAAGAATTTTTTGGAACTAAGATAAGCAATAATTGCTAAAAAAATAAAGCGAAGTTTATAAGAAAAAATCAAATTCTTAAAAACTTCGCTTTTTTTTAATATTCAGAAAGTAAACTTAATAAATTTGCTAGTTTTTGACCGTATTGTTTATCACTTGCCCAAGTTCCCGAAAGTTCATAAACAGAAGGAGCCTTTCCTCTTGGATTTACATATTTATACCGAGAATCTATAAGTTTTCCATTAAGTTTTCTGGTTGTGCCATAAGCGTGTAAATGCTGAATGTGAGCAATAACTCCATCTTTTTCTGTAGCAAAAGCTAACCCCGGATTATTTTTATCAATTGCACCTAAACCACAAAAATTATTCATTTCAGGTTTTACTAAAAGCCCAAACTTCAAAAAGCCTGTTTCCAAACACATTTGAACCCAAGCAATATCAGAATTAATTCCTTCAACCTTTCCTTGCTCAACATAATATGAAGCAAGTCTTTTAACTTTTTTTATGTCGCAAGAAGGATTTTTTTCAACAAAAAATTCCACAAGTTGATTTTCAGACTTTATTCCAACATCATCAAGCAAAATTGAACAATCTTGTTTTGAAACAGGAAGCTTTGTTTGACATCCAGTAAATACAAAAATTGTACATACTATCAAAAAAAATGATAAACCATTAAAAAATCGAATTTTCATAAAAAAAATTATATATTTTTTTGACAATTTGTACAATTATTTTAAATTTTTACTAATAATAAAGATATGTACACAAATTTATATAATTATGAAAGAAGTGGTGAACAACCAGAAATCAGAGAAAAGCTTGAACGATATGGCATAGATTTTATGTCATTACAAGAACTTATTATGCTAATTTTAGGCTCTGGGATAAAGGATTTTCCTGTAGAAAAAATTAGCCAAAAAGTTACTTATGAAATAATGCGAAAATGTAGTGAAAGTCTATTCTCAAGATTACTAAAAATAAAAGGTGTTGGAAAAAGTAAAGCAAGTTTAATTTGTGCTTCTGTTGAATTAGGAAAACGGATTTATAACTCATCAAAGAAAAAAATTACATCCCCAAAAGATATTATTCCTTTGGTAAATCATTACACATTGGAAAAAGTGGAATATTTTTTAGCAATTTCGTTAAATGGGAATCACGAAGTTATAAAAATTAGAGAAATTTCAAAAGGTAGCTCAAATAGTGCAATAATTCAGCCACGAGAGGTCTTTTCAGATTTATTAGCAGATTCAGCGGCGGCAGTAATATTTGTGCATAACCACCCATCAGGGAATGTAACACCATCTATGCAAGATATTGATTTAACAAAACGACTTTTACAAGGTGGCGAAATCCTTGGAATAAAAACATTAGATCACATAATCATCAGTACTGATTGCTACTTTAGTTTTACATCAGAAGGAATATTATCAGATTTGCAAGAATAATTAAATGTAGAAAAAAATTACAAAACTTCCCCTGTACTTGTCATCATAAAGATTTTTGTGTATAATTTTAAGAAATAATTATTATTGTGAGGAAATCCCGATGATTAGAGGTGGCGACATCGCAAAAGGAACAGTTCTACTTATTAAGAATGCACCATATTTGGTTGTAGAACGAGAATTTGTAAATCCTGGAAAAGGAACAGCTTTTGCACGCGTAAAAATGAAGAACTTAAAAGATGGTTCAGTTTTGACACAAACTATCAAAACTCCTGATATGGTAGAAGATGCTGTAGTTGATACAGTACAAGGACAATATCAGTATTCAGATGGTGAAAACTATGTTTTCATGGACACAACATCATTTGAAACTATCAATGTTCCAACAAGTTTGAACGAAGATTTGAAATACTACTTAAAAGAAGGTGAAGAATATCCTATTCTCATCTTTAATGACGAAGCTATCGATGTTAAAATTCCACAAAAAATGGTATTTATCGTAGCAGAAAGCGAAAACTACGTAAAAGGAGATACTGTTTCTGGTGCAACAAAACCTATTATCACAGAAACAGGTCTTACAGTTAGAGTTCCATTATTTATCAAACAAGATGAAAAAATCATGGTAAACACAGAATCTAACGAATACGTAGAAAGAGTTAACAGTTAATCTAAATTAATTCTTTTTTGCAAAACACACCACAAACAGTTGTTTTTTTTCAACTTGATTTGTGGTGTTTTTTATTTTAAATATTATATAATTCAAAACTCAAATAAATCCAAAATCTTAATTATTAATGGTTAGTAAAAAAAATTTTCAAAACTATAGTTCTAATGAAATTATTTTTATTTACAAAATAAATATTTTTATGTAAAATTAAATTAATCAATAAATTTTTAATAAAGTCATGGAGTACAATTAATGAAAGTGTTAGCCTATAGTCGTTCAACTTTATTTTTAAATGTAGTAAAATTAACTTGTTCTGAGTTAGATTTTTGTTTTGTATCAACTTATCAAAAGGAAAGATTGAATCAATATCTTGAAAATAAAGACATAGACCTTGTTTTAATTGATTGTGACACATTTAGACCTGAAAAGTACAATATTCAAGAATACATACAAAATATTTCCAAAAATACATATTGTTTAATTGTAGAAACATCAATCCATGAAATTGATAAAGACGATTTATTGGGACAAATCACAAAACAATGTTTGCTACAAGAAATGTACAATTTTCAGCAATTTGTAAAACTTTTTTATTCAAATTATTGGCAGGAATCAGAAAAAAAGATAAATCAATACATAACAAATTATCAAGTTACTAATGAAAGTGTATTTGAAGAAGAAGAAGAAAACATCAACTATGATGAACTTTTTACAGTTGACGAAAACGGTATTGCAATCATAAAAGAACAGCCTGCTGATTATTTTGAAAACAGCATAGAACTTGGATTTGGAGAAAAATATCAAGAAAAAAAACAAAATGAATATATTGGACTGGATCCTACTTCAATAAAAATTTTTGAATATTTAAAAAGCAACATAAATAAACCTGTTTCTATAAATTCATTAAGTAATCATACTTGGGGTGAATGTAATATAATTAAAAGAAACGCAATTTATGTTTATATTAGAAAAATCCGTATCTACATTGGAGATAATTTAGACTTTCCAACAAAATTGATAAAATGCAATAAAGGATTTTATACTTTAAGACAGTTATAAAAAAAATCGGTATCCTCATAAAATAAGAATACCGATTTTCTCAACTTATTTTACAGCAGAACTGATTCTTTCAAGAACCTTTTTTCTGTCAAGCGGTTTTACAATGTAGTTTTTTGCTCCTAAAAGCAATGATTTTTTTACAAGTTCTTCTTTACCTAAAGCACTAATCATTACAACACGAGCATTTTTATCAAAAGCCATAATATGTTCAAGAGCTGTAATTCCGTCCATTCTAGGCATTGTAATATCCATTGTAACAACATCAACATTTGGATATAAATCTTTGTATTTATCAACACCTTCTTTTCCGTCTACAGCAGTAGCAATGATTTCATATCCTTCACTTGAAAGGATTTGACCAATTTGTTTTGCAACAAACATTGAATCATCTACTACTAAAACTCTAACTTTTGAACCATCCTCTTTTAATCCTTCTGGTGGTCTTTCATTTATTGATGGAAAATCTTGTTTTGTTTTCATATTTTATACACTCCTTATATTTGTTTTACATTCTTTCTCTAATTGCTACATTTACTTCGATTTTACCTTGAGCTGTAATCAAAGGCACAATTAAAGCTTCAACTTCATGATTAGCAATTTCCATTCTTTCACCAGTAAACAATGCAGGTGGAGTTAAATCGAATTTGAATCCTAATTCATGCAATTTTGTTACAGCCTGTGCAGTAACAAGATTAGCCAACTCTGTGATAGTAGCTTTCGCTAAATCGTCAAATGTATCAAGACGCTCCATATTCATTGTAGAAGCAATATTCAATGCAGTTTCCAATGACATATCAAATAGAACACGGCCTTCAACATCACCAGCCAATCCTACTAAAGCGGCTACACCCATTACAGGCATTGAAGTTGATTTTAGATATAAATCACCTCGTCTAACTTCACCACCTAAAACTTCTGATAATACGCTAAAAGCTGTTTCTACAAACGGATTTATATACTCAACTCTCATAGCAAACCTCCCTAAAATTTATTTTGTATAAACTGAAATATTTTCTATTAATTTTTCAGACCATTGCATTTTTCCAGCAAGAGTCTCGTTCTCACCAAGAATCATAATGCCGTTTCCTTTCAACCGATCTTCAAAGTCTAAAAGAACATTATCTTGAACATCTTCTGTTAAGAAAGAAAGTACATCTCTACAGAAAATCAAATCAGCATTTGGAACAGTATTTGTATTTGTAACATCATGATACTCAAACATAACGATATCTTTAATATCTGGAGAGAAAACATATCCACCAGAAACATTTTTACTGATAAAGGGAGCAAGCCAACTTGTAGCATATTCTTCAGGAACAGATAGTAATGATGCATTTGATACATTTAGCAAGTCTACGTCTTGTGCATAAACTCTAATTCTAGAATCAGGATAGCGTTTTCTTAGAACACAAGCTAAACAATATGATTCAAACCCTTTTCCACAACCTGGGTTCCAAACTACAATTTGTTTTGCACTATTATCTGGCAAGCACTCAAAAATTCTGTTTGCATAAGATTCTGTCCAAAAAGTTCCAGAATTTTCAGAATAAAAACCATTTAAAAATTCTTCAGCATCTTTATCTGATGTAAACTGAGAATTTTCATTTCCTTTTTCATCAATCCAAGATTCAAAACGAGATTTTACCCAACGAGAATTTATATCAGTAACATAGAATTTTTTTAAGGATCTTAATTCTTCTACGATAAAATCAAAATCTAAAGTAGATTCAGAAGAATTTTGTGTCATACTGAATTTTTGTTCTTCCATAGAAAAATCTAAAGGAGCATTTTCAGACACTTCAGTCTGTTCTGTTACAACAGGAACAGAAGAAGTTACTTCTCTAAATTCAGGAGTTGTTTGTGTTTCTTTTACATCTTGCTGAACAACTTCTCTAATTGTAGGAATTTGTTGTCGCTTTACTTCTTGAACAGGTACTTGTTCTGTTGTAACTTGAGGCATCTTTGAAACGGCAAGTTTTGGTGCTTCTTCTGTTGTTTCTTCTTTTGCTTTATTGGCAAAAATTCTACCAATATCCAAAAGAACATAAAGTCTATTTTCACTTTCTACAACACCAGAAATATATTTGATATTAATATCACCAAAAAGCGGATGAGGAGGCTGTATCGTAGATTTTTGAATTCCAACAACCTTATCAATTCCATCTACAACGATTCCAAAAACATTATCATCAACAGAAACAATAATCACATTTTCAATTTGATCATCAGAGCGTTCTTCAATTTCAATATTAAAGAATAATCGTAAATCGATAATCGGAATAATATCACCACGAAGGTTATAAACACCTAAAACAAAAGGAGCTGTATTAGGAACATAAGTAAATCTTCCAGCTTTAGCAATTTCTTTTACACTCATAATATCAATTGCATAATCTTTTCCCGAAAGAGAGAAAGTTACCATCTTGAAATCTACAGTTGCAATATTCTTTTCTTTTTCTTCAGATACTTGATCAGCAGTCATAACACGTGCTAATTGCTTTTGTATATTTTCCATAATAACTCCTACTTGTTTATTGCAGCTTCTCGTTCTTCTCGAGCATTAAGTTCTTGCTTTACACCCAAATCAAGAAGTTGAGAAACATCAATAATGAGAGATACAGAACCGTCTCCCAAAATCGAAGCACCTGCAATTCCCGGTGTAATTGTATACTGATCATGAAGAGGTTTTATAACAACATCTTCTTCCCCGATAAGAGCATCAACCATAACACCGATTTTTTTATCAGCAGAACCAACAATAACAACAAAACTAACATCATCTTCATTAGACTCAGTTTTGATACCAAAAAGTCTATTCAATCGTAAAATACTGATAACTTCGTCGCGAACATTTAATACTTCGTAATTATCGATTGTTCTAATTTCACTATGTTTTACACGATGACTTTCGATAACAGAAGCGATAGGGATTGAATAAATTTCTTTTCCAACACGAATAAGTAAACCTTGAATAATTGCCAAAGTCAAAGGAAGTCTAATACTGAATTTTGTTCCTTTATTATGTTCAGAAGTAACAATAACAGAACCTTTTAATTTTTCAATTTGAGTTTTAACAACATCCAAACCAACTCCACGACCAGAAACACTTGAAATTTTATCAGCAGTTGAGAATCCCGGTTCAAAAATAAGTTGATATGCTTCTTGATCAGAAAGAACTTTATTCGGATGGATAATTCCTCTTTCAATAGCCTTATTCTTAACTTTGTTAACATCAATTCCACGACCATCATCAACAATATCGATAACAATCATATTTCCTTCGTTACTTGCTTTTAGCAACAAAGTACCTTCGTCATTTTTTCCATTTTTCAAACGATCTGAAGGATTTTCGATTCCGTGGTCTAAAGAATTTCGAACACAGTGCATAATTGGATCAAGCAAATCTTCAACAACAGATTTATCAAGTTCTGTATCTTCACCTTCAATAACAAGATTTACTTTTTTGTTAAGATCTTTACATAAATCACGAACAACACGAGGAAAACGTGAAAAAATCTGATTGATAGGAACCATTCGGATTTTCATAACCCCTTCTTGAAGTTCACCAGCGATACGACCAAGATTTTGAGTTGAAGAACGGAATTTTCCAGCCATTGACTTAAAATCAGAATCGAATGTATCAAACATTGTGTAAATATCACCAAATTCTTCATTGATTTCTGATTTTATATCTTTTATTGTTGCTCCATTTTTAAGTGAATCTACAAATTCAGGCATAGAATCAATTAAGCGACGAACTTTTTCTTTATAGGCCGATTCTGTACTCTGCAAATGGTTTTGCATATGTGCAAGTTGAATTGCTGTTTGGTTAAAAGCAGCTTTTGTAATTACAGTTTCACTTATCAAATTAAGAAGATAGTCAATTCGTTTAGAATCAACACGCAAAACACTTCCTGTATTGGCTGCATTTGTAGGCTTTTTCTCTGGAACTTTTTTTGCAGGAAGTTTTTCCTGTGAAACTTCAGTTTTTTCTTCTTGAACAGGTTCTACAACTTCTGTTTGAACAGGAGCAACTTCTGGAACTTTTTCAACTTGGGGAATTTCTTGCTTAACCTGAGATTCTGATTTTACTTCAAGTTCTGAACTTTCTTTTACAGGGGCAGAAGTTACAGTTGGAGCAATTGCACTTTTTATCAACTGAGCATCGGCACATAAAGAAACATCATCCAAGAAAGCAGCATCTTCAAGTTCATCTTGAGTTGCTTCGGAAGCAACAAAATATACAACCCTTGGCTGAAATTCATCTTCATATAATGTATCAAAATCAGGAATTGTTTTAAGCACACTTCCTTTTTCTTTTAGAGAGGCAAAAACTTGAATACCACCAACAGAATTCATTGGATTTGATTCATCAAATAAAACAGTAACTCCCCAAAGTCTTTGAGCACCTTCGCAAAGTTCTTTTAATTCCAAAACATCATATTCTGAAATTAACGATGCTGGAGGCTCAATTACAATTTCGTCAGTTGAAGAAGTTACTTCTGTTGGAATAGGATTTTGCACAACTTGTTCAGTTGCAGGACGCAAGTTTTGAGGAACAGAAGATTTTGATTTTTTCTTATCACCTTTTTCAGGAATAAAAGAGGCAAGTTTTTCTTTTATGGAAGAAACATCATCTTCGTAAACGGTTCCATTTTGGCGACAATTCAACATTTCTTTGATAATATCGATTGAAGATAAAAGAATATCAACAACATCACCTGTTATATCAACAGTACCTGAACGAAGTTCATCTAATAAATCTTCCACCGCATGAGTGAATCCAGAAAGCTCTGTCATTTCAACTGTGGCAGAACCACCTTTCAATGTGTGAGCCGCACGGAAAATTTCATCAACGGCCTCATGATTCGTAGGATCATTTTCTATTACTAAAATATTGCTTTCTAAGTTTTCAACCTGTTGTTCAGCTTCTGCAAAAAAATCTTTCAATAATTCTTCATTATTCAAATCTAGATAATCACTCATACTAAACTATTTTATACGATTTATCCCATAAGTCAAGATAAGTAATAAATAAAATTTATATTTTTTTTCAAATTGTATTTTTATCATATATATGATATTATATTTAAAGTTTTTTTATTTTTTGCCGATAGTATAATGTGGAAAACTATATTTTGGAGAAATAATAGTGATAACAACTACATATTACAATAGTTTAAAATCTCATAAAAAAATATTTGCTATATTATTTTGTCTTTTATTTTTTATATACACCGCTTTTACATATCCCTATTTTACAGGAACAATTGGAATTGGTGGAAAAATTCAACCTGAACCAGAAAAATTCCCTCAAGTTTTAATGGATTCCTATTTTGCAGGACAATTTGATTTGTCTAAGAATTTGTTTTTAAGAACAAGTTTTAGTATGTATACTACAGAATCAATTTTTAAAGATATTACATTCAAAAACACAGAATCTATTTTTAGCCTTGATGAAATTTCCCTAACATATTTGGGTTCCTTTGGACAAATTTCACATCTTTTAGGAATTCACCTTGGAGAATACGAACCTGTTGGTTCTGATGTATTTTTACAACGCCAATTTGGAATTCCTTCTTTTGCTTCAAGATTAACAGAATCAATTTGTGGTATTTCTAGAGCAAAAATTTACGATATGAGTGGAATTGGTGGTTCTTATGTAGTGAAATTGCCTAAAAATATTGCAGTAGGAACAAGTATTTACTACAACAAAACAGAAAATTTTGAAACTCCAGAAGAAGATGATATTTCTGAAAGTTTTAATACAGATTTTAGATTTGCAAGTGCAGGAAGAATTGGTGCTATAGATTTGACTTTTGGGTTAACTATGCCAATGAAACGAGAAATTGTTCACGACAATGGTGATACACAAAAAGTAATTCTCTTAATTGAACGAGCTGATATGCACGCAGGCTTAACAGCCTTTTTAGGAAGTAGCAATTCTTCATCATTGTTATTCCAAGCTGGATTTACAAAATTGATTATTGATCCAAGCGAAGAAAACGACGAAAAGGTTTTATCTCTTAATGATGTATATATTCTTGTGGAACCTAGATTTGTTTCTAAAAGTATGTGTATTTCACTTTCATTATTTAACATGCCAAAAGAAACTAGGGAAAATCTATTCTATGTAGAGAATCCAGTAGGAATCAGCCTATCACTTTATACACCTTGGATATCTTTATCAGGAAAGAAAAGCCAATTTGGGTTGATGACAACAGTATCATCTTCTGACTCTTTAGATAAAATTATTATTCAGCAAGAAGCAGAACAAAGTAATGAAGAAAAAATGTCAAACTTGGGATTACATATTTCACCATACGGAATTATTTATCTAGGTGGAGGAAAATTAAATTTTTCTCTCAATGTTAACGCTTTTAATATTAAAGATTTTGATACATTTTTGGATAATATTTCACTTATAGCAGGTTATAAGGTTGCTTTATGATGAAAGTAAAATCTGTTATAAAAATTTTTATCTCAGTTTCTATATTATTGATTTCAACATCAGTTTTTGCAACCGAAGTAAAATTTGGATTTCACTACGATAATTTTGGATTAGAAAACAAAAATATTTTTGGTGCTTCAGTTGGCATCAAAGAAGAATTATCTGACAAATTTGCTATTCATGCAGTTTTAGAAAACAATAAAAGTGGAAATTACAGCGCCTATTGTGCTGGTGGATATGATGGCAAGATTTTCAATATTCTCGGTGGATTTTTGTTTGATTTAAGAAATTCTTATTTTACACCAGGGTTTGTTTTAGATGCGGATATTCTTTTGTTTGACTTTATCACAATTGGAGCTAATACAAACTTTACATTCTCAACAAAAAATATATTTGAAAACTATATTACTGAAATGCAACCATATTTAACATTTCATTGTAAAAATCAGGATATAAGTTTAATTCTTGATTATTCAAAAATAGCTCAACTAGAAATGGGAGAAGATGCAGTTGATTATTCCATTGGTGGATATTTAGATGTTCTTGCTTTAGATGAACGCTCTCCTTTCAAAATTGGTTTGTTTTTTGGTGTAGAATCTTACAAAAAAACTTACGATGAAGCTTTTAATATTTTGGACTTAAATGTAGGTGGAAGATTTATCTTTGACCTTGAAAAATTTGGCTTTGTAATTGCAGGAGAATCTACTGTTTACAAAATTGGAGTAGAACAACCTAGTATTCCATTTGCAGTTTCATTAACAACAAAATTTGCTTTATAAAAGAGTTTTAATTCTTAGTTTTATTCCGAACTTGTACTAAAAATACATAAAAAAAACCGTAAGAGTGAAATTTTTTCTTCTTACGGCTTTTTCATTTTTAATATTTGTTATTGACTTATTCAACTTCTAAAAGAAGTTCATCAATTGGTTTTCCTGCTGGAACCATAGGAAGAACCATTTCATCAATATTCATATTACAATCAATAATCGTAGGTTTTCGGCTTTCGTAGGCTTTTTTGAAAACTTCTTCAAACTCATCTTCATTCTTGGCTCTAAAACCTTGGATTCCGTAAGCTTCGGCAAGTTTTACAAAATCAGGACCTCTGTCTAAAGTTGTTTCTGAAAATCGTTTTTCATAGAAAAGGTTTTGCCACTGACGAACCATTCCTAAAACACCGTTATTTACAACAATGATTATAATAGGAAGATTGTAGTTTTGAATTGTAGCAAGTTCGTTACAGTTCATTCTGAAAGAACCATCACCAGCAAAGTGAACAACAGTTTTGTTTGGAAAAGCAGTTTGCGCACCAATTGCAGCGCCTGTTCCGTATCCCATTGTTCCAAGTCCACCAGAAGTTAACAAAGTTCTAGGTTTTGTAAATGGATAGAATTGAGCAACCCACATCTGATGCTGCCCTACTTCAGTTGTAATGATTGTATCTTCACCAGCAATTTTATTTACTTTTTCGCAAACAAATTTTGGATGCAAAGCTGTCTTTTTATTGTACATTGGCGGAATGTGATTTTTCAATTCTGAAACATAATCATTCCATTCTGAAGATTTTCTTTCATTTACAAGAGGAATAAGTTTTGTAAGAATATCTTTTAAATCCCCAATAATTGATGCACAAGTTTTGATATTTTTATTGATTTCAGCAGAATCAATATCAATATGAACAAATTTTGTATTTACAGCAAATTTTTTTGGGTCAGAAATTACGCGGTCAGAAAATCTTGCACCTAAAACAACAACTAAGTCTGCTTTGTTAATTGCTGTGTTAGAAGCCTTTGTTCCGTGCATACCAATCATTCCTGTATTTAAAGGATGATTGGCAGGAAATGCAGTTTTTCCCATTAAACTTACACCTACAGGAATATTTGCTTTTTCTGCAAGAGTTTTTACTTCATCACAAGCACCTGATGAAATAATTCCTCCACCTGCGTAAATGTAAGGACGAACGGCTGAATTTATCAATTTTGAAACTTCTTCAATTTGTGAATCTTCATAAGTTTTTCCTGCGTTAACTCGTTTGATATTTTTTAACAAATGAAGTGTTTCGAAATTAGCAAGTTCTTCTTTTGTAAGAGGTTCAAAATCTGTAACATTGGCAGTAACATCTTTAGGAACATCAATTAAAACAGGTCCTGGGCGTCCACTTTGTGCAATAAAAAATGCTTCTCGGATTGCACCTGCAAGTTGATCGATATTTCTCACGATATAACTATGCTTTGTAATTGGCATTGTAATTCCTGTAATATCAACTTCCTGAAAACTGTCCTTTCCTAAAAGAGGAGTTGTTACGTTACAAGTAATTGCAACCATAGGAATTGAATCCATGTAAGCAGTTGCGATTCCTGTAACAAGATTTGTTGCTCCCGGTCCACTTGTTGCCAAAACAACACCAGTTTTTCCTGTTGCACGAGAATATCCATCGGCTGCATGCGAAGCGCCTTGTTCGTGAGCAGTAAGAATGTGTTTTATTCTATCTTTATTCTTGTAAAGTTCATCGTATACATTTAAGATTGCTCCTCCCGGATAACCAAAAACTGTATCTATTCCTTGTTCTACAAGACATTCAATTATAACTCTAGCACCTGTAATTTTCATCATAGTCCTTTTTATTGTAAAATTGCACCTTTGTCCGTTCGCAAACTTCGTTTGCTACCGAGTTTTGCGTTGCAAAACTCGCAGCTATTGTAAAATAGCTCCTTTATCTGCACTGGAAACTAACTTTGCGTAACGAGCGAGGTAGCCTGTTGTTACTTTTGGTTCTGGGCAAACCCATTTTTCACGGCGTTTTGCAAGTTCTTCATCGCTTACTTCAAGAGTGATTTTGTAGTTGTTAATATCAAGAGTGATTTTATCCCCTTCTTCAACTAAAGCAATTGGTCCACCAACAGCAGCTTCTGGAGAACAGTGTCCCAAAGAAGCACCACGAGTTGCACCACTAAAGCGACCGTCTGTAATAAGAGCAACTTCTTTATCCAAGCCTTGTCCTGCAAGAGCAGCAGTTACAGCAAGCATTTCTCTCATTCCTGGTCCACCTTTTGGCCCTTCGTAGCGAATTACAACAACATCCCCTGATTTAATTTCTTGTTTTTGAACAGCTTCCATTGCTTCACTTTCGTCATTGAAAACGCGAGCAGGCCCTGTGTGTTTCATCAATTCTTTTGCACAAGCAGAGCGTTTTACAACAGTTCCGTTTGGAGCAAGATTTCCAAAGAGGATTGCAATTCCACCGTTATCTGAATATGGATTTTCGATTGGGCGTAAGATTTCTGGGTCGCGGTTTACAACACCTTTGATATTTTCTGCAACAGTTTTTCCTGTAACAGTCATTACGCTTGTATCAATAAGATTTTTCTTTGCAAGTTCTGCCAAAACAGCCTGAACTCCACCAGCATCATCAAGTTGGCACATAAAAGTATGTCCTGCAGGAGCCAAGTGACAAAGATTTGGAGTTTTGTTACTGATTTCATTTATCATGTGAAGGTCAAGATTGAAACCTGCTTCGTGAGCAATTGCTGGAACATGAAGAATTGTGTTACTTGAACAACCAAGTGCCATATCAGCAGCCAATGCGTTACGGAAGTTTGCTTCTTTCATCATACAACGAGCAGTAATTCCTTTGTTGTACATTTCCATAACTTGCATACCAGCGTGTTTTGCCAAAGCAATGCGTTTTCCTGTTACTGCTGGAATTGTTCCGTTTCCTGGAAGACCAAGACCTAAAACTTCTGTAAGACAGTTCATTGAGTTTGCAGTAAACATTCCTGAACAAGCCCCGCAACCAGGACAAGCAACTTGTTCCATTTCTTTAAGTTGAGCTTCTGTAACTTTTCCTGAACTTACCCCACCAACAGCTTCGAACATATCTGTTAATGAAAGATTTTTTCCTGAATATGGATTTGTGCAATCATTTCCTGGAAGATGACCTGGCATCATTGGACCACCAGAAACAAAAACTGTAGGCAAATCAAGACGAGCTGATGCCATAAGCATACCTGGAACGATTTTATCACAGTTAGGAATCATAACTAAAGCATCAAACTGATGAGCTTTTGCCACACATTCGATACTGTCTGCAATAAGTTCACGAGTAACAAGTGAATATTTCATTCCTTCGTGTCCCATTGCGATTCCATCACAAACACCGATTGCAGGGAATTCAATTGGAGTTCCACCTGCCATACGGATTCCTGCTTTTACGGCTTCTGCAATTCTATCAAGTTCAATATGACCTGGAATAATTTCATTTTTTGCACAACAAACACCAACTAATGGTCGTTCTAATTCTTCGTCAGTATATCCCATCGCATAAAATAAAGAACGATGAGGGGCTCTAGCAATCCCTTTTTTTGCGTTATCGCTTTTCATATCAATCTCCAAAAAATAAAAAGTTTATTCAATTATATAGAATAATAGCATTTACAGAATAGATAATCAAGGTAGGAATATACAAAAGGAGTTTCAAAGCAAGATGGATTAAATTTAGGTTGAAATAAAAAAATCACACGGATTCGAAAAGTCTAACGACTTTTCTGAGGGAATGTATAAGGATGAAATAAGGAAGCAAAAATTGCAAAGCAAGATGGTGTAAATTCAGGTTGAAATAAAAAAGGAGCTAGATTTTTCTAGCCCCGGTATTTGTTATTTAGAAAGGTCAACTTTGTTCAACTGTTTTTTTGCACTGTCGTAGGCAAAGGTTGTAAAGAAGAAAACCATAACTATTCGATAAAGGTCATAGAGAGATCCAAGAATTGGGAACTTGTACCCTAAAAGCCAAGCATCAAATTGACTGATAATAATAAGAGCTACCAACAACAAAATTGTTAGAATACAGAAAAAGTTAAAAGCTTTGTTGTAAATAGTACCGTCATTCATATATTCAACCAATAAAGCCCCCATAATAACGATACAAATAATGCTAAGAATATGAATTATATTTGCAACAACACCAGTATAAATTCCATTGTTGAAACAATATGCCATATCTGCAAACAAATTTGGTATACTAAAAAGTTGGTTCATTACAAAATAGGCAATCCATACACCACAGAGAATATAGAAAATACGGTCTTTACCTTTTAGTCCAAAAGTAAGAAGTACTACAGAGAAAACAGCTGTAACCAATGCTTCTCCGTAATTAGCTGCAGTAGATGCCATTTCTGTGAAAACAGTAGCACGCAAAATTACATCTACAACAGAAATAATAAAAATTGCAACAAGAATAAAAATTCCTGCCTTTTTGTCGTGAAGTCTATTTTTCATAGAATCCCTCCTAAAAAAATAAAAATGGTTTTAGTCAAAGTAGTAAAAAAACTAATTCGCTAATAATTTATTAAATTCACTTTATCAAAATTACCCCCCCCGTCAACTAGGCAATAC
>JAXJWW010000036.1:0-2248 GCA_036307825.1 Treponemataceae bacterium | reverse complement strand
TTTCCAGCCTTCACCGATAAAAAGCACATCTTTTTTGATTTCTGCACATTTTTCGTAACCAGTCATTACAGTTTCAGCATCTAAAAGTCCCATTAAGTCAAAACGGAAACCGTCAACATGATATTCTTTTGTCCAATAAACCAAAGAATCTACAATCAATTTTCTTGTCATTGTATGTTCAGAAGCAACATCGTTTCCACAACCTGAATTTGATGTAAAACTTCCGTCTTTAACTTGTCTAAAATAATAATTTGGAACGATGTCATCAAGGAAGTCAGTTTTAGCCATGTGGTTATAAACAACATCCAAAATAACACGAAGACCAAGTTTATGAGCTTCGTTAATCAAAGTTTTTAATTCTGAAATTCTTGAATAAGGATTTTCTGGGTCTGTGGAATACCAACCTTCTGGAGAAAAATAACTGTGTGGGTCATATCCCCAGTTATAGTTATTTCCGTGAGTTGTACCTGCATTTTCGTAAGTTTTGATAGTTTCGTTATTGTTGTAAAAGTTCATTACAGGTAAAAGTTGAATGTGAGTAATTCCCAATTCTTTGATATATGGAAGAGCAGAAATAAATCCTGCGTAAGTACCTTTTTTTGTTTCATCTTTTTCTGGTGAATCAGATGAAATTGTTGCATCACGAACAGAAATTTCGTAAACAATTGCTTGTGAATAATCGGAAAATTCTGGCAAAGTTGTACATTTTTCAGTTTTATCAGATTCAGCCCATCCTCCTTGTGGAAGATATTTAGGATTTTCAGGATTTACGATTGCACCACGACCTGAAGTTCCGTCATTTAAGAAGGCTGCCATTGATTTAGCATAAGGATCAAGACAACGACGCTTACCTTTTTCTGTTGTAACTTCAAATTCGTAAAACCAACCATCTAAGGATTCTTCTAAAGAACAAGTTACTCCCCAAACACCACTTTCTTGGTTCATGCTTAATTGAAATTGATATGAAGGCTCTTTAATTATTCCGTCAGAGAAAATTAAAACTGCAACAGAAGATGCTGTTGGTGCCCAAAGTGAAAAAGAAACTTCTTGTGTAGAAGGATTAAAAATTGCTCCCAAAGTAGAATCTAAACTTGGAAGATGATTTTCGAGATTTTTCCAAATATTATGCTTAGTCATAATCTCCATTATATCAAATTTTCACAAAAAAACAATATAAATTTTTATAGATTGAATAAAAAATCAAAAAGATTTAAAGTATTTTTGTATGGAAAATCAAAACTCTAAAACAAAAGAAATTTATTGCGACTGGGCTTCCACTGCCCTATTTGATACAGAAATTTTAGAAAAAGCATATAAAACTTCGATTGAATTTGGTGGAAATCCATCTAGCGTTCACCAAAAAGGAATTGATGCAAAAAACATCCTTCAAAATGCAAGAAAACGAAGCGCAAAAGTTCTTGGGGTAAAAGAAGAAAATATCATTTTTACTTCTGGAGGAACAGAAAGTAATCATTTACCGATTTTATCACTTTTAAATCGACCAAATAAGGGAAGTATTTTGTTCAGTTCTTTGGAACATCCTGCCATCAGAGAACAAGCAGAAATAATGAAAAAATGTGGATTTCAAGTTTTCACAATTCCAAGTGATGAAAATGGAATTATCACGGCAGAAAATGTTGTAAAATCCTTAAAAGATGATACTGTTTTGGTTTGCGTGATGGCAGTAAACAATGAAACTGGAAGCATCATGCCAATTTATGAAATTTCAGACGCAATAACTTTGGCTTGCCAGGGGAAAAGACGACCTAAATTCCATGTAGATGCAGTTCAGGCAGCGGGTAAAATTCCATTAGATTTATCTTACAAAGGTATTGATTTTGCTTCAATTAGCGCTCACAAAATTGGTGGTCCTAGAGGAATTGGAATTTTATACACAAAAGATAAATTTGAACCTTTTTTGCGTGGTGGCGGTCAAGAAAACGGTTTACGAAGCGGAACTGAAAATCTTTTTGGCGCAGAAGCAATTTCACTTTGTTTAGAAAAGTATTTTATCAAAAAAGGTGAAGTTGAGACTGCTTCTTACAAGCGATTTTTAGAGCAAATTGAATATACAGGTGAATTTATTTCAAAATTGAAGGAAAATCCAAGTTGTATTTTTATTCCAGAAAATCGACAAGCAAAGGATGAAAGATTTTCGCCTTGGGTTTTGCAAGTTGCCTTCAAAAATCTTCCTGGGGAAGTTTTAGTTAGAGAGTTAAGTTCTCGAGGTATTTATATTTCTACTGGT
>JAXJWW010000035.1:0-1643 GCA_036307825.1 Treponemataceae bacterium | reverse complement strand
GTCATTTGAAGCACCAAATGCAATAGGAATAATTTTTTCAACTTTGTCATTATTCCAAAGAACATCACAAAGAATCGCACATTCTGGTTCAATTTGTAGATTTTCTTCATTTTTAGGAAATATAATTTTTTCGCTATCAAATGGAAAAGTTTTTAAAAACTCTGGAACCAAATTATTTTTAGATGGAATATATGTTGGAAAAATTGCCTTTGGAGCATTTTCTTCTTTGGTTTTAATGTTTATAAAATCTTTAGCTTCTCCAGCTTGTTCAAGGTGTCCTGTAAAATTTCCAGCAACCCCCAAAGTTGCCATTTCTTCTAAATTGTAATTCATATTTTGTAGTTTAGTTTAAAAATTATTTTACTACAAGGGAATTAAATTTTTTCAGTACAAAATATATGACAAAATTTTTTTTCATTGTATAATATCGACATTGTTAAATTGAAAACAAGGATATAAAATGAATTTTTTGATGGTGACTTTAGGTGGCGGAATTGGAGCGATTTGTCGATATGCAATTAGTTTGATTCCCATAAAATCTCAGTTTCCTTTTATCACTTTAATTGTAAATTTGTTGGGAGCAATTTTTATTGGTTTTATTGTAGGCTTTGCTGAAAGTCGAAAAATGTCTTCAAACACAAATTTATTTTTGAAAGTTGGATTTTGCGGAGGCTTTACAACTTTTTCAACATTTTCACTTGAAGCTTTCAATTTGATAAATGATAAATCCTATTTTCTTTGCGCACTTTATATTACATTAAGTGTTGTTGGCTGTCTTGCAGGAATTTTTCTTGGAAAAAAAATTGCAACTTCAATTTGTGGATAAAAAACTTTTGCTAGAGAATCATTTAAATTATAGAAATGCTTTAATAGACAAATATTTTTTCTTGTTGTATAATAATGACATAGCGTTGAAACGCAAAAAGTTGGCTTGTGCTGACTGATTCTTACAAGGAGGTTCAGAGATGAACGCAATTTCAATTAAAAACATCTTCTTAAGTTGTCTCAAACATAGTGCGCATGTCTTATTCGCGCGTAATGTCTCTGAACATTCGGGTCTTAAGAATTTTGAAAGCATTAAAGCGCATAGTTATTCGAACTGTGCAAAACCAATTTTTATAGTGGAGTTTTAGCGTACCTTCCATTTTATTGCGTTGGAACTCTGCATTTTAAGGAGTATCAACGTGAAACTAACATATCAAAAACCTGTTTTGGATTTAACAGCAACAGGAGAAAAAATCAAATCACTCATGAAACTTCGAGGAATTTCACCTCGCAAGTTGCAAATCATTCTCGAGTTCCCTTATGTTCAAACTATCTACAATTGGTTTTCTGGAAAAAATATGCCTTCCATTGATAATTTAATTGTCCTTTCAGAAATTCTTGAAGTTCCTATCAATGATTTAATTGTAACATACACTGTAGAAATTGAACTTGATTCTCCTATCAGTGCTTAAATTTATGTGGACGTTAGCGGAGAGATAACGCACTTGACTGAGGTTCTGTGATTCCATCAGTTCGATTCTGCTACGCCCACTTTTTTCAACAAATGATTTTGGGTGTGGATTATTTTTTTATAGAAATTTTCTAAAATTTCTGCCCTTATCTTATTTTACAAGTTTTGTTTCTACTCCATTTTTCAT
>JAXJWW010000034.1:0-11147 GCA_036307825.1 Treponemataceae bacterium | reverse complement strand
GAAATTTGAGTATAATCAAACTGAAAGTAAAAATGCAAAAACTTATTTAGAAAAAATTTTTGCTTTAGAAAACTAAATTTGTTCGCAATTTATCGAGGAAAATATGAAAATTACGCAACTTGAAACTTCACGACTTTTGCTTGTTCCTGCTTCTATGAAAAATTTTGAAAGTCGAGCTCGTATTTCAAGTGATATTGAAAATACTCGGTTTATGATGTTTTTGCCAAAACCAAAGGAAGAAACTTTTGATTATATCAAAATATGCGAAACTCAGTGGGAAAGTGAAAATCAAACTTTATTTGAATTTGATATTTTGCTAAAAGAAGAAAATAATAAATTTATCGGTGGAATTTCTTTTGAGTTGCTTTTTGAAAATCCTGAAATCGTAAAAATTTTTGGCAAAAATTGTGCCGACATGGGTTGGATTTTAGACAAAAATTTTTGGAACAAAGGTTTTGCTTCAGAAAGTGCAAAATGCGTTTTAGAATTTACAAAATCACTTGGCGTAAAAAAGATGATCGCTCAATGCGATGCAGAAAATATCGGTTCTTGGCGCGTAATGGAAAAAATCGGTATGAAAAAATATTCTGATGATGGGATTCGTTATAACAAATCAGAACCTAATCTTGCAAAAACAGAATTTATGTATACAATCGATTTATAAGACAAGTTCGAAATTTCAGTTTGGATATTAATAATTATGTGTAATGAGTACAAAATTGTATACATAAAAGGTTTGAATAATGATTATAGGTACAATGTAACCTGTACTAAACTTTACAACACCATAAGTAATGGCACCCAGAAAGTGTGAGTTGCTAGGAGTTTTATTATTATTAAAAAATATGATGCTTACTAAAGTGTTCTATTCTATAAATAAGCTAGTTTTTTTTATTTAACGTGGAGAGACTAGTATTTTTATAAATATTTAATAAAAAGTCCAGATGATTTAAATTTAAACTCAAATCGTCTGGACAAAAATTGAGAAATTACTTTAGCTTATAAGCTATTTTATCTCTATAATTGTATCTAGTTCATCAATAACTCTTGGTGTATCTTCCAATGAGATTGCAGTTCCGAATTTCCATTCTTCATGTTCACCTTCAACCATTCCTCGAGGAGCACCCATATCAAAATCGTAAGTATTGATGTATATTTTATATCCTGTAATATCTTTAGGATAACCTAAGGATGAAGCGCTTATTGTAAACCAAATCATACCACTTTCATCTTGCCATTCTTCAGTTGGTGTATAATTTTCCCAATTAAGTTCAATCATACCGTCTTCATCTGTATCTTTGTCATAATTTACAACAGGAGTATTTGTAGGAGACGGAGTAATAGCTTTCCCAAGTGATGTTAGTGACGCTCCTTCTTTAGAATAATAAGAACTTCCCCATCCGTTGGGTTGATACATAAAATCCCACTTGAAATTATTTGGTAATTCGTAATTATATCCAGAATGATATGTACATCCGTTTTGTTCTGGAGTACCAATGAAGATATTAAATATTACATGGTCAAAAATGTTTGCTGTAGGATTCCATGTTTTAGAAATAGAATCCATTTTTACACCAAGACGGATATCATTTCCAGAACGATAAACATCTACACCCACAATATCCATTTGACCTTTAAATTCTTCTCGTGATGGCAAAGTAACTTTTCCTTTTGCAAGTCCAACACCGTTATCATCTCCAATAGGATCTGTAACACAAGAATCTTTTAGTAATTTAAATGGTCTTAAGATATTAAAACTTTTTTGAGAAGAATAAATTATAAATCCATCTTCAGATTCAAAAATCATTTGAACAGAAACTTTTCCATTAGATAAAGCTGAAATATCAATTGTTTGAGTAAATTCAGTATTTGCAGTAGCGTTTACTTCTGTTGAATTTGAATAATCTCCATTTAAAACGATTCTTACTGTTCCATTATGACTTGTTTTTCCAGAAATTGAAATTTCGTTTTCTTGAACTTCCTCTGTAGGTACACTAACAATAGAAACTGTGTGTTCAGCACCAGATACTTCAACTCCTGTTTCTGTTAAAAGATAAATTCCATAACTGTTTCCGGGTATAACAAGATTTACTTTTCCGCCTTCATTGATAGTAAATTCATCTGGAAGAGAATCTCCTTGTTCACAAGCAGAAACATCTGAAAGTAATGTAAATTTTTCACCTTGTAAAAGATTTGTGTATTTAGCATCCAAAACTTTTGCTATACTTGATGTGTTCATAATGTAGATAGCTTTGTTTTTTGTACCAGTTGTTACAACATTGCCATTTTCATCTTTTTCTCGGACAACATAGGCAAATAATCCTGCCGCATCATCAGTATCATCTAAAACGTATAAAGTATTGTATCTAAAAACTTTATTTTCTTTTCTCATTTTTGTTAGGTTTTGAAAATAAATAAACCAGTCATTTGTTTGATCAAAATAGTCTTGAGTTTGAACTGTTCCTTCAGATCTAAAACTACCTGTAAACATTCCTTCTCGACATTCACCTGCAAAACCTTGTTCATTTCCATAATAAATTTGTGGAATACCAGGAATTGTAAAAATAATTCCGTAAGCCGCTTTTATTAATGGAATATTACCATTCATAACTTTTGCAAATCTGTCAACATCATGATTATCTATAAATGTTACTAATCTGTTAGGATCTGCATAATGAACTTTTGATGTATTTCTGTATCGATTTTGAAGAACTGTTGAAATGTTGCTTGTTTTAGAACCTTGACTTATTGTGTCTGTAATGGCAAATCGTAGAGGAAAATAAATGATAGAATCAATGCGAGATGTTCCACTTTCACTTTGAGTGTAATCACTTACTATTTTTTCATCAGTAGACCATGCTTCTCCAAAATTCAAAAAATCATTTTTCCCTAAGGTTTTTGCATAAGGTCTTATTCCTAAATTCCCACTTTCTTCTGAATTTATAAAGCCTTCAAAAAATTCTTCTTCAACATAATAAACTGTATCAATTCTGTATCCATCGATATTTGTTTTATCAATCCAGTATCTAAAATAACCTCGTAATAAATTTTGCACAACAGGATTTGAAGTTTTCATATCGTCTAAATCAGAAGATTGCCAAATGTATCGTTGAGATAAATCTGTAAAGTTGTAGATACTAGCATTGTAATTATAAAATGAACTGTATAAAAATTCATCTTCTGTTAAATCATTTACATTGTTAAATGCCCATGGTAATTGTGTAGGATGTGCATAAGGAACAGATTGTGAATTTAGTTTAAAATCAGTTTCACTAAGTTTATTTTTTACCATCTCGGCAGTGATTGAAAGTTGTGGTACTATTTTTTGAAAATCGCCAACATGATTTACAACAATATCCTGAATTACATACATTCCTCTTTTATGAGCTTCATTTACAAGACTTTGATAATCTTCTAAAGTTCCCATGTGTTCGTCAACTTTTGTAAAATCGCTTGCCCAATATCCGTGAAATCCATGATAGTTTCCATCTGCAACTTGATTTTTTATTGGAGGTGTAATCCATATAGCAGTTGCTCCCAAAGATTGAATATAATCTAATTTTTGTTCTATCCCTTTTAAATCACCCCCGTTATAACTTGAAGCAGGTTGTCCCGGTAAAACAATTGATTCATCATAGGAAATTCCGTCTTGAGTAATAAGCCCTTCGGTTTTATCATTTGTTGTATCGCCATTATAAAATCTATCTGTTAAAATAAAATAGATGATTTGATCTTGCCAATTAGGAGATTCAAGTTTTGTTCCAGAATAATCATTATCTCGATTTAAATCAAAATCAAAACAAGTCATTGCGTAATTTTTTGTTCCATCTGATTTTATTGCTACCGCTCTAATAATACATTGTTCTGAAACCTGAAATGGCCCTGTGTATTTTATAGAAGTTTCGCTTGGGGCTTCTAAATTTTCTTTATCAATCACATTTTGTGGAGTGATTATTGTGTAATAAATTTCTTTTGCGTCAGAGCAATCAATACTTACTGTTTGAGTTTCCTTAAAAAATCCACCTATTGGCGAAAATGCTGGAATTTCTTTTGTTACAGGATAGTCGTTATTTGGAGTATTTTGCCCTGGTTCTGGTGTAGTAGTTTGTTTACAACTTAAAATAAAAGTTAAACAAATTATTGAGAAAATATATATAAATCTTTTCATAAAACCTCGAATAAAATATAAAAAAAGTCGCCTTGATATTTTTTTAAGGCGACTAAATTAAAACTATTTTCTTTTATTCACTAACATCAACTGTTAATGTGAAGTTTCCGTCTTCTGATAAAGTTGGCCATTCAGGAGTTATATTTTTACTTATTGTTGGATCTCCCCAAAGTTCACTATCATCTTCAGGATCTACATAATTTATAATTTGGATTTTTCCACTGGCTGCAACGCCTTTTGGACATTTATAACTTGTTGTAATTGTACAAGTTCCACTGTCGTCTGCAACTGTACTAAAATTTTTGTTAGCAGTGATACATGCTTGAGCTTTTTCAGTGCTATTTCCTGACCAAGCAGCAATAGGCCACCCATTTGACCAAGACCAAACATCTCCATCCATGTAGAATTTATCACCTTCAGAGGCTCCTGTAATTGTAACAACAAAATTTACAGTTACTTCTTCTACAACAATTTCTGCATCTGTACTCATTGCAATTCCTGGCCAGTTGTTTGCTTCTATTGTTCCAACCCACCAATTTTGAGATGCGTTGAAGCCATAACAATTTACAGAAGTTGCGTCGGTGTAGACATATACACCTAATTTATCAGTTTCATTTCCTATAGATTTATCAGGACAATCTGTTCTTGTAGAAACTTCATGAGCTCCTGTAGTAGAATACCAATCATATTTTACGGTACCAGTTTTTGGAACATCTGTGATATCTTTAGATTGTTTAGTTCCTGTAGGACCGTTAAAAATCATTGTAAAAGTGTCTTCAGTACAAGCACTTGTATCAACTTCTAAATAAAACCAGTTGCCAATCAAAGTGTCTGTTGTCGGTGGTTGTGGTGTGTTGGGATCATTTGTAGGAGTGCTTGGTTGATCACAGCCTAAAAATAAAACCATCAATGCAATTGCTAAACTGATAACAATTCCTTTCTTCATAAAAACCTTCCTATTGAGATTGTCTATAAGTGATTAGAAAATCTCAGTAAATTGAAATAAAAGTCTTAAACTACGAAGACTCTTATTTCAGTTTATCACGATACCCCCCCCCGTCAAGTAGGAAACGAAATTTTATGTAAATTTGTTTATAAATGCTTTTATTCAGAAAACTTTGAGTATTTATTTATTGAGATTATTATTGTATAATGAAATTATGATGAAGAAATTTTGTTTTTACTTAATTTTCTTTTTTTTGATTGTTGTTTTGTTTGGATGTGAAATTAATTATGGTGGGGCAAGAGAGGTTCAGATTGGGGATATTGTTTTAAGATATGGTTATGTAATTTCTGTTGAGAATTCTTCTTTTAGGGAAAGAATATGTAAGACTGTTTGTAGTTGAGGGTCGTGGAAGCTAACAATCTTGGGAACGCCCAAATAAAAAAAAGGAAAATAAAATGCTTTATTTAAAAGAAATGAATTTAGAAGACGCAAAAGTTCAGTGGGAGTTTTTTCAAACTTGTCCTGATGAAAACGGTGTTGAAAATTTATATATCAATATGAGTTTTGAAGATTTTTGCAATAAAGGTATTCCAAAAAGAATTGAGTTTTCCAAAGGGATAAATCTTCCTGAAGGTTATGTGCCAGACACTTATTATTTTTTGTACGATACAGAAGTTGGAGAAAATAAAATTGTTGGGCATTTTAAGATTCGCCACTTTTTGAACGATTTTCTTTTTAACGGAAGTGGACATATCGGTTATATTATTCATCCTGATTTTCGCGGACGTGGTTATGGCACAAAAGGATTGAAACTTGCCATAGAAAAATTAAGAGAAATGAGTGATTTTATCGAAGATGAGATTTTTTTACGTTGTTTGCGTTCTAATGAAGCATCTTTAAAAGTAATGTTGAATAATGGCGGATATTTACATCATCAAGATCAAGAACATAATTTTGTTCGTATCAAAGTTAAAGTTAAAAAAGAGGAATTTATGGAATATTCAAAAATGATAGAAACTGTATTTGAACAAAATGCAAAAGATATGATGTGTGATAAAAATGATTTTTTGAAAAATAAAATCACCGTTATTTCAATGGCGGAGGATGAAAAATCACAAAATCGCGGAAATAAAAAAAGTATTCCAAGTAAACTTTTTTGTAATTTGGTTTATTTTGGAAATGGCCTTGTTTGTACTGTGGATTCAAAAATTTATGATAAAGTTAAAAATCTTTTAGAAAATGACCTTGATAAAAATGAACTTTATAGAAGTTTTGAGCCAGATTTCATTTATAAATTAAATGAGGTTTTGTTTCCTTTTGAAAGAAAAATAAACTGCATGGCAAATTTTTGTTTGCCACGAAATGATTTTTTAGATTTTTCTGTTCCAAGTGTAAAGCAAGATAATTTTGAATATAAGTTTTTTTACGATAAAGAAATTGCATCTTTTTACAATGAAAAAGGGTTTGACAATGCCCTTGATTATGGAAGTTGTTTGTTAGAAGATTGTTCAAAACGAAAAGATAAAATTGCAATTGTTGCTTATATCGATAACAAAATTGCAGGAATTGCAGCTTGTACTGATGATTGTGATTCTATGTGGCAAATTGGAGTTGATGTTCTTCCGGAATTTCGTGGAAAAAATATTGCTTCTTTTTTGGTGAATAAGTTAAGCCACAAAATTTTTGAAAAAGGGAAAATTCCCTACTACTGCACTGCTTGGTCAAATATTTCTTCTAGAAATACAGCAATTAAAGCAGGATTTAAACCTGCTTGGGTAGAAATTGCTAGTGTAGAATGGTGATTTTTTTAGCGTTTAATTTCGTAAGTTCTTACGCTTCTAGTTTCCAAAAACTTTGTTGCTTCGGATTTTTGAGCGATAAAATAAAATGTCTATCCAACTTTTGTGATAGGGAATGAATGTGCCATTATCAATCATTGAAAAAATTTCTTCTTTGCTTGCCCATTTTACATTTTGAACTTCTTCTGGTTGTAATTTTAAAGTTGATAAATCTACATCCATGTTCAAAACATAAACATCGTCAAAACCTTCGTCAAAAAGATTTATTAAAGTTGGGCGTTCATTTTCAAGATTGATTTTTAGTCCCAATTCTTCAAAAGCTTCTCGTTCGGCAGCGGTTTGACTTGTGTCACCAGAAATTGCACTTCCTCCGCAAGAAAGGTCCCAGAAGTTTGCCCAATCATCTTTAAAAGGAACTCGGTGTTGTATTAACATTTCACCTTTTGAATTAAAAATACAAGTTGTAACTGCAAGGTGATAAAATCCTTTTGGTATTTCTTCGCCACGAATCATTGTTTTGTTTGTTTTTTCTCTGTCTTTTGTGTATAAATCCCAAATTTCCATATTACCTCCAAAAAAGGAATTTAATCTAACATAAAAAATAATTCTGTGTCAACAATTAAATTATTTTATTGCAAATAAAACATTTTGGATTTATTATATAATTATGAAAACACAACGAATAATTGATGCTCATGTTCACATTGGGCGTTCTCTAAATTTTGATATGAAAGAAACTGATGTTTTAGAAGCCATGAAAAAATACAACATCGAAAAAGTATTAGTTTCTAATTCAGAATCTGCAGAAGCAGACCACGAACAAAAAATTTTACCACAGGAATTACAAATTTCTCAAGTAAAAAGTTTGGAAAAATCAATAAAATTTGCAAAAGAAAATTATGGCAAAGTTTATGTTGCTCCATGGTTTAAACCAAAAACAGAAAAAATTTCTGATGAACTTATAAATTTAATACAAAATAATCTTGATGTTATTAAGGCTGTAAAATTTCATCCTTATCATTCTGCCTTAGATTTTGATGATCCGCTTATGAATCCATATTTAGATTTAGCAGAACAATTTAACTTGCCTGTAATAACTCATACAGGAACTGGCGAAAATGATTGTCCTGAAAAAGTTTACAATATGGCAAAAAGTTTTCCAAAGGTGAATTTTATTATGGCTCACATGGGATTAGGTTCTGATAATGTAATTGCAACTGAACTTATTGCTTTACTTCCAAATCTTTTTGGGGATACAGCTTGGGTTTCTATGGAAAGTACAATTAATTTTATAAAGAAAATTGGTAGCCAAAAATTATTTTTTGGAACAGATTTACCTATAGATGGAATTGATACTTATCATCATAATCCTAGAGGTGAGAGAAGTTTGTATCAAGACTATTTTGAAAAACTTCCAGAATTAATTTCACAAGAGGATTATGATAATCTTATGTGGAAAAATGCACTAACTTTCTTTGGCTTAGAATAATTTATTCCCAAGTGATTTTTGCAGGTGGTTTATTTGTAATATCAAAATATAAACCATCTACAAAATCTAATTTGCTAATCTTTTCAATTATTTTTTCTAAAATCTCAAGAGGAATTTTTGCAAACTTTGCGGTTGCTTCGTCTTCATAAATTACTGGTCTTAAAACAATTGAACATTTATCTTTTGTAGTTGCGTATGGTAAATTTATTGTTAGATGTTGAGAGATTTTTGAATACCAATTATTTTCTTTTAATTCATCGATTACAATTTCATCAACTTCTCGAGTTTGGTCTAATCGTTTTTTTGTACAAAATTGTTCTTGTAAAACACAATTTTCTTTTTCGTAAATACAATAAATTATTCTGTTTACATCTTCAACTGAATTTGTAATGAATGATGAGGCTTTTTCTAAAATTTCCCAATCTGGAATTTTTTTTGAATCAAGTTTTAGAATTGCAGAAAATTTTCTAGTTTTAAAATATCCATTTTTGCCAATAGTTTTTATTGGAAGCGTTTTTATCTCTATTGTTTCTCTATCGAAAAATTCAGTTAAATGCAGTTCTTGTATTTGTTGATTTGCTTTTTTTAAATCTCGTTCTTCTTGTGATGATAAAACATCATTTGAGCATATTATATTTATAGAAAGTCCTGTTCCTGGAAATGGATGTCGCATAACTAATTCTTCTGGAAGCCCTATTTTTTTTCCGATTAAGCGAACTTCTTCTTTGTATAAATCCTTTAGCGGTTCGATAATTAAACCTTTTGAAAGCAAATTCTGTATTCCTGCTACTTTTGTTTGATGAATTTTTATAGAATGTGTATTTTTTGTTGCACCTTTTTTTATTACATTAGGATACAAAGTTCCTTGTGCTAAAATTAATTGGCTTTCTAATAAATTTTGTGTTTCTACAATTTTATTGTGAACTTGTAAAAAAGTTTCTCCAATGATTTTTGTTTTTTCTTGTGAATCAATTACATTTTTGATAGCTTCTAAAAATATTTCTGAATCATCTTCTAAAATAAAATTAGAAAATCCAAATTTTATATAACGATCAGAAATTAATTGGCTTTCATTTTTTCGCATAAACCCGTTATCAATATGTAATCCTAAAACTCTATCTTGACCTAAGGCTTTATTTAATAAAGCAAAGGCAACTGTAGAAATAACTCCACCTGATAAAAATAATAAAACTTTTTTGTTTTGGGAACTAATTTTGATTTGTTCTAATATATGTTCTAGAATATTATCTTCTGTCCAATTTTTTTTCATTCCACAAGATTCTGCAAATTCGTTAAAAATTTTATCTTCTGGAAAAGTTTGTGTATCATTTATTTTTAATGTTGGAAGATTTATAGAATCGATATTCAGATAATTTTCTGAAAAATCAATTTTTTGTGGTAATTCATTTTGACTTGCAAAAACAAATCCTTTTACATTTTCTAATTCTAATATATCTGTATTTTGAAAAGCGATTTCTGTATAATATCCTAATTTTCTAAGTCGTTTTGTAATTATGTGTGAGTTTTTACTTTCAAAATCTAAAACAACAATTTTTTCTTTCACAATAACTCCTAACTTTTAATACTATAATTATATCATAGGAAATTGTTTCCGTCCATAAATTTTTAATATGTAGGAAGGTAGGCTTTCTAACATTTTTTGAGAAACTTCCGGATTGCTTTGGAGTAATCTATAAAATTCATCTTTTGATATAAGAATAATTAAAGAATCAGTAATTGCCGTTGCATTCATTACACGGTTTTGTTCAAGGATACATTCATAATCTCCAAAAAAATTACCTCTAGAAACATCTTGTTCATAATTTTCTTTTGAAAGTTTAATTTTTCCTTTTGCAACATAATACAATCCATCAGAAATATCATTTTCGTTGTAAATTTTTTCACCTGCAGAAAGTGATATATGCATATTTTCGTTACTTATCAATTTATCTGGGCGGATAAATAATTTTCGTTTTATTTTTGATTTTATGTCGTTCACATCATCAGAAGGTAATAAATATAATTCTGATAAAAGTAATTCCTTAAAAAATTGTTTTACAAAAATAAATTGAGCAGATAGAAAAAATAGAATGAAAAAAATGTAAATTTCTAATAAGGTGATAACTAAGTTGCTTAAAACTCCATAAACTAAGTTGTATCTAGTGATATTCAAAAATAGCTTGAAGAAAACAGTTACAAACCAAAAAAGAATTGTACAGTTTAATGATGATAAAAAACAATATTTCCATTTAGGTTTTGTTCCTGATGCAAATCTAAAAAGAAAGCTTTCTAACAAAAACATAAAAATAAAAGGAATTAAATTTATCAATATAGAAAAAAGATTAGAAAGAAATACTTTTACTGCTTGAGGAAAATATGGAACAAGAATTTTTGTTAAAAGTTCTTCATTTTCAATAAGGGATTTTAGTGATTTTGTTGTTGTTAAAAGTAATCCAACTAGTACAACAAGTACAATTTCACCCAATATAATAAAAAGTCGTTCTACAAGCTTTCCTCGTTGTTTTTTTATTGGTTGAATTGTACTTGCATGAAAAATATTTCTTATTCCTGAAACTATGGAGAAAAAAAGGAACGCCCTTGCAGAAGAACGTTCCGTTAAACACGATGAATATTTAGCTTTAAAAGCAAAGGTTTCAGAACTTGAAAAATCCCGAAAAACTGTTGACGATTATCTAAGAAATCAGAAAAATATGCAGAAAAAACGTAAGAAAGATGATTTGGAAT
>JAXJWW010000033.1:0-2838 GCA_036307825.1 Treponemataceae bacterium | reverse complement strand
GATAATAGGTATGGCAAAATTGGAAGTACAAGTGAAGTTAATAAAATTGTAATCACAGATGCAATTGGTTCTACGATTCCAGATAAAGAGCCATACAAAAAGGATTTTCTTCTTGACATTCCCGCTGTTCGTAAGGGAGTTGAAATTACTGCTCCTTCTGGGGCATTCTGAATTGCAATACCAACTGCTAAACTAATTAGTGCAGCTAAAGAAATTTGTTGGGTTCCTGCAACAACACTTGCGTAAACAACTCCTACAGCCATTCCTTCTGGAATATTGTGAAGAGTTACCGCTAAGATTAACATTGTTGATTTTTTGAAATTTGATTTTGGTCCTTCTGGAGTTTCTTCGTTGTTGTGAAGATGGGGAATAATTAAATCTAAAAACAGTAAAAAGAAAATTCCTAAAAGAAAACCAACTGAGGCAGGAATCCAAGAAATGTTTCCATTTTCTTCTGCTATCGAAATTGAAGGAAGAAGCAATGACCAAACAGAAGCTGCTATCATTACACCAGAGGCAAAACCTAATAAAGTTTTTTGTAGATGAGAATTAATTTCTTTTTTGATAAAAAAAACTAAGGCTGAGCCAATTACAGTTCCAAGTAAAGGAATAAATAAAACATAAAAAATTGCATTCATAATTTTATCCTATAAAATAAAGTTTAAGTTGTAAAAATCTTTTGTGCGAATTTTACTGTATCTAAGGCATCTTTACCGTAAAAATCTGCACCAATCATATCAGCATATTCTTGTGTTAAAACAGCACCTCCAACACATACTTTACAATTTGGACATTTATCTTTTAAAAGTCTAATTGTTTCTTCCATTGCAGGAACGGTAGTTGTCATCAATGCACTTAGTCCAACAAATTTAATATTTTTTTCAACACAAATATTTACAATTTCTTGTGGCTCAACATCTTTTCCTAAATCGTAAACTTTAAAACTATAATTTTCTAAAAGTACTTTTACGATATTTTTTCCAATGTCGTGAATATCACCTTTTACTGTTGCAATTACAACTTCACCTTTCGGTTCTTCTTTTTTACCAGATTGAATTAAATTATCTTTTATAATTGAAAAACCTGCTTTAACTGATTCTGCACTCATCAATAATTGTGGTAGATAAATTTTTTTCTGTTCAAATGCTTTACCTACAATATCAAGTGCTGGAATTAAATGTTCGTTGATAATTTCAATTTCAGTTTTTGTTTGTAACAATTCTTTTGTTTTTAAAATTGTTTGTTCTTTTAGTCCTTTTATAATTGCGTATTCAATTGTATCAGAATTTATATTTACTGAATTACTAAAACTTGTTTTGTTTTCTTGTGTGGCATTTGTTTGAACAACTGTTTGTTGCTGTAAAATATTTTCTACAAAATTTATATAATTTGTGCATTGATTATCTTTTCCAGATAAAGTACAAAATGAATTATATGCTTTCATTATTTCAGTTGAGTTTGGATTCATAATTGCACATGAAAGTCCATTTGTTAATGCCATTGTAAAAAATGAAGAAGTTAAAATTTCTCGTTGAGGTAATCCAAAAGAAATGTTTGAAATTCCAAGAATTGTTTTTGCATTAAATTCTTCTGTTAAAATTTTTACACATTTTAAAGTTTCAATTCCTGCTTTATCATCAGAACTTACTGCCATTGTTAGTGGGTCAAAAATGATTTCATTTTTATCAATTCCGAATTTTTGTGCTGTGTCTAAAATCTTTTTTGCAATTTCAATTCTTCCTTCTGTAGTTTCTGGAATTCCTGTTTCATCTAAAGTTAGAGCAACAACAGTTCCTCCGTATTTTTTTACTAAAGGAAAAATTTGTTCCATAACTTCTTGTTTTCCATTTACAGAATTTATCAAAGCTTTACCATTGTAAAATCGTAATGCTTGTTCCATTGTGTCAGGATTAGAAGTGTCAATTTGTAAAGGTAAATCTGTAACTGATTGTAATTCTTTAATTACATCAATCATCATTTTTGTTTCATCAATTTCTGGAAGCCCCACATTTACATCTAAAATATGACATCCATTTTCTTCTTGTTTAATACCTTCCTGTAAAATATATTGAATATCATTTTCTCGTAATGCTTGTTTAAATCTTTTTTTACCAGTTGGATTTATTCTTTCTCCGATTAAAGCAGGGATTTCATCTTTTCCAATTTTTACAACTTTTGTATTTGAACAAATTTTTATTGAATTGTTTTTTTCTTTTGTGTTTTGATTTATAAAAAAGTCAATTTTACTTTTATCAATTAAATTTTTTTCGTAAATTTTTTTTACAAGTAATTTAATATGCTCAGGTGTTGTGCCACAACATCCACCAACAATTGAAACACCATTTGAAATAAATTCGCTTACGATGTTTGCAAAATCAAGTGGGGTAATATCGTAAACAGTTTTTCCGTTTTCACTTCTTGGAAGTCCTGCGTTAGGATTAACAATGATTGGTAATTTTGTGTTATCAGTAAAATCTTTTAAAAATTCTTTCATTTGAATTGGCCCAAGACTACAATTCATTCCAAGTGCGTCAACACCAAGTCCTTCTAAAATTGTTGTCATTGTTTCGATGTTTGTTCCTGTTAAACTTCTTGCCGATTCATCGTAGACTGTTGTAACAAAAATTGGCACATCAAACTCACTTCCTAAATTTTCGATAACTTCTTTACAAGCAATAATTCCTGCTTTGGCTTCGTAGCAATCATTCATTGTTTCAATTAAAATTAAATCTGCTCCATTTTGCAAACCAATTTTTATAGTTTCAGAAAATAAATTTACTGCTTCATTAAAAGATAAATCTCCAAGTGGTTCAAGTAATTTTCCAAGAGGTCCAATAT
>JAXJWW010000032.1:0-17951 GCA_036307825.1 Treponemataceae bacterium | reverse complement strand
GAGAAATAAGTAATCATAAGAACATAGTAAAACAAAGAAAGGAATTTTGTAAAGTAGATATAAAGTAACCACACGGATTCGAAATGTCTAACGACATTTCTATAATGAAAGATACTTCACGTATAGCATTTCTACCAAAACGCAAAAAGTTTACAAAAAGCACAATAATTGCAGAAAGTACCTTGAAAAATTGTAATTAACAAAATCAGTGAAAAGGCGTAGCCTGAAATTGATACAACGAAGCCTTGCAAGCCTAGCGCAGCACTAGCGAGTTGGAGCAATTTTGGGCGAGAGCCTTTTGGGTCTAAATTAGTTAATTAAAAATATTTAAGTCCTTTCTGGATTCAATTATTTTTTGTAAAATTTTGTAATTACTTGAAAGATAACAAATTCTACTCTATTATATATTATATGACAGAGTGCAACAGTTTAATAATTTACAAAAATCAACTTGCTGTAATTACAGAAGTTTCAGAAAAAATTTCGATTAAATATCAATCTAGTCCTAAAACTTCAACTGAAAAAAGTGCAATATATTCAACACAAAAAATTCGTGAAAAAGATATGACATTGTTGTATCCTGCAAATTTAATAAAAGAAAAAAAACAATTGCAAAATTTAAACAAACCTGAATCTATAATTGAATATCTTTTAGAAATTGCAGAAGACAAAAATTATCAAGGTGATATAAATTCAAAAATTCAAGAAACTCACGAACTTTTAATTTCAGATGATGAAACACAAAACTCTTCATTTAGTTTTTTTGAATTAGCAGAACTTTGCCTTGGAGAATTTTTAGCAAAAGATTCATGGATTTTTTATCAACAATTAAAAGCCACACATTATTTTAAAGAAGAATCTGAAAATTTTGTACCACGAAGTTTATCTGAAATTGAAAAAATTTTAGAAAAAGAAAATGCAAAAGAAAACCAATCAAAGCTCTACGAAGAATTTATAAATCGATTAAAACAAAAATCAGTAAATCAAGATGATTTTCAATACATGCAAGAAATTGAAGCCTTCTGTCTTGGCAAAACTGATAAATCAAAAATCTTAAAAGATGCTGGTTTGTCTGAAAAAATTGAAAAAGTTCATAAACTTTTAATTGATACTGGATTTTGGCATTACACAAAAAATCCACATCCTGCTCGGCACGGTCTTTCAATTCATTCTGCAAGAGAAGTGTTACCTCCTCCACCGCAAGAAGATAGAATTGAAATTTCGGGAACATTTTACGCAATCGACAACGAATGGAGTGCCGATCCTGATGATGCAATAGGTTTTGATGGTGAATTTTATTGGGTTCATGTAGCCGACCCTGCTTCAACTGTTTTACCAGATTCAAAAATTGATATTGATGCACGACATAGAGGAACAACTCTTTATCTTCCAGAGCATACTTCAAGAATGTTAAATGAAGACTGCTTAGAAGATTATGCTCTTGGATTAACTGAAAAAAGCAAGGCATTATCTTTCAAAATAAAACTTGATGACGAAGCAAATATAGTCGAAACTGAAATTTTTAAAACTTTGATAAATGTTAAATGTATAACATATCAACAAGCTGATGAACAAAAAGAAAGTTCTGAATTAAAACCTCTTTTTGAAATTGCAAAAAAATACGAACAAAAAAGAAAATCCAGTGGTGCAGTAAACATTCAACTTCCAGAAGTTCATATCAATATTACAAATTCACAAGAAGAAAAAAATGTAGTTACAATTTCAGAAGTTCATCACACAGAATCTTCAACTGTTGTTAAAGAATTTATGCTTATGGCAGGTGAAGCGGCTGCAAAATTTGCTTTCAAAAATCAAATTCCGTTTCCATTTATCAGTCAAGATGAACCAGATATTCCAAAAGAAATTCCAGATGGGTATGCAGGACAATATCGCCTACGACGTTGTATGAAAAGCCGAAAAGTTGGTGTTACACCAAGTATGCATTGTTCTTTGGGTTTAGCCATGTACAGCCAAGTTACAAGTCCACTTAGACGATACATGGATTTAATTGCTCACCAACAATTACGTGCGTTTATCGCTGGTGAAAAATTAATTCCAAAAGATGAAGTATTAGAAAGAATAAGTTGTGGTGATGCAGGAATTAGTCAAGCTGTAAAAGCTGATAGAGAATCATGTTTACATTGGAAATTGGTTTACTTAACACAAAATCCAAATTGGCAAGGTAAAGCAATAGCCGTAGAAAAAAAACAGAAACAAACTATTTTCTTAATTCCAGAATTAGCAATGGAAACAATTTTAAATAATGAAAGGGATTATCAGCTAAACGAAGAAATTACAGTAAAAACAGGAAAAATTTCAATTCCTGAATTAACTGTGGATTTTATTCCGGTGTGAATTTTTTTTAATTAAATCATTTTTGAAAACATTATCAAAATCACTACTAAAAAAATAATAGCAACAAGATAAATCCACAATGGTAATGAATCTTCTGAATAATTTTTTTCCTGATTGTTATTTGATTTTGAAAAAAGTTTTTTTAAATTAAATTTTTTTTTCGAATTTGTTTTTAACACAGATTTTTTATCATTTAAAATGGATTTAGATGTTTCTGTAGAACTTGAATTAGAATTAGAAACAGCATATCCACATTGAGGACATCCATTTGCAAAAGCATGAGAAGCACCTGTTTTTCCACAAGCAGGACATTTTACTGCGGCAAAAAATCTTCCACAATGACCACAAAAACGAGCATTACCTTTTACTTCTGTTTGACAATTTTCACAAAAAAATCTTGCTTTTTTTTTCATTTTTAAGTATCACCTTTTTTTATATTGTTCAATTTGTTGAAAGCAGTTTTTTCCATTCTGAAATTTTTGCTAAAGCTTCCAATGGTGTGATACTATTAACATCGGTAGAAAGTATTGAATCTAAAACCATTTCTTCATCAGAAAACAAACCTGGAAGTGTACTAGAAGGAACAAGTTTTTTGTCTGTAAAAGAACTTTGATTTTGCTGAGTATAAATTCCTAAATCAGAAGTTGAATCAGTATAAATATTTGAATTTTTTACAATAACATCAAGTATACTTTGTGCTCGATTTACAACTTCTCTTGGAATTCCTGCAAGTTGAGCAACATGTAATCCATAAGAATTTTGTGCAGCACCTTCAATAACTTTTCTTAAAAAAATTATTTTTCCATCAGTTTCTAAGACATCCATACAAAGCATTTGTAAATTTTGATGTTCCATTCTTGTTAACTGATGATAATGAGTTGCAAATAAAGTTTTAGAATTAATTGTATGTAATAAAAATTCAGAAATTGCCCAAGCTAAAGAAAGCCCATCTTCAGTTGAAGTTCCACGCCCTACTTCGTCCATAATAACTAAACTTTTTTCCGTAGCAGAACGCAAAATAAGAGCTGTTTCGGACATTTCAACTAAGAAAGTTGATTCACCTTTTGCAAGATTATCGGAAGCACCAACGCGACAAAAAATTCTATCAACAATTCCAAGTTTTGCTTTTGTAGCAGGAACAAATGAACCAATTTGTGCAAGTAAAACGATTAAAGCATTTTGTCGTAAATATGTACTTTTACCAGCCATATTAGGACCTGTAATTAAAGCAAATTTTTTGTCAGATAAATTTACATCATTAGGAACAAATTCACCAGAAGCCATATGTCGTTCAACTACTGGATGACGCCCTTTTTCTACATAAAAACTATCATCCTGTGTAATTTCTGGACAACACCAATTTTGAGATTTTGCTCCATAAGCTAAACTTGCACAAACATCAATGTAAGCAATTACAGAAGAAAGTTGTAACAAATAATTTGTATGTTTTGAAATTTCACTTCTAACTTGTAAGAAAAGTTGTTTTTCAAGTTGAACAATTTGTTCATCAGCTTTTATTAGTTCATCTTCAAGTTCCTGTAAACGAGTTGTTGTGTATCGTTCTCCAGTTACCATTGTACGACGCAAAATAAAATGACTTGGAACACTTGAAAGTTTTCCTTTTGAAACTTCGATGTAATATCCACTAATTCTATTGTATTTTATCTTTAAGTTTGAAATTCCAGTCTTTGTTTTTTCTTCTTCGAGATATTCTTCAAGAATAGAATTAAAATTTTGTTGAATATTTCTAAGATGGTCTAATTCAGCTGAAAATCCTTCTTTTATAATTCTACCTTCCGTTAAAGAAGTTGAAGGTTCATCCAAAATTGCATTGAAAATTAAATTGATAATTTGAGCTGTAGTTTCCATTTGAATTACAGGAAATGAAAGTTCACTTACAATTTTTTGGATATTTACAGCATTTTCTAAACTTGTTCGTAATGCTTGAACATCTTTGGGATGAGCTTTTTCAAGAGCAATTCGACTTGTAAGTCGTTCAATATCAAGAATTTTAGAAAGAATTTCTCTTATTCCATTTAAACCAATAGGATTATCAAAAAAAACTTGAATATGATTTTGTCTTGAAACAATTTGGTTATAATCAGTTAAAGGATACATAAACCAAGTTGATAAAAGTCGCTTTCCCATTGCAGTATTTGTAAACTGTACAGTTTCCAACAAAGAAAAAGCAGAACTTCCATCCCTAAGATTCGATGTTATTTCCAAATTTCGTCTTGAAGCATCATCAATAATAACAAACTGTGAATCAGTATAAACATTTAATGTTGTAATGTGAGGCAAAATTCCAGATTCATTTTTTACTGCTGAATTTTTAATCAAATATTCAAGTAAGAAACCTGCACTACAATTTTCAGGAGAGTTTTCAGTTAAAGAAAAAGAACGCAATGTTACAGCATTAAATTGTTTTTTTAATCTTGAAGTTGTTAATTCAAGTGAAAAATGCCAATCAGGATAAATTGAAATTGAAATATTTGGATATAAATTTTTTACTTGTAAAAATTCTGGTAACTCAGAAACAGAAGAGGCTACAATTATTTCTTTTGGATTACATCGAGCCAATTCTTTCAAAAAATAATCTGAAAATTCTGATTTATCCCAGTGAGTTGCGTAAAAATTTCCAGTTGAAATATCAATATAAGCAAAAGAAACAAGTGTTTTCTTTCCGTCTTTGACAAAACAAATTGATGCTAAAAAGTTATTTGCACCATACTCAAGATACTCTTCTTCAGTTACAGAACCAGGAGTAATTATTTCTACAACCTTTCGTTCTGTAAGTCCTTTTGCCTTTGGGTCGCCAATTTGCTCACAAACAGCAATTTTTTTTCCAAGACGCAAAAGCCGGGCAATATAAATCTTAGAAGCGTGATATGGAATACCACACATTGGAGAAGAACCGCGATGAGTTAAAGTTAAATTTAATAATCTAGAAACTTCAACAGCATCATCGTTGAACATTTCGTAAAAATCGCCAAGTCTAAAGAACAACACCTCGTCTGGATGCTGTTCTTTTATACTATGGTACTGAACCATTAGAGGAGTTTGTTCTGCCATATCAACCGACGATTATCTAGAACTTAAACCACTAATAACTTTATCAGTAATATCAACTGAAGGACTATACCACAAAATTGAATTTGCTTGTTGCAAACTCAAAATCATACTATATCCTTCTGACTCAGCAATACGACCAATAACATCATAAAGTGAAGAATAAAATGAATCAGATTTTTCAATCCTGCGTTTGATTGATTCTAATTCAGTATTTTTTGTATTTGCAAATTCTGATAAATAATCAGCTTTTTTTGTGATTTCAGCTTCTACTTTTAAAGCCCCAGCTTCGTCACCCTTTTCTTTTAAATCAATCATTTTTTGATTTAAAGTTTTAAGTTCTTCAGTTTTTTCGTTAATTTTCTTTTGAAATTCAGCTTTTTTTTGTTCATAATTTCTTACAGCAGCAGAATCTCTAAAATAAGTAGAATAAACTCTAGCAGTATCAACAACACCAAAACGAGTCATTGTTTGAGCAAAACTAACACCCAAAAATACAAACAAACATACTAAAACACAAATTAATTTTTTATTCATTTTCCTAAACCTCAAAATTATTTATTTATGATATTAAATGATAATACAAATTGCCAATCAGCCTTATTATTATCACGCCAAGTAAACTGTCCATCCTTGAAATAGAATGTATTTGCAAGAAGGAATCTCAAAGGGAATTGTGGCATTGCAATTCGCAATCCAGGACCAAAACTAAATCTAAAGTCATTCAAACTGAGATTTGCTAAGTCTTGAACAGTATCTTTTAATGCTACTGCATCAAAGAAGAAATCTGCAGCTAACATTCCTTTTACGAATGGCCAACGCAATTCTGCATAACTTGACCACATTGCTTGTCCTTTAGCACCTGACATTGAACTCCAACCACGACCATTAAACATACCATCAATGTAAAGTTGGTTTGTAGCTCCAATTACAGTATTTGGTGAAGGAACTTCAAAAGATAAACCTGTATAACCAGCAAGAATAAGTTGTAAACTCCAATGTTCTGAAACAGCCCAATCTACCAGAGGAATATATCCTTCAAGTTTTGTGTCAGAACGTAGATAGAATTGATCTTCGATAGCAGGAATCAAACCTGTCCAAGATAATCTTTGGCTTGCAAACCAACCTTTTGTTGGGTCATAGTTAATATCTCTATCATCAATTGAGAAAGAAGCCCAAACAGCGTTTGTCCATCCCCAGTCATTATTGTATTCACTAATTGTTGTATCAACAGGAATATACATTTCTGGATCATAAACGTTATTAAGAAGATTAAAACTGATACCACCAGCCAAAGTAAGAATTGCAAAATCAGGTGTCCAACGACGACCTAAAGAAGCTCCAAGTGAAGTTGTCCAGTTTGTATAATCCATGTAGTAATCTGTTGTATTTAAACCATCAGGTAGATACATTTGTTGTAAAGTTGTTAATTCTTTGTGATAAAAACTTCCAGAAACAGAAAAACTTAATGGCAAGCCTAAGAACCAAGAATCGTTATATCCCAAACTTACAGATTGTTGATCTGTTGCAACAGAAACTTGTGAAGATAAAGTTTTTCCTGTTCCTGCAACGTTTGAATCCTGCCATTTTGCAAAAATTGATACAGGGATTTTATTTGTTTCTGTAACACCAGAGAAAGTCAAACCAAACTCTACAGAAGTTGTTGATTGTTCCTCAACATTGATAATTAAATCAACGAGATTATTTTCTGAACCAGGTAAAATTTGTGGTGCTACCATAGAGAAAAATTGCAAGTTATATAAATTTCTTAATCCTGTTGTTAACTTTGATTTAGAAAAAATATCTCCACTTTCTAAAGGAAGTTCACGCAAAATTACATAATCTTTTGTTTTATCATTTCCTTTGATAATGATATTTTCAATATGAGCTCTATCATTTTCAATTATTTTTAATGTGAATGTAACTTCGTGTTTTTCTGTGTCACGATGCATTTTATCATCAAAACTATTGTAAGTATATCCACTTTCAAAATATGTGTCATAGATTGCAGTTAATCCTTCATTAAACTTCAATTGATTAAAAATCATTCCTGGCTTTAATTTAATACAATCCACAAGTTGTTCTGTAGAAAAAATTGTATTTCCGATAATTGTAATTCCACCGTAAGTATATTGCTCTCCTTCACGAACAACATAAGTCAAAATCATTTCATCACGATTTTCTTCTTCATTTGTTGTGATAGTTCTCTTAATATCAATTACAGTTGCATCAATGTAACCTCTAGAATGATAATAGTTCAAAATAGCTTGACGGTCTAATTCTTCATTAGCTTCTAAGAAAGCCCCCTTGTTAAATACACCTTTTTCTTTTTGAGTAAATTTACTTTTAAGAGTTTTACCTGAAACTAAGTTATTTCCTTCAAAATTAATTTCTGTAACAATTACAGATTTTCCTTCTGAAATATTAAATATTAATGTAACATCTCCTGAATCTTTTTTATCAAGACTATAAGAAACCTTTACATTTGTATAACCTTTACTTAGATAATGTTCTGTAATTGCTCTAAGATCAGCAGGAATTTTTTGTTCATTGAGAACTTCAAGTTCTTTAATACCAATTTTTTCTTTTAATTCAGTTGGCTTAATATGAGCATTTCCTTTGAATTCAATTTTTGTAATAACAGGTAGTTCTTTTACTGTAAATTTAAGAACTACTGCCTTTTTGGAATCATCAAAAGGAAGAGCCTCTGGAATAATGTCTTCGAAAAATTCTAAAGCATAAATTTTAGAAATCAAATCTGAATAAAGAGCATCTGTAAAATCTTTGCCCAAAAATTGACTTGTAACCGCTGTTACATCTTCCCTATTTATATGAACTAATCCATCAAAGATAATTCTAGCAATTGGTTTATTGTAAAACCATGTACTGTCATCTTGAGCGAAAACTTCAGTAATTGAAATAAGAGAAATTAAAGTAATCAACAAAAATACGATAACGCTTTTTCTTCGCATTCGTATCCTCCTAGAATGTTCTAAAATAATAATTTCCAAGAAAAACCAACAGAAACATCAGGTATCCAGAAATTATTCATATTACTTATATTTGGAGAAAGACTCCATCGTATAAGTGCAAAAGGACTATCTAACTCAAAACCAAATTCAGGTTCAAATGATAATCCTGTAAGAGATCTTCCACTCTCAACTAAGGAAGCATTGTAATCAAAATGCAAAAGAGCATCTAAATACATTGCATTTCCAAAGTACTTACCTATATAAACAGACGAATTGTCTAAATAGTTACCAATTGTAACATTATTATTTTCATTATTCAAACCAACAATCAATGCATTTTGCAAAATATTTGTTCTAAGAGAAAATATATCAAATTTAAACAAATCACGCAATCGGTCTTCAACCTCTTTTACTGCAGTACTTTGAGCAACATAATTCAATCCACCAGCTAAAAGACTCACACCTAAATCACGAAATGAAGATGTGTCTTCAGGTAGAACTATCTGACCTAACAAAGTCATAATTTCAGTTTCAGATTTTGGAGGAGAAGATGTAAAAGTTGGAGAAAACATACTTAGTTTTTGATTGGTTGCTGTAAGATAAATCTTTACAGTATCACCCTCTGAGTCTGTTTCTCGCATTTCTGCACGAAGTGTTATAATTGGGTCAAAAGTTCCTTGTGTAGTACTTAACACCAAACGTCCTTCTCTCAAATAGAAGGTACGATCTAAAGCAATAACAGAACCGCCTCTAAACACTAAATCTCCACTAATATCAAAATAATCTGTTTCTGAATCTAATTTAACTTTAATTTTTGTTTGAGGATTTATCAAGGCTTTTAGCATAGGACTTTCCTTATTTGGAAAAAAAACTTGTCCATGCTGACCAAGAAGCATATCTAAATCAACTTTTGTATAGAAAAAACTTTCTTCTACGGGAGCTTCTTCATCATTACCAGAAAATGGAGTTAATATACCGTCTACATCTTGTCCAAAAATAGAACCTGTTACAGTTACTCCTTCAGATAAAATAACATCAATATTTAAATCTAATGCAACATTACCTTCAAATTGCATAATAGACATAATAAACTTTCCTGGAACTAAAGTACTTCCTCTAGTATTTACATCTACTTCAACTTCATATAAAGACCATCTATCAAAATCAAAACGAATAGTTGCATCCACATAACCTTTTTTTACTCTTGCAACTAAATTATTTATTACAAAAGCATTATCTTCAACATCTATTTTAATTTGTTTAGAAAATAAATTTTCATTTGCATAATTTGGAACTGAGAATAATAAATCTTGTGCAATTAAATCACCTGAAAATTCTGGATCTGTAGAAAAACCACCAATATGTAAATTTCCATAAGCAAAACCAGTAATTGCTTTAAAGAAAGGGAAACTAATAAAATCAGTAACTTTACCAAAATCTAAATAAAAATTATTAACAGAAATATCCAGTAATGAATTTTCGATAATTCCATTTACAGACATTCTTATAGGCAAATCTTGAGCAGTTTCAAGTTTTAAAATTTTTCCATCAACAAAAGAACCTAAAATTGCATTATTTTTTCCAGCAAAAAAATCAAATCTACCAGGAGAAGAAACAACATTTACATTGATGTCATTATAATTACCAAATTCCTTAGATAAAAATTCTTTTATGTTCAAAGAAATCAAAAATGATTCAGGAATTTTGAAATTTGTAAAACCAAAATCATCTGAACTACTATCAGCTGAAGAAGAAACTTTTATTTCAAAAGGTGCCGAATAGGAACCTTGCATAAAATTTCCATCCAGATTTCCTACAACATTTCCAGTAAAAGTTGATAAATCAAAATTTGCTTTTAAATTTGAAATATTCTGCCCAGCAACTTCAACAACTGAATCATAAATATTTGCTAGTCCATCCTCTAAACTGGCATCTAATTTAATTTTCATTGGTGAGTTACCTAAGGATATCGATGTATCAAAAACAGAAACTGTAATTCCAGGATTATCAATTGGCCCTAAAGCAGTAATATTTGCATTTAAAACATTCGGTGACTTTTGATTTGCCATAAATCTAGATATTGGAGAATTTTTTATTGAAATTTGTGCAGAAAGAAAAATATCATTCAAAATATTTAATTCAGAAAAAGTTTTATTCATTGGATTGGATGCACTACATTCAATTGTTAAACTTTCTGAAGAGATATTATTTGCTAAATTTATATTTACTGAAGCATTTGTAAGATAATCTTGATTAAAAGACCACAACATTGAGCCTTGACCTGTTAAAATAGAAGTTGCATCCACAAAATTAATTTGGTCAAATAAAGCACCATAATTATTTAAATTTCCCATAAAAGTTAATCTAGGAGAAACTTTGTTGTTTGAACGATTATCAACAAATTCAAAACGATTTATTTTTACATTCCAATCGGTTAAAGATGAAAAATTAAACTCAGAATTTAGGGATAAAGCTAAAAGTAAATTTTCTACTGCAATTGGAAAAGAATCCATAGTAAAACTGCCAGAAATATCTTTTGGGGAATTATAAATTTCAGCTGAAAATCCATAATCTCCTGATAAAGAAATTCGTTTAGCATCAATTATTGTTCCTGTAAGATTATAAGGCACAGAATTTAAAGCAATGTTTGAAGTAAAAAATAAATTATCAAATCCAGTACTATAATCAGCATCTAATGTTAAATTAATTTCTTGACCAGCAAACAAAACATCAAATTGAGAAACTTGTAAAGAAGATTCAGTTCCATCGAAAGAGAACAATGCCATTTCTCCATCTTTTTGGGTATTAGCAATAACCGAATAAGGAACATTGAAAGTAATATTAGAAAAATTTGTAGAAACAAAAAATTCGCTAGACATAATGTATGGAGATACTGTATTGCTCAAACCTTTTACTGATTCAGCAGATTTTTCATCAAGAAAAAAACTTACAGCTTTCAAAGCTGAACCTATAAAAAAATTATCAAGAGAAAGATTACATTGTAAGTAAGTAGATGAATCTAAAAGTAAACTTCCATTTGCTCCAACACTTCCGATAATTCCTTCCATTTGATTTGAATAATCATAAACCGACATCTCATAGTCAACTGAATTAGTTTGCGGAATTATATCTAATTGTAAAGCTGTAAAAAATTGTTCTCCTAAATTAATCTGGGGAATAAAACACATAAACCCCTTATCAAGATGGTCAAGATACATTTCCAAAGTAAGTTCATTCCCATTTTTTAATTTAAAATAATTTAAGAAAAAGGAGCCTTCTGGTTGTAAAGTTTTTAAGTTACAATTTCCTTCAAAATCAGCTGAAACAAAATCTGAACGAACATTCAAATAATTTACATCTATAAAATCTTGATTTCCTAAAAAAGAAAAATTTGCATTTAAAGTATCAATTCCAAGATTCTTTCCTGTTGAAATACCACCTTTTCCAGAATAATTCAATTTAGATTCTTCACCTGAATAAGAAACTTCATATTTGCCAGAAAGTTTTGTTCCAAGAAATTTATTCAACGAATCTTTTTTATCTTTTAATTTAATCAAAGAAAAAGGTTCAAAATCATCAGCCTCTAAAAGAAACAAGGCTTTATTTTCTTCAAGATTATAGTTAGCATTTAAATATAAAGGAACTGTGTTTTGCAAAATTTGTGCATTAAAAATTTTATTCGAATAATCGCAAACAATTTGTAAAGGCTTTGCTGAAATATTTCCGTTAGTAAGTTTAAAAATTCTTAATTGACCAGCAAATTCATCCAAAGAAGATGAAATTGTACCCAAAATAGAAAAATCAGTTTCTAAATCACCTATCATTTTAAGTTGATTATTTTCTGGAAAGAAATTCACATCTCCATTGATTTCAGCCATAATCAAATTAGTAAAATCATCTGATTTTAATGTAATTTTTTTTAATCGAGTTTTTATCTTAAAATTTTTATCAAAATATGAAATTGTAGAATTATAGATTTTTACACCTAAGGGAAGATTAAATTCTGTAGATTTCTTTTCGGATTTTGATAATGCTCCTACTAAATCTGAAATTCTTGCTAAAACTTCTTTGTTTTGATTTACATCATATTCAGCTGAAATTCCTTGGATTATTAAATCTCCCAAAAACTCATCGATATTCCCAGTAAATAAGGCTGGTAAACTATAAGCAAAACTAACAGAATTGATTTTTAACAAAACTAAATCCGAGTACGAATCAACAACCTGAATGTTCTTTAGTTTTAAACCTTGCAAAAGAGAAGGAGAAGCTTTTTCATATTTGATTTTTAATGCAGTTTTTTCTTCAATACTGGAAAGCAATGCATCTCTTACTTGAATAAGTTTACCTGTAACAGACGAATAGACAGGTCTTACCAAAACTAAGACAAAAAGCAAGAGAAAAATAAAAATAATTGCACTTGTTCCAAGTTTAATTAAGCGTATACGCATATTCCTTCATTATACATAATAGCATTTTTTTAAGAAATATGGTAGACTCTAAAGCATGGTATTACAATCTTTTATCGTTTTTGAAGGGCTTGATGGCTCTGGAACATCTACACAAATAAAACTTTTACAAGAAAAATTTGCATCTAAGAATGTTTGGTTTACAGCAGAACCGACAGATAAGGAAACAGGTCTATTTTTACGCAAAATGCTAAAGGGTGAAATTAAAATAAATCCGCAAACAACAGCTTTTATGTTTGCAACCGATAGATGCGAACATTTGAACGGAAAAGATGGAGTTATCTCTCACATTAAAGATGGAAATCTTGTAATTTCTGATAGATATTTATTTTCAAGTTTAGCTTATCAAAATCAAGAATGTGGAAAAGATTTACCATATAACTTAAACAAAGATTTTCCTTTGCCTGAATATTTATTTTTCTTTGATATGAATCCAGAAAAATCCCTAGAAAGAGTTTTTGCTCGTGCAAATAAAACTGGTGAACAAACAGAAATTTACGAAAAGTTAGATTTTCAGAAAAAAACATATCAGGAATATAAAAATGTAATTGAATTTTATTCAAAACCTGAATTTTCGGATATGAAAATCATAATTATTGATGCAAGCAAATCAATTCAAGAAATCCATGAAAAAATCTTGAGTATAATAAAAGATTTGCCGATACTCAAAGTGTGAAAAATTTTAAACGACTAATTTGTTTTACAATTTTACTTTCTCTACTAAGTTCTCTACCGATTTTTTCATATTTGATAACTTATAAAGAACAATACTACAGACTTTTTCACGTGCACTATCAGCAATATCCAGATGATGTAATTGAAAATATTTACTGGCTAGAAAAAGCAGCAAAAGCAGATTTTGCAAATCCTCAATATGCCTTGGCAAAAATAAATGATAAAACCGATTGGGAAAAATATCGTTATTTGTTTATGATGCACATCAATTTAAAATTGATTGAACAACATTTGCGTTTAGGAAGAACTTGGGATAAAAAAATTGCTTATTTTTACGACGCACCTTGGAAAGAAGAATATTTACGAGATTTAGAAACCGCAAAAACTTGCTATACAGCAGGTCTTCATTATTGGAAAGAAGCAAAACTCTGGGCAGAAAAAGCTGGAATGAAAAAATTTAATTTTTTGTATCTAACTGATATTCAAAATTGGGAAGATGAAAGATTCAGAATTGAAAACGGAAAATTAGATTACGAAAAAACAATTACTCGGGAACTTGAAAGAATTGAAAAAGTTATTGCAGATTATCTTGCAATGGATGAAAATACTTATTAAAATAAAAAAATGAAAACTGATTCATTCTCAATAAATTATCAACTTGTTCCTCACGGAACAGAAAAAACTGATTTAATTTTTTATAATAACATAAACAAAATTTTTGAAAATCTTTTAAATGAATGTTCTCAAAATGTAATTTGTACAGATTCAAATGTAGCAAATATTTCTTTTGTAAAAAATTTTTTGGAAAAAGCAGAAAATTCACAATCCCAAATCATAATCATACCCGCGGGTGAAGAAAATAAAACTATCGACTCTGTTCTTTCTATTATAAAAACTGCGTTAAAAAATTCATTTTCCAGAAGTTGTAGATTCATTGCAATTGGTGGTGGAGTTATAAGCGATATGACAGCCTTAGCTTCTTCCCTTTTTAAACGAGGTGCAAAATTAGAAATCGTACCAACTACTCTACTTTCTATGGCAGACGCTTGTATCGGTGGAAAAACAGGTTGCGACTTTGACAACTACAAAAACATGATTGGAACTTTTTATCCAGCAAGCAAACTTCACTTTTGCCCAGAATTTATTTTATCACTTAATCAAACAGAATATTTATCTGGTTTAGCAGAAGTGATAAAAACAGCCATGTTATATTCAACTGAATTATTTGATATGTTGAAAACAGAACATGTAAAAATTATGGCAAAGGATAAAGAAATTCTTTTTAAGATGATAAAAATTTGTGCCTTAGCAAAAGCTAATATTGTTGAACAAGACATTTCTGAATCAGGAATACGAAAACAACTAAACTTAGGTCATACATTTGGACATGCATTAGAATCAGTTGCTGGTTTGGGTAAAATTTCCCATGGACAAGCTGTTGCGTGGGGAATTGGTCGAGCAATTGAAATGAGTTTTAATCTTGGGCTTTGTAGTAAAAATTACAAAGACGAAGTTTTCAAGTTATTAAATCTCTACGGATATTCAACTGAAAAACTTCCTAACATCGTTGAAAACAATTTAGAAACTAAAGAAAAACTTATTAGCGCAATGAAACAAGACAAAAAAAATGTTACAAATGGAATTAGTTTTATTTTACAAAAATCAATAAATACAACAGAAATTCAAACTGTAGAAGAAAAAGAAATCTTATTAGTTTTATAAATTCTATCTACATTGTATTGACATTTTTTTGTTTTTTTGTTATCTTATAAAAACCTTGCGGGGGTGGTGGAATGGTAGACACGCTAGCTTGAGGTGCTAGTGGCGCGAGCTGTGCCAGTTCAAGTCTGGTCTCCCGCAAAAAAGATTTTCTGAAAAAACAGAAAATCTTTTTTTTTGCTTTAAACTAATTTTAATTTAGATAATATAAATTCAACATTACATAAAATAAAAAAAAAGAGATTCCGAAATATACTCGAAATCTCATCACAATATATTTTGCAATATTAATTAATTGATAAAAAAAGAATTATTCGTTATTTGTTGTAGATTCAGAATTTCCTTCGGAATTATCTTCAGAGTTTTCTACTTCTTCTTGAGCTTTATTTTGTTCTTCTTCAAATTTCTTTTTCAAATTAGAAATTTCAGTTTCAATTGTAGAAATTGTTTCATCTAAAGGAAATTTTTCTTTGTAACTTGCAAGTTCTGTTTCAGCTTTTTCAAAATCATTTTTTATTCCGTAGAGCAAAATCAAATTTTTATATGATGACTGATCTAAACTTTGGCTTTCAATCAATGACAAATATATTTTTTCAGCATCATCAAAAAGTTCTTGCTTCATATATGAATAAGCCAAAAGAGTTTTTAAATTAGTATTTTCTAAATCAATCTGCAAAAGTTCTTCATAAATTTTTGAAGCATCACTCCATTTAGATAACTTTAAATAAGTTTGTGCAAGTTTATATTTTACATTTCGTAAAGTTAATTCATCTTCATCTTTTAAACATTTTTCATAAAACTCTACAGCCTTTGCATATTTTTCCATTTTAAAATATTCTTCTGCGATATTAAAATAACCAGCATAAACATCTTTCATCAAGGCATTGTTTGTAGCACAAGAAAAAATTAAAAATACAGACAAAAATAAAATACAATAGCCAACAGTTCTTTTCATATATAGTCCTAAAATTTATTTATCTAAAACAGTATGTTCAATTTTTCGTAATTGTGAACGATACAAATCTGCAACATTTGAACCATAATCAGCAATTAATTGCAAAATATTTCGTGGAGCATCTTCTGTGTCGCAACCATTGAGTCTATCCCCTGCATCACCTAAGCCTGGCATAATATATGCTTTTGAATTTAACACAGGATCCATCCATAATGTGTAACAAGTACAATTTTCTAAAGCTCTAACAACTCGCAAACTTCCTTTTAATGCAGAAATTACATTGAAAACTTTAATTGAACGAGGTTTTACGCCATTGTTCAACAAATACTTGATAACAGTTACTAAAGAACCACCTGTTGCATTCATTGGGTCAGCAAAAATCAAATCTTTATCTTGCAAATCTTCAATATTAAAATATGATTTATCTAAATCTAAAACATATTCCATATTAGATTCTTTTTTAGAATCATCTCTTTTAATTTTAAATAAAGCAAATGGAGTTACATATCCATGAGAAGAATATTCTTCAATTTCCTTAGACATAATCATTGAAGGCAACAATGCACCGCGTAATAAAACACACATAACTGTATTTTCAATTTTAAAATCGATATCAGGAATTTTATGTACAGAAAAATTTTGCACCGGCGAAGTTACTGGAGTTTTTACAACCAAATAATTTTTATTATCAGAGTGATTTGTTGTGTAAGCAAGTTTAAAAAGCATTTCAAAAGCGCGTTGTGTATAATACAAAAATTCTTGATGACCAGTTTTTACATCACGCAATTTTGCAATAACTCGGGAAGCTTCTGCATGACTTTCTTCTTGAGTTTCAAATGAAAAAACTTTTAGACCAGGAACTTCTTTGCAAACATCTTGCATAACTTGTCCCATTTCGTTGTACAAAGAAATAATCTTTTTTTCTTCAGTTGCCATTGTGGAAGAAAATCCACCAGAACTAAGTACCTTAAAAGATTCCATTGCCTCATCGTAAAGTTTATCTAATTTAGATAAATACTCTTGATCTTTTTCTGTTAGATATCCATCTAAATCTTCTGCTTTTAAAATTACCTTAGAACTCATAGTTTCCCCCTTTGATTTCTAAAAAAAATTATTTTTTAAGTTCATCCAAATTGATTTTTACATTTGGAATATAAACTGTTGTATCATCAATAAATTTTACTTTATTTTCTGGCAAGATTACTCTAAACAAGGCAGTTGCAACTCGCTGAAATTTTGAATCCTTCAATTCAAAAAATAATTCGCCATTGTATTCTTTTGTTTCAAAACTCAACGCTAGCTGCTCAATCGGAAAAGTAATTTTATTGTTTGGAATTTGTTTTAATAATTCACCTACTTTATTTGAATACAAAACACAATTTGTAGAATTTAATAAATTCAAATCTTCTAAAAAAGTCTTTGTAATAGAAGAATTTTTTGCAAAAAGATTTTTTGTAAAATCCTCATAAAATGAAAACATATCTCCTGTGCTTATCAATAAAACATTTTGATTTAATGGCAAAACATTCAAATCATCATATTGAAAATATTTTAATTCACCTTGAGTAACTTCTTTTATAGAAGCAACTTTTTTTAGAGAATTAGTTAAAATTTTTACAGGAAAATTTCCAGTAACAATGCCTTGAAAATTTTGTTTTTTAATTTTTGTGGCTTTGTTACTGGAATATAATGAAAAATAAATTTTATTACATCGTGGCAAAATTTTGGATACAACTCGTC
>JAXJWW010000031.1:0-34054 GCA_036307825.1 Treponemataceae bacterium | reverse complement strand
GTGAAAAGGCGGAAATTAAACTTTAAAAAAAACGGAGCTAGATTTTTCTAGCCCCATTATGTTTTATTTTGAAAAATCTACTTTGTTCAACTGTTTTTTTGCACTATCGTAAGCAAAGAAAGCAAACAAAAATACCATTGCAATACGATACAAGTTGTTAAATGTTGTCAAAAGGATAATAGGATCTCCCCCTGCATTAAAGACTCCATCAAAAGGAATAATTACTCCTACAATAAATACGAGAATATCAATAACGCAAATAAAATTAAACGCACGATTATAAATACTTCCATCATTCATATATTCTAACAACAATGCACCAAGTGCAACAACACCAACCATACCGATAACAATACAAACAGAACCTATATCCCCAAGGTTAAATCTCCAACCAGATTGTGATATTAGAGCAAATCCAGTTAAGATTGCACTTGGTAATTCAAAAAGTTGATCCAAAACAAAATAACCAATCCAAGCACCATAAAGAAGATAACAAACTCTATCTTTTCCCATTGCTGTCAAAATCAGAATAGTTAAAGCCAAACCAATTACAACTAACTGTTCTCCTAAATTTGGTGTAGTAAAAACTCTTTCACCTACTACAACTGCACGGAAAATAAGTTCTGCTACAGAAATAATAATAAGAGAAACAAGAATGAAAATTCCTGCCTTTTTGTCATGAAGTCTATTTTTCATAGAATCCCTCCTAAAAAAAATAAAAGTGGTTTTAGTCAAAATAGTAATAAAAACTAATTCGCTAACGATTTATTAAATTTACTCTACCAGAATTACCCCCCCCGTCAACTAGGCATATAATTTTTTTTAAGAAATATAAGAAAAGTTTAAGCATGGTGTTTGTTCATTTCTTCGGTCTTAACTAAGAACTGAGTTTTTTAGGAATTACGAGAGGAAAAGACGGAAATTAAACTTGAAAAAAAACGGAGCTAGATTTCTCTAGCCCCATTATGTTTTATTTTGAAAAATCTACTTTGTTCAACTGTTTTTTTGCGCTATCGTAAGCAAAGAAAGCAAACAAAAATACCATTATTATCTGATACAATATATTGAAAATTGCAAGGATATAGTTGGTAATGCCTTCTGAAACAAAACCAATAACAGCAATAATTGCATAAGCCATGAGCATTAAAATACTTACGCCAGAAAGAGTATTGAAAATTCGATTGTTTATGGTGCCATCATTCATGTATTCCACCAGCATACCACCAATAACAATAATACAAATCATACTAAGAATACGCAAAATAACAGCTACTGTTATTAGAACATGTCCCCCTGTCTGGTCTATTGCATCAATCAACGCTAAGGTCGAACCCGGCAACTCAAAAACTTGATCGAGTACAAAATAAGCAACCCATGCACCGTACAAAATGTAACAAATTCTGTCTTTACCTTTTAATGTAAAAATAAGGATTGTTAACGCTAAACCAATAACTGCAAGAGTTTCTGCATAATTAGCTGTTGTGGTAATCATATCACGAAGAAACATATGACGGAAACCAACTTCAGCTACAGAAACAATAATAAGTGTTACAAGAATAAAAATTCCTGCTTTTTTGTCGTGAAGTCTATTTTTCATAGAATCCCTCCTAAAAAAATAAAATTGATTTTAGTCAAAATAGTAATAAAAACTAATTCGCTAATAATTTATTAAATTTACTCTACCAGAATTACCCCCCCCGTCAACTAGGCATATATTTTTTTTTAAGAAATATAATGAAAAATAGTCGTAAATCTTGGAAATGTCTTGAGTGTTTACATACAAAAGGACTTTTATGAAATTTTGTTTTGTATGAAAGAAAGTATTAATTGCGAAGTGAAATATTGAAAATTAAACTTGAAAAAACGGAGCTAGATTTTTCTAGCCCCATTATGTTTTATTTTGAAAAATCTACTTTGTTCAACTGTTTTTTTGCGCTATCGTAAGCAAAGAAAGCAAACAAAAATACCATTGCAATACGATACAAGTTGTTAAAAATAACAAGTATATTCTGCTTTTGATAGAGGTCAGGTTCAATTTTAATAATACTATAAAAACTCATACCAATAGATACTACATGGAGCAAAATAGTAATAACACAAAGTGTATTAAAAGCTCGGTTATAAATAGAACCATCATTCATATATTCTACAAGAAGTGCACTAAGTGCAATAATGCAAAGCATTGAAACTAAGCGAAGACTGATTGAAATGGCCATACGAGTTTGAGAAAAATTAATTACTAAATCTCCAACCATACCAGGCAATTCAAAGGCTTGATCCATAACGAAGTAAGCAATCCATGCTCCATAAATAATGTAGCAAACTCTGTCTTTACCTTTTGCAGTAAAAATAAGAATCATCAAAGCAAAAATGATTACAGCTAACTGTTCTCCAAAATTTGATGTTGTAAAAACAATCTCGTTTGCAACAACCGCTCGATAGATAATTTCTGCTACAGAAATAATAATAAGAGAAACAAGAATAAATATCCCTGCCTTTTTGTCATGAAGTCTATTTTTCATAGAATCCCTCCTAAAAAAATAAAAGTGGTTTTAGTCAAAATAGCAATAAAAACTAATTCGCTAACGATTTATTAAATTTACTCTACCAGAATTACCCCCCCTGTCAACTAGGCATATAAAATATTTTAAAGAAATATAAGAATAGTTTAAATGAAAGTGAAATTTACAAAGTAATAAAACTTAAAATAAGTAAATTTTTTTTTGATTTTAGATTTAAAATTCATTTTTTTCTCAATAATAGATATGTGTAGGATTTTTTCTATATATATCTAAAACAGGAGAAACTTCATGTATTTTAAGAAATTTGAGGAATTAACTTTTGCAGACCACTACATGTTTGAAAAAGTTTTAAATGAAAATCAGGATGTGTGCAAAGAACTTTTGGAACGGCTTTTAAAAATCAAAATCGACCACATCGAGTATCCAGAAATTGAAAAAACAATTAGTCCGTACTATGAAACAAAAGGTGTTAGGCTAGATGTTTATGTAAAAGATAGCAATAAAGTTTTTGATATAGAACTTCAAAATGCTCTTGATGACGACTTACCATTAAGAACTCGTTTTTATCAATCAATGATAGACACGGACAACTTGTTAAAAGGTCAAGATTATTCTGAACTTCCTACCAATTTTGTTATCTTCATTTGTAAATATGACCCAATCGGAAAAAATTTACCAATTTATACATTTGAAAATCGCTGTTTGGAAAATCTCGAAATTTCATTAAACGACAAATGTATCAAAAAAATTTATAACGCAAATGCTTACAATCAAGAAAAAGACCTAGCAATTTCTGCATTTTTAGAGTATGTTTGTAATCAAAAAGCTGTTGATGATTTTACAAGCAAAATTACATCCATTGTTGAAAGAATAAAAACTCAAGAAGTCAACAGAAAGGAGTATAACTCTATGAATTTACATGATAGAGATAACTTTCGGCGCGGTAAAAAAGAAGGAATTACAGAAGGTATACAACAGGGTATTTCTCAAGGGGAATATAAAAAGGCGATAGAAACTGCTAAAAATATGTTATTAGCATCTTTAGGTTCATTGGAACAAATTGCACAAATTACAAATCTTCCATTAGAAACAGTAAAAGATTTAGCAAAAAAATAACCATCGCGCAAACAGCCACTTTTCTACTCGTTGCCAAAATCTTTACAAAATTTTGCTGATTGTGATATAATTTTCCACACTTACATAAATTTTAGGAAATAATATGAAACGCATTTATATTGGAAATATGAATTTTTCTACTACTGAAGAAAGTATCAGAGAACTTTTTTCAAAATATGGTCAAGTTGATTCTGTTGAAATCATAAAAGATAAATACACAGAACAATCAAAAGGATTTGGCTTTGTTGAAATGGAAGACGATGTTGCACAAAAAGTAATTTCCGCTCTTAACGGAACAGATTTTGAAGGTCGCCGAATTAGAGTTAATTTTGCACAAGAAATGCCACCTCGCAATAACGCAAGAAATTTTCTTAAAAAGCGTTAATCAAATTTCTCCCGTAAAAAACGATGATAAAAAATCCATACGCTAGTGAAGAATTTTTGGAATTTTTACAACCTCAAACTGATAGAGCAAGTTGGATTCAAAATAAACTTAAAGAATCTGGAATAGATTCTTGCGTTTTTCAAATTGGGGAACAAAATCATATTTATGTAAAGTTTCCCCTTTCTTGCTACAATCCACTTTTTAAGATAAAAACAATTTTAGTTCATTATGATAGAATTGGAATTGGTGCAAATGACAATAGCGCTGCAGTTTATCAAGTGATAAAATGGGCATCTCGTCTTAATTCTCAACTTGAGCCACACAATATTCGTATCATTTTTACAGATGGCGAAGAAATCGGATTTAATACAGAAAATAAAAATTTTCAAGGCGCATTAGGAATTGCGGCAATTTTTAAGCGACTTGGAATTACAAAAGACGATGTTTACACAATCGATAGTTGCGGTCGTGGCGAAGTTCTTGTGATTTCATCAACAGGTAAAGATTCTGCATCTAAAGAGTTAGCAAATCGTTTTAAAGTTCTTTATGAAAATACTATACAACTTGCAAAAAAAACTTGTAAAGAAAGTTGGATTACAATTCCAGTTCCTTATGGCGATAACGCAGGTTTTATGGCACTGGGAATTCCTGCTGTAGCAATTACACTTCTTCCCAAAGATGAAGCAACTTCATATATGAGAGAGTTGCAAAAACACAATAAAATTTATCAAAACATTTTGAATCGGGACGAAGAAGTTGCTAATATCCTTCCAGAAACATGGAAGATGATGCACACAAACCAAGACTCTATAGAAAATCTAACTCCAGAATCTTGGCTTGTTATGGAAAAATTTTTAGATTCACTTGCAAATGATAAATCACTTGCATAAATAATTAACTATTTTTTGAAGAAAAATAAGAAGTTAAAAATCCTACAGCACAACATACTAGACCCACAAGTAAAGCTCCTAAAGAAGTTGTAAAAGTGTTTCCAGAAAGTTGGCTACATCGAGTAATTATCATTCCTAATGGAAAAACTGTAAAAATAGAACCAATTACAAGTCCTAAAATAGAACCGTAAGTTTGGGTTGGAACTTTTTTCATTAAAGTTCTTACTAAGAAAGCTCCGAAAAATAAACCAAGCAAAATTCCAATTGCAGTTGGAATCATCAATGGAATATTAAAATCAGAAACAGAACCAATTACAGTTGCGTAAGTTCCTATTGCAAGTAATAAAAATGAACCAGAAATTCCAGGGATAATCATTGCAACTGCTCCCAAAGCTCCAGAAACTAATAGCAATAAAAATAAAGAACCTGAAAGTTCTGTGTAAATAACTGAAGAACCTGAAAAATCTTTAAAAACAGTCATTACAATCATTATTGCCAATGCAACGAGAAAACAAATTATTGTTGATAAATAAGGCTTTTTGTTTTTTTCAGAAATTTCTTGCATTGAAGATTTTATCTTTCTATAAACTAAAGGAATACTTCCTGCAATAATTCCCACAAAGAAAAGATTTGTTTGCATTGGATAATTTTCAAAAAGAAAAGTAAGTATTTTACTAAAGCCAATTATTCCGGCTCCCATTCCTAAGGCTAAGGGCAAAAGAAATTTCCATTCAGAAATAATTTTTTTTACATTTAATGAAATTACATTTATCAATCTGTCGTAAACATTAAATACAACAGCCAAAGTTCCGCCTGAAACTCCAGGAATTACATTTGCAACACCAAGAATAATTCCAATAAAAAAAAGTTTTACTGCTTCAATCATAAAATCCTTCAATCTATAAAAATTGGGACTATCTAAAAAATTCAAGATTGAAAAATTAGACAGTCCCTATAAAAAATGTATTAAATTTTTAATTAAATATCAAAAATTTCTGAATAAGCTTTTAATGCTCCGTCAACTTCTCCAGCCAAAACTTGTTTTGTAAGTTTTTTACCAAGTTGAACACCTTCTTGGTCAAAACTGTTCAAATTCCACAAGAATCCTTGGAACATAATTTTGTTTTCAAAGTGAGCAAGTAAAGCACCCATTGATTCTGGATTTAATTGTTTTCCGTGGATAAGGCTTGATGGACGTTCTCCATCAAAAGTTTTGTTAGGATCAGAATCTGATTTTCCACAAGCAAAAGCTACGATTTGAGCAACTAAGTTTGCACAAAGTTTTTTCTGGCTTGTTGAACCATCAACTTCAATATCTTCACCTCGTTGATTATCCATAAATCCTACGAATTGAAGTGGAACGATATCTGTTCCTTGGTGCAACAACTGATAGAATGAATGTTGTCCGTTTGTTCCAGGTTCACCTAAAAGAACAGGTCCTGTAACATAATCAACTTTATCTCCAAAACGGTTTACATGTTTACCGTTTGATTCCATATCTGCTTGTTGAAGGTGAGCTGGAAATCTACTTAATGCTTGGCTGTAAGGAAGAACTACAGTTGAAGGATATCCTTGAACATTTCTTTCGTAAAGTCCGATAAGAGCATCTAACAAGGCTGCATTCTTTTTAACATCTTTTTGAGTTGCAAGTTTATCAGCTTCATTTGCACCTTTTAAGAAATCAGCAAAAACATCTGCACCAAAAGCAAGACTTAATACTGCTCCACCAACTGCTGAAGTTGAAGAATATCTACCACCGATATAATCATCAATATAGAAAGAAGCAAGATATGCTGGGTTATTTGCAAGTGGACTTGTTTCGGAAGTTACAGCAATCATGTGTTTTGATGGATTTAATCCAGCTTTTTCTAAGAAACCTTTTACAAAAAGTTCGTTTGCAAGAGTTTCTTGTGTTGTTCCTGATTTAGAAACTAAAACAAAAAGTGAGTGAGCTAAATCTAATGAAAGAGCAACTCCAGCTCCGTCGTCTGGGTCAACATTAGAAATAAATTTAGCTTCCATTTTGAGTTTATTGTTTTTTCTTGCCCATTGTTCCAAAGCAAGATAAATTGCTCTAGGACCTAAGTCAGAACCACCGATACCGATTTGAACAACTGTTGTAAATTTTTCGCCATCAGCATTTGTGATTTTTCCAGAATGAACTTTTTCAGCAAATTCTGCGATTGCATCTTGTTGAGATTTGTAAAATTCTCTTTTATTTTTACCTTCTGAAATTACATCTTTTCCAAGTTGTCCACGAGTTAAGTGATGAAGAACAAGGCGTTTTTCTCCTGTGTTAATCATTGCACCTTCGTACAATTCTTGGAATTTTTCTGTTGTTTGCATTTCATCAGATAATGATTGTAAAACAGTAATAATTTGTTCATTTACCTGTTTTGCAGCATAATTATAAGTTAATCCACCTGCCATTGGAACTGAGTATGATTTTACTCTTTCGCCGTCAAGAACGTCCTTCAAAATTACTTGACCTTTTAATGACATAAGTTTTTTGTAAGAATCTTGTTTATCAAGATTTTCCCATGTTACCATTGTTTCCTCCGTAATATCGTATATATATAAAATATTTTTATTCTTCCACATCAGGAATTCTTTTTTTAAGTGAAGCGATAAATTGGTCGCCAGTGTAGCCTTCTCGTAAACAAGCAAAAACACAATTATCACCACCTGCGATAGTTCCAATTACTTCATCTAATGCAAGAGTATCAAGAGCTGAAGCTACTACATCAGCATGACCAGAATAAGTTTTAATTACAGCGATATTTCCAGAACATTCTATAGAAATATATCCTCTTAAAAAATCTTGCGCAACTGTTAATTCAGATTCTTGTCTTTCTTCTTCATTTGGAAGGGCGTAAATATATCCGTTGTTTCCGTCTGAAATTTTACCAATTTTAAGAAGTTTCATATCTCTAGAAAGTGTTGCTTGAGTTACTTCATAACCTTCCTTTTGAAGAAGCCCCAAAAGAATTTCTTGAGATTCAATTTTAGATGTTTTTATTATTTTCTTTATACTTTTTAACCTTGAATTTCGACCTTTCACTACAAACCTCGTATATTTATGTAACAACTATGTATAAAAATGCGATTATTGTCAAGACTTGAATTCATAAGGATTTTTCAATATATTCTAATTATGAAAAGAATTATTTTTTTAGTTTTAATGTTTACAATTTTTGCAGGAATTTCTTTTGCTCAACTTCCAGAAGAATATTATCAATTTAGAGATTATATGTATAATTTTTCAAAAACACCAGAAGAAATGGAAATTATCGGCAAAGAACTTTTATTAAAAGCCGACACAGAACTTTCTGGTTACGAAAAATATCTTGCAAAAGCCCGATACGAATTTATTTTGGGAAGAACTTGGTTTTATCAAAATGAAAAAGATAAAGCAGGAAGTCACTACGACAAGGGAATGGAATACGCAGAACTAGCCATAAAAGAAAAAAGTGACGCACAGTCTCAATTGATTTATGCAGAAAATATTAGTGCAAATTGCGCAGTAAAACCTGTTAGTTATGTTTTAACTTGGGGTGTAAAAATCAATGGTCTTGCAAAAAAAGTTACTGACTATGATTCAAAAAATGGCGCTGCATATTATATGTTAAATGCACAAGATGTTTATGCACCAGCTCCTTTTAACAATCACAAACGAGGAATTAAAAAAATGTCTGAACTATTAAACAACTCTAATGTAGTTTTAGACAAAGATGATGAATTTAATGTAACAAGTTCAATTGGATATGCTTATATGCAGTTAAAAAATTATACAGAAGCAATTAAATGGTTAGAAGATTCATTAAAAATTTATCCTGATAATCAATATGTTCAATCTTTAGTTGTAGAATGTAAATCTTTAATAAATTTATAAAAATTTAGGAAATACAAAATGGCGTATAAAAAAGGCGACTCTTTAATAAGAAAAAATCCACTTTTTAGAATTGCTTCTCATTTAACATTTTATTCAGTTTTACCAATTGCATGGCTTATTTTTTTTGGCTTATACAGAGGGAAAGTTAGAGGTCGATGGAGAATAAAAGATTTTCTAAAAGAAAATAAAAATGGAAAAGCAATTATGGTTTCAAATCATACAACTTTTTTTGACCCAATTTTAACAAGCCTTTCAATTGTACCGTATTGTATGTATCATACTTTACTTGAAGCAACCGTTTGCACTCCTTTTTTGGGAACTTTTATTCAACTTTTAGGTGGAATGCCAGTTCCAAGAGGAAGAAATGCATCTGAAAGATTTACAGAAGGAATTAAACTTGCTTTGACAAAACGACCTTTAGTTCATGTTTATCCAGAAGGTGAATGTTTTGTCCATAATCAAAATGTTGAAAAGTTTCATCGTGGAGCTTTCGTTGTTGCAAAAGAATTAAATTTACCAGTTTTTCCAGCTGCAACAGTTTTCAAAGAACCAATTTCTATTTTAGGATGGAAAAGCCGTCGGCCAAGAGCAGAATTTCATATTTTAGAACCGATTTATCCAAATCAATTTGAAAATCCAAAAGATTTTGCTGAATTTGTGCAAAAAACAGTACAAGCAGAAATTGATAGATGTAATGGAACAAACAGATTTTACAAAGGTAGAATGGAACGAATTGGCGGAATTAACGCTGAATAAATATCATTTTATTCAATAAATTTATTTTTTAATTATCTTTTATTTCTCTTGTATTAAAATTCTCTTTAGGATAAAATTTTTAAAATCTTATGCAAATCGAAGAACTAAGAAAAGAACTAAACAAAGAACAATTTGAAGCCGTAACAACTTTAGAAGGTCCACTTTTGATTATTGCAGGTGCTGGAAGTGGAAAAACTCGAGTTATCACATATAGAATTGCCCACATGTTGGAAAGTGGAATTCCTCAAAGTCAGATTTTAGCTTTAACTTTTACCAATAAAGCCGCAAAAGAAATGGAAGAGCGAGTTAAAGCTCTTACAGGTAAAAAACTTCAGAATTTAACAGTTTCTACATTTCATGCTTTTGGTGTAAAAATTTTACGACAAGATATTGATAAACTTGGCTGGAGAGAAAATTTTTCAATTTATGACGATGTAGACCGTAATCAACTTATAAAAGAAACAGGTCGAGAATTGGGCTTTACAGCAGATGCTCTTGATGTATATAAAATCGGAAATATTTTTTCCAATGTAAAAATAGGAAGATGGAATTGGGAATCAGCAAATGATATGTACAAACCTTTGTATGAAGGCTATCAAGAAGGATTAAAACTTTTTAACGCAGTAGACTTTGACGACTTAATCGGTTTGCCGATAAAACTTTTTCATGAACATCCTGAAGTTTTAGAAAAATACAGAAATCGATACAAATACATTATGGTAGACGAATTTCAGGATACAAGTTTGCAACAATATGAATTTATGCATTTACTTGCGGATAAGAATGTTGCAGTTGTAGGTGATGATGACCAGTCAATTTACAGTTGGAGAGGTGCAAACTACGAAAACATCCTTCAGTTTGAAAGAGACTTTCCTGATGTAAAAGAAATTCGTTTGGAACAAAATTATCGTTCAACAGAAACAATTTTAGCTGCGGCAAATGGTGTTATTGCTCATAACACAAATAGAAAAGACAAATCCTTGTGGTCAGGAAATGGTTCTGGAAAACCTATCGAAATTTTTATGCCAGAAAATGAAGCGGCAGAAGCGGATTTTATCGCAGAAAGTATCATGGGAATTGCCGTAAACGAAAAACGAAAATACGATGATTTTGGAGTTTTGATTAGAGCAAATACTTTAACTCGTGCAATAGAAGAAGCTTTTTTGCAACTAAATATTCCATACACAATGTCTGGTGGAACAAGTTTTTTTCAACGCAAGGAAATTAAGGATATCATCAGCTATCTTCGTGTAATTGCAAATCATGATGACGATATAAATCTCTTACGAATTATCAACACACCACGACGAGGAATTGGACGAAAAACTATCGAGCAAATAAATGAAATAGCTACTTCTCAAAAATGTTCGCTATGGACAAGTATTACAGCTCTTTTATCGGTACCAGAATGTCCTCTGGGAGAAAAGACAAGACAGGATTTACAAAGCTTTGTTGATTTTATTACAACACAAAGAGCAACTCTTTTAGGCGGTAAAGGTCTTGCAAAGAAAGTTCGAGCAATGGTTGAAGATATTAACTACTGGGATTTTTTAATTGCTGAATACCAGAAAAATGAAAAAGCAGCTCGATTCAAATTTTTGAATATCGAAAGCCTTATCAATTCAATTGAAACATGGGAAAACAATCCTGATAATTATGATTCTGGACTTTATGCATACTTAAACAGAATTACGCTTCTTTCTCGAGGTGATATGGAAGATGAAGGCATAAAAGGAAAAGTTAATTTAATGACAATTCACGCATCAAAAGGTTTGGAATTTCCTATCGTTTTTATTGCGGGAGCTGAAGACGGAATCATTCCACACGCAAGATGTATTGAAGAAGACCCAAATAATATCGAAGAAGAACGACGACTTTTCTATGTTGCTATCACTAGAGCCCAAGATAAGTTATTTATTTCATCTTGCCAAAAGCGAAGAAAAATGCAAAGTGTAGTTGACTGCGTTCCTTCACCTTTTTTAGATGAAATTCCAGCAAATCTTGTTGAATATCATGAACAAAACAAAGAAGTTTCAGTTGATAAAGCTCTAGAAATTTTGGAACAACTAAAAAATAAATTTTGTATTTAGTTTTGAAGAAATTTTATTTACTAAAAATCTAAATGTGTCGGCGTTTTCCTTCGTAAGAAACACTCCATAAAAATAGCCCTTGTGGAGGAGCGGTAAAACCGGCAAGTTTACGATTTTTTGCTTCTAAAACCTGCTTAAAATAAGAATCGTCAAATCCTTTTTTTTCAAACTCGATTAAAGAACCTGTAATCGAACGAACCATTTTCCACAAAAAAGCGTTGGCGGTAATTTCAAAAACTAAAAAATCCCCGTCTGGATAAAAAATTGCTTTTTCAATATATCTAAATTTTGAAGGACTTAAATCTGAAGCATAAGCAAAGGTTGTGCAATCCAATTCTCCGTAAAGACAACTTGCCATTCTGTTTAATTTGTTGATATCAGGCTGTCGTCTAATTGCCCAAGAATATGGCATTTGATGAGCCATTGGAGTTTCTGAACAATTGATAAAATATCGATATGTTCTTGAAGTTGCATTAAACCTAGCACTAAAATCCATGGGAACTTCTTTTGCCCCAACAACTCGAATATCTTGTGGCAAAAGTGAATTCATCGCAGGAATGTAACTTTCTGGTTTCATATTATCAATTGGTGAATTAAAAGTTACAGTTTGTCCAACTGCGTGAACACCAGAATCTGTACGACCGGAACCTTGTGCATCAGTTTTTTGTTTATGTATTTTTTCTAAAACTTTTTCAATTTCACCTTGAACAGTTCTTGTGTTATCTTGTCGTTGCCAGCCACAAAAATTAGTTCCATCGTAAGATACAGTAAGTAAAATATTTTTCATTTAAAATCATCCATTGAAAAATCTGGTAAATCATCAACTGATAGGTTTGAAATATCTGAAAAATCTAAAGAATCGATTGCACCCAAAGAACCTATAGAATCAAAATCTTCGGAAAAAGAAGTATCAAGTGAATTGATAGAATTTTCGGAAGTTGATATTTCCATATCAGTATCAATAGACTCTTTTGTAGATTCAATTTCAAAATTTTCTTCAAAATCAACGATATGAGCATCTTTTAATTCTCTGGTTATATTATCATACAACTCTCTTGAATGCTCCAGCAAAGGTCCTGGTTTTTCTTTAGATGATTTTCCAAGACCAAAAATTCTTGCAATTGAATGTTTACAACTCTCAAGTTTTTTGAGTCGTAAATTTATATCGGAACACTGACCATATTTATATTCTAACAAACAAGATAGATAAATAACACCATCGTATCCATAGTTTTTATCTAAGTCAGGACCAAAACTAGAAACATTAGTGATATTTTCGCGATGTTCCATTTCAAGATTTAAAGCTTCTTGATATAAAAATAAAGATTTCTTGTAAAAACTATCTCGTACAAAATCATAATTTTTATCTGGATACAATTTATTCAAATCTTCAGTTAACCAAGCTAGACGCAAACAAATAATCGCTTTCTTTATTGTTGGAGAATATGAAGGTGGCATTTTTTCGTAGCAAAGCAATGCTAAATAATATCCAGCACAACCTTCGAGCAAAGTTCTATCACGCTTAAAATCATAATGAGGAAAAATATTTTTTACAATTTCCATTCTTTCCCCTGATGAACAGTACAATTCATCAGCAGTTTTTGGGTCATTAAAACTTGTCATATCATTCCAAAACATTGCAGCATTACAACTTGAACAAACTCCTACAGAATAAATCAATGGATAAATAGTTCCATATTTTGAAGAAGGCTCATAAGTTCGTCTAAGTTCATCTGTAAGCCCACCTGCAATTAAGCGACCTCCTCCAGAAAGTAATTCTTCTCTTGGAAATGGCTTCTTACAAACAGGACAAATTACGCTTTGCTTTGTGTAATATGTTATAGCTAATGGTTTTTCATTCTTCATTTTTTCCCCTATAAAAAAAACTATGAAAAAATATATTTCATTATAAACCTTTACTCTGTAATTGGCAAAGAAATTTTATCATCTGAAGTTGTTGAACTACTTTGATTTATGTTTAAATCTTCTTCAGAAGGAGATTCAGAATCAGTATTATTTTTTTGTTCTTCCACATTTTCAGAATCACTTTCTTGATTTTCAGGAATAGGAATTTCAACAAAATCGACTATATTCAATTTTGCTACACTAGGTTCAATTTTATCAAGATTAATACCTGATGGTAAAATTACAGAAAATGGCAATTCATAAACTCCGCTTGATTGAACTTCAGAACAATCAATTTGTACAGACAAAGGAGATAAAACAAAATTTTCTAATTCATTTTTTGAGCCAGACAAAGTTAGAGAATAATTGATATTTGGGTTTTCTACAGATAAATCACTTTTTAACGAATAAAAGAAAACTACAGAACTATCAATTATTTTGGTTATTTTAATAGGTTTTATTTTTATTGTAACTGTAACTTCTTTATCACCTGTTAAAGAAATTCTACTATTTTGATTGATAATTTTTACAGTTTGAGTAAAATCACTTGATTTACCACTTAGATTGATAACATCAGTTTCTAAATATGGAATTTTTTCGATTAACGAAGCTCTACCTGTAATCTGTACTAAATCAGGATAAAACTCTATTGCAGAAACTTCGTATCCACTAGCACAAGCACCTGAAATATTTGTTTTTACAGGAACTAAAGCTGTTATTTTAGGTTCCAAAGTTAAACTAACGGTATCGTTTTTTAGTGAAAATTCTACATTTTCCATTTTTGAAGCTTTTTCAGAAAGTTGCAAATGTAAAGGAACTTCAAAGGTTCCTGTTTCAACTAATTCACTTAAATCAACATAAACTTCAAAATCTTTTTCTTGTAACAAACCAACTTGATTAGGTTCTCCATAAACAATTACTTTTGCAGTACGAGGAAGTTCATTTGTGTATACTAAATTACTCGCATTTTTCACTTGTAAAGGAACTGTTAATTCATTTTTTTTAAAAGTAACATATTGACCAAATAAGTAAATTCCAATTGCTAAGATAACACAAATAACTTTAACTTTCCAATTTTCAGTAATTTTATTTTTAAGCTCTTTAACTGTCATTATTTTTCTCCTTCTGGAGTTTCTTTTTTAGCATTTAATTCTTTTTTTAGAATTTCAGTTATTTGCTCTACTGTTAAATCATAATACAACTTAGAATCATAAGCTAAACTTAAGGATTTTGTTTCTTCGGAAACTATAAGAATAATCGCATCTGAAACTTCTGAAAGCCCTAAAGCAGCTCTATGTCGTGTTCCAAAAGTTTTTGCAATATCATGTTGCTCTGAAATTGGTAAATAAGCTCCGGCTTGAATAAGTTTATCATTTTCTATAACAACTGCCCCATCGTGTAAAGGTGTATCGTGCATAAATATTGTAACCAACAGTGAAGAAGAAATATCAGCATTTAAAGTAACACCGTGATGAAGAATACTATCTTTTAAAGAAGATGAACGACCAAATACAACTAACATTCCTCTTTTAGCCTTTGCAAGTTCTTTTGCAGCATCCATTACATGAGTGATAACTTCTTGTTGCATTTTTCCAGTTAATCTTCGTTTTCCAATTCCTAAAATAATTTTTTTAAGTTCAGATTGAAAGATAACAGCAAGACCAATAATAATTCCGGGTGAAATTATAGACAGCAACCATAGAATTGTATCTAACTGTAAAAAGTGAGCAATAACATAAACAACAAAAATAACAGAAATAGCTTTAATAATTTGTTGAGTTTGAGTTTTTATAACAATTTCGTAGGCTGAATATAAAATAAATGCCAAAATAGAAATATCAATTATAGGTCTAATTATATCGTATAATTCCATGTTATCCTCTTTCTAAAAGAGCAGTTAGCACCTTTATTGCATCAACAGTTTCTTTTACATCGTGAACTCGCAAAATTGATGCACCTTTTATAACAGAAAAAATATTTGCACTAAGAGAACCAGCAAGTCTTTGCTCAACAGGTTTTCCAGTTAATTCTCCGATGCAAGTTTTTCGTGACAAAGCCATCAAAATGGGAGTTTCTTCTTTTGGATGATGTTTCCAGCAAGTTTTGAAAAACTGGCAATTAGCTATCAAATCCAAATTTGAGGATAAATCCTTCCCAAATCCAATTCCTAAATCAAAAATGATTTTTTCAGGACTTATTCCTTTTGAAAAAGCAAAATCAGCTCGTTCACAAAGATATTCCGAAACTTCCTTTATAACATCGGCATATTTTGTATTTTTCTGCATTGTAAAAGGAATACCTCTTTTGTGCATCAAAATTACAGGAATTTTTGATTCTGATACAAATTCAGCGATGTTTTCACCATCTTCAAGAGCAGAAATATCATTTAAAATATCAGCACCTGATTTTACACAAGTTTTGATAACATTTGTTTTTCTTGTATCAATTGAAATAGCAATATTTTTATCAAACTTTCTAATTCCTTCAAGAATTGGAAGAACTCTATCAATTTCTTCATTTTCGCCAATATATTCGCTTCCTGGACGAGTTGACTCTCCACCAATATCCAAAATATCAGCACCGTCTTCTATCATTTTTAGGGAATTCTCGATTGTTTCATTTAGAGATTGTCTTATCCTGCTTTTTTCAAAAAAAGAATCGGGAGTTGCATTGATAATCCCCATAACAAAAGCAGATTTTTCTGTTTCTAAATTTCTATCAGCAAGAGAAATTTTCATTTTACTTATTCCAACCAGTTTCTTCTTGAGAATTTTCTAAATTTCGTAAACGAAGTACTTTTTTTGCTAAAAATTCTGGGCTAAGATGAACTGATTCTAAAATATCTTGTCGCTTTCCTTGGGGAACAAATCTATCTGGAAAACCACAAACTGCTGTTTTTTTGCCAACATAGGAACGTTGTAAAAGTGATTCAAGATAGGTTCCGATTCCACCAATTCTAATTCCATCTTCTACAAAAATAATATATTTATATGGTTTTACAACTTCCAAAAAATATTCTTTATCAAGTGGTTTTAAGAATCTAAGATTGTAAATATCACAATTGATTTTTTGATTCTCCAATCCTTGTGAAAGAATTTCAACTGATTTTTTTACTTCTGTAAAAATTCCTCCAGTACAAACGAACAAGGTATCTGAATTTTCATCTTGAGTTTTTTGTTTTAGCAAAACACCTCGCCCGATTTCAATAGGAAGTAAAAATTCTTCTTCTTCTTGAGGACAAGACATTTTTGGATATCGAATCACAACTGAAAGTTTTTGATTTACAGCCCACTCCAAAGATGAATATAATTCAGCGGAACTTGCTGGTGCTAAAAGGGCAAGATTTGGAACAGGACGCATCATTGAAATATCAAAAATTCCTTGGTGAGTTTCTCCGTCGTCAGGAACTGCCCCTGCTCTATCTAAAACAAAAACTGCAGGAATATTTTGCAAAGCAATATCGTGAACAAGTTGGTCGATTGCTCTTTGCATAAAAGTTGAGTAAATTGCAACAATTGGTTTTAATCCACCACTTGCTAAACCTCCAGCAAAGGTAACTGCATGTTGCTCTGCAATTCCAACATCAAAAAATCTATCTGGATAACGATGTGAAAAAGTTGTAAGTCCAGTACCTTTCATCATTGCAGCTGTGATTGCAACAATCTTATCATCTTTTTCTGCTAATTTTTCTAAAGAGTTTGAAAAACTTTCTGTAAAACTTAAATTATCAAATTTTTCTACAGTTCCGTCCGATGTGCAAAATGGACCGATTCCATGGAATGTAACTGGGTCATTTTCGGCGGGACTGTATCCATATCCTTTTTTGGTGATAACATGAACAACTACTGGTCGTTCTAGCCGTTTTACTCGATTTAAAAGTCGCTCTAATTCTTGAATATTATGACCATCCATTGGACCAACATATTCAAATCCTAAATCTGCAAAAAGATTATTTGAAAATACGATTCCTTTTAAACCACGCTTTAATCTAAAAACAAAATTTGTTAGAGATTTTCCTAAAAATGGAATTTTACTTACGATGTAATCAAATTTACGTCTAAAATTCTGATAATGGGAAGTCATTGTAAGTCGACTCAAATATCTGGAAAGAGAACCTGTATTTTTTCCAATAGACATTTGATTATCATTTAAAATGACGATTAAATTTTTTGCGATTTGTCCGCCATGGGAAAGTGCTTCAAAAGCCATTCCTCCAGTTAAAGCACCATCACCAATAACTGCAATCACTTTTCCATCTTGATTTTGAAGTTTTCTACTGGTAAGCAAACCTAAGGCTGAAGAAATTGAAGTAGAAGAATGTCCTGCATCAAAAAAATCGTGAGGACTTTCGGAACGTTTTGTAAAACCTGAAATTCCGTCCTTTTTTCGCAAAGTTGATAATTGATTATATCTACCTGTTAGAATTTTATGAGTATAACATTGATGACTAACATCCCAAATTATTGCATCTTTTGGGCTATCAAATACGCGATGTAAAGCAATAGTTAATTCTACAACTCCAAGATTACTAGAAAGATGACCACCATTTTTTCCAACAACATCAATTATAGATTTCCGAATATCAGTTGCTAAATCGGTAAGTTCTTTATATGAAAGATTCTTTATATCTTGTGGTGAATTTATTTCAGATAATTCCGTAGTGAAACTCCAATGTTTAAGTTAAAAAAAAAGGTCACGGAATAAAAGGCAAAAACCCAAGTCCGCGACCTTATCTGTCATAATTATTTGCTCTTATGACGATTTCTTCTAAGCTTCTTTTTACGCTTATGTGTAGCGATCTTTTGTCGCTTTCTTTTTTTTCCACAGGGCACAATAGCACTCCTTAATGCGAATTAATGATATTATGTACAAAACTTAACATTAAGTCAAGTAAACAGATGTAAAATCATGAATTTTTTGACTGATTAAATCAAAATCATCAGCATTTATTTTTACTACATCATTTAATGGTGCAAAAAAAGTAATTTGTCTTTTGGCATAATGACGAGTATTTCGTTGAACTTGTCGTTTTACTTCTGAAAGCCAAACTAAATATCTATCCGAATTAAAAAATTCAGAATTTAGTTCATGTTCAACAAGCATTTCGTAAGGATTTTCGCCTGAAGTAAAAAATTCACGATAGCCGATAGCTTGAAGACCAGGATCATCTTGAGTTAAACCTTGTTTTAGTAAAGTTCTCATTTCAAAAGCCAAGCCAGAATTAAACATTTCTAAAACTCGCTGATTAATTCTTGAATAAAGTTCCTCTCTTTCGCGATAAAGCCAAAGATTTAAAATTTTGTAGCCTTTTCGATGAGTTGATGGCAAATCAAAACTACTTAAAGGTTTTCCACTAGCATAATAAACTTCTAGGGCGCGTAAAATTCTATATTCATCATTTATATGGATTCTAGAAGCAGAAATTTCATCAACTGATTTTAATTCTTCATATAAAACCTTAGCACCAAGATTTTTCATTTTTTCTTGAAGCAAACTTCGAGTTTTTTCATCAGCAGTGGGAGTTATAGGAAGCCCGTAAATAAAATTTTTGATATAAAAAGCAGTTCCGCCACACACCACAGGAATTTTTCCACGAGAAAAAATATCTTTACAAGCAATATCTGCAAGACGAACAAAATCCCCAGAACCAAATTGTTCTTTTGGAGAACAAACATCAATTAAGTGATGAGGAAGATGTGATAAAAATTCTTTATCAGCCTTTGCAGTTCCAATATCCAAACCTTTATAAACTTGCATTGAGTCAGCATTGATAATTTCAGCTTTTCCGGAAAAAAAAGAAGGCACATTGTCCGAAAACAAGTGCCCTACTGTTGCAGTTTTTCCTGTGGCAGTAGGTGCAAATATCACTAAAACCGGAATTTCGCTACTGCCATTAGAAAGAATATTTGTATCCATTATTCTTGTTCAATACGATATTCAACTTGATTTGTAAAAACTTGCTTTGCAGCCAAAGAAACAACTTTTCCGTCGTTTTCTTCGATTTCAGCATCTCTAAGCATAGAAAGTTGATAAGCACGGCGACTTGCAGCACTTGTAATTTCGTAAATGTTATCTTTAAACTGAACTAATTGTTCTAATGGGAAAATCATTTTAAACCTCTAATAAAGAAAATTTTATCGTACAAACTTGAATTTAACATAAAAATTCAAAAAGTTCAATAGATAAATCAATTCATATCCATTGAACTTTTAGAATAAAACTTATTTCTTTGAAACATCCAAGAAAGGTCTAACTTTACGAGTTGTATTTTCGTCAATTTGTTCAACTCCGTAAAAACCAACATCGTACCATTGCCAAACTTGATTTTCGTCAAATCGATATTGAGTAGAAGTCCAGTATCTACCATCTATTAAAGTTGCGTCTTTCTTTTTCAAAGTTTTATTGATAGCTTTTTGATTTAAGATAACACCATACCATTCATCAATAGCAGGAAGATACCATTTATCTCCAAGAATTTTACATTGTTCGATGGCAGGATAATTAATTTTCCAACTTACTGAATCTGTAATCATCTTTGTATTTTCTTTTCCGTCATCAACAGAGAATGTTTTAGGATTTAAAGATTTAGAAATTCTCCATTGAACAGGATTTTCACTTTCTTTTGCAGCAACAATTTTTGAAGGACGATTTTTAGCATCAACATCACAAACTACACCTTGAACATCTCGTTTTTTATCGTTGTACCACTTTCCAATTTTTCGGCTTACTAAAACTTGAGTTAAGGCTGAGTAAACAACATTTCCTTCTTCACCTTTTTTCTGAATAGCCAAACAATACCAATAACGTCCTGAACGATTAGCTTTTATATCAATATGAGCTTCGTTTTCACCTTCGATAGTTTTCCATTTTCTTCCCTTGTATTGCATCCATTGAAAATCGTAATTTCTATAATCATCTAAAGTCATACGAACTTCCAAGTGAACTTTTTCTTTTGTTTTAGAAGATACAACAATTTTACGAGCAGAATCTTTCCAAAGTTTAACATCAGAAGATTCGCTTTGTTCAGATGGATAATCAGGAATTTTTGAAGCAGCTTGATAATCGTAATTTAAATCTCTTGTTGAATAATTAAACCCAAGTCTAAATCCAATTTGATGTAAAGGTTCTGTTTTTTCAAAAATCAATGTGTAAAGTGGTGCTAAAGAAAAAACAAAACTTCCATTTGTCCACTCAAAAGGTAAAGCAACTTGTAAAACTTGATCTAACTGAAAATGTTTTCCAGAATCAACTTTTGCAGTATTTAATGAATGAGTCCAAATTCCATATTCAACTGTAGGTTTAATCATAAAACCACTAGGAAGAAAAAATCTATAGTGTAAAGCACCTAAGGCAGCTAAGTTCCAATATTTATCGATTGAATCATTTTCTTCAAAGTTATATCCACCTTGAGCTCTTAATCCAATTCCTAATGGAAATTTACTAGAAAACTGAACATCAAAATTTAATCCACCACCTAAAGCAGTTTTTGAATATTCTTTAAAATTTCCTAAAGCGTATTCATTGTATCCATAAATACCAAATTCAATAGCAAAAATTGGAGATACAATTACCAACAAACAAACCAACACAAAAAGTTTTTTACTAAAAATAGAAATTCTCATACCTAAACTTTATCACGATGTATAAGTATTGGCAAGTAAAATAAAAACTTTTGCACAAAATAAAACAAGATGAAATTTTGTAAATGCAGAAATTGATACAAAAATCGCAGAATGAATTGTGTATTTACAAAATTCGTACAAAAATCCTTTCGACAGAAAATCCCCCGCAACCTGCGGTTCCTCACTTCGTTCGTCAATGCAGGTCGGTGTGCTTTTCTGTCTACGGATTTTTCACTGGATTTGCTAACGCACTGTTTTTTGCGATTTTTTACGGAATTTTGCGTTTACGCATTGATTCTTGGTTTTCTTTGTGTAGGTGGCATAGATAAGGGCGGAGTTGGGTTAAAAGCGAAATGACAAAGGCATTGTGCGTAGGACGGATTTTGTAAAAATTGCCACACGGATTGGAAATGTCTAACGACATTTCTAGGGTAAAGTATTGGCGGGAATTGCAAGGCGTGAGTTTTTAGGTTGAACTAGACATCTGGTAAAAGTGCACACGGATTCAAAAAGTCTAACGACTTTTCTGGGGTAAAGTAAGGGCGGAAGTTGCAGGGCGTGGGAGTTTTGGTTGGATTTGACATCTGGTAAAAGTGGCACACGGATTGGAAAAGTCTAACGACTTTTCTGGTTTTTGGGTAAGTTTTTGATGTTTTTTTATTGCAAAGCTAGAAAGCGAAAATTTATAAAAAATCAACTTTTTTTCATAAATTTTCATTTAAAATTCATTTTTCTCTTGATAATAAAGATGTACGGAAAATTTGTCATGCTGAACTTGTTTCAGCATCTATATTGTAAAGATTCCGAATCAAGTTCGGAACGACAGAATAGATTTGCGTTAGCAATTCTGACATCCCTGTGATTTTTTATTTTATTGGAGAAAAAACTATGCATCGTCCGTATTTACGAAAAAATAGTAGACGTCGAAAGCTATCGCTTGCTCTCAAGAATGTACTTTATATTCTGGTTTGTACATTCTTGCAACTTATCGAATTTATAACAATTTAACAAATAGAAATGTAATTTTTACATTTAGCCAAATTCTACCTGAACGAAAGAAGTTAAAAAAAAATAATAAGTGCAGAAAAAATGTAGCCAAAAAAGAACAAAACGAAGCCTTGACGAACGAAGTGAGGAACCGCGAGTTTTGGGATTTTTTGGCGAGAATTTTTTCTGGTATAATTTATCTTTGTAAAATTTTGTAGAGCCTCTTGAAATATCTGTAAAAGTGATTAATATTAATGTAGATAAAGAAAATCCTGTTTTAAATCGTTGCGAAGCGCTAAAAGAATATTCTGAATTTATGGAACAAGTTCGCTTTTATGTTGAAAACAAAATTCCTGAGGCACTTACAGTCGCAATTAAGCAATCGATAAAACAAGGCTTTCTTTCAGATTATCTTAGCCGAAAATCCACGGAGGTTGAAAACATGTTATTAACAGAATACGATTACGACACAGATATCGCTGTTCAACGACAAGAAGCCTACGAAGACGGCGTAGAACAAGGAATTACGCAAGGTTCTCAACAAGCAAAAATCGAAACTGCTAAGAATATGCTCAAAGATAATCTAGATATTCAAACTATTCTTAAATACACAGGTCTGTCCATAGAAGAGATAAAATCTTTAGCAAAATAAATATTCCCTTTTCCCACAACGTAAGAAGTATGCAAAATCACAACTAGTGCAGAAAAAAACTGGAATACACAATTTCGCACTCTTTACTAGAACGAAAGAAGTTTGCAAAATAAATTAAATCAAAAAAACTCTGTAAAGCAAAAAAACAAACTGTAGTGCGACCATCTAGCGAAGCATCAAGGGAGCAATGCAGTTTGTTTTTTTAGAATAACATATTTTCTGGTACTAATTTTTATTTTGCAAAATTTATTTCTTCTTTTTTGTGGCAACTACAGTTTTATCATCATCAGTTGTCTTTTTTGACTTTGATGTAGACTTAGTAGATTTTGCAGTAGACTTTGCTGTTGTAGTTTTTTTATCAGCTGTTTTTTTTGTAGTTGTAGATTTTGTAGAAGAAGCTTTTTTTTCAGTTGATTTTTTTGCAGTTGTCTTAGTTGCCTTTGTATCTGCTGCTTTTTTTGTAGTTGAAGTTTTAGCACTACTTGCTTTTTTTGCAGTTGTTTCTTTTTGAGAAGAATCAGCTTTTTTAGTTGAAGTAGTTTTCTTTGTAGAAGCTTTTTTATCAGTTGTCGCTTCCTTTTTAGAAGTTGCTTTTTTCTTTGAAGATGTTTCTTTTTTTGCTTTTGTATCTTCTGTCTTTTCTTTTGACTTGGATTTTTTTGCAGTTTTTTTATTTGGCCAACAAAGTTTTGTAACAATCATTTCTGCTAAATCTTCACTAATAACTTTTGAATCGTTCAGAGGAACATTTGATTCATTGTGCAAAGCAGACTGAAACAATTTTGCAAGAGTTTTTTGAATATCATCTTGTTGAAAAACAATCAAAGAAAAGTTATGTCCAGTTGGTTTTAAAACTGTAAAAGAAGTCATCATCATTTGAGGTTCTTTATTGTACATTACTTTGTATTGATTCTTACAAGTGTAAATATTCAAGTCATTAAACCTCAAAGGAATTTGATATTTTGAAGGACGAACATAAGGTTCTTGTGATTTATGATTATAAGATGATGGTTCTACCAAAATATAAATCTTTTTTCCGTTTGATTGGAAAGTTAAAGAATCAGTTGAAGCAAAAAAGTTTTTTACCTCAGAATAAGAAATAATTTCCAAAATACTATATGGTGAATCTGGAAGATAAAATGCAGAAACTACATAACCTTCATCTTTTGGTAACATATTTTTTTCGTATGCTTCATATAATTCCATTGCTCGTAATGCCATTTATAAATTCCCCTAAAAAAATTATTTATCAATTATAAATTATAAAGCCTAGTATCTAAAAAAGCAAACATTTTTTTTGTTCTAAATCAAAAAGACCTTTAATTTCTACAGATTTTTTGTCTTTTTCAACAGATAAAATTCCGTAGCATCTTCCTTCTTCACTTTTAGGAATTGAAATTGAGCCTGGATTTACAAAAATAAGTTCATTTTCTTCAATAATTATTGGAATGTGAGTATGCCCCGAAAGTACAACAGTTTTTGCAGGTAGAAATTTTGACAATTCTTCAGTTGTATTTTTATGACCATGATGAAGATAAACAGAAATATCATCTATAAAAATTCTACAAGAAGATTCCAAAACAGGAAATTCCAACATCATTTGGTCAACTTCGCTATCGCAATTTCCTCTAATTCCAATGATTGAAGTTTTATTTGAATTTAGTAATTCTGCACATTTTTTGGTGTCATAACTTTCTGGCAAAGGATTTCTTGGTCCATGATTTAAGTAATCTCCAAGAATTATCAATTTATCCGCTTTTTCTTTTTGAAAAACATCAAAAACTTGTTGCAAATCAGCATAACTTCCGTGAATATCAGAAATAAACATTAATTTCATTTTAACATCCTTTGTAGTTTTATTTTTTCTTTGTTTGAGATTTTCGCATTTGGATAACATAATCAGAATCAAACTGATACGCCATATCATCGTTGCCAATTTCGTAGTAAACTTGAGCAAGTTTTGTTTTTATTCGTGGATTTTCTTTGAATTTTGAAAAAGCACTTCGCAAAATTGAAATTGCATAAGCAAAGTCTTTTATTTTTACAGCAAGGCTGGATTCAATCAAAGCACCATCTACATCAAGTCCGTAGTTTTGATGCCAAAGTTTTGCAAAATTCAAGGCGTTATCAATCAAATCTAATTTTACTAAACAAAAAATATATTTGTGCATTAAACTTCTATCATCAGTATTTTCTTGAAGCAAGGTTCTGTATGCCATAGCACTTTTTTGATAATCCCCTGCTCTACGGCGATAAGTTGCTAAATTTCGAGTTAACATCATTGGATGTTTAGAATATGGAATTAAAAGTTCAATTTGGTCAGCAGCTTTCTTCCATTTTTCTAGAGAAGCAAGATATTTTATAAATTCTTTTCTGATAGAAACATTTTGTGGCCAATTTTTGAGATAATTTTCGTAGGATTTTATAAGTTTTGATTTATCGTTTAATTCTTCATAACAATCAATCAAAAACAAATAAGAAGATTCATCTTGAGAATTTATTTCTATCAAGCGATTAAACCAACCTGTTGCTAAATCAGGAAATCCGGATTCAAGATAGGCTTCTGCCAAAATTGACATCAACACAATATCCGATGGATTTTTTGCGTAAACATCTTGTACTTTTTTTAAAATTTGTGAACTGTCTTTATTTAGTTTTGCATCACAGATTACAGAATAATATTCTAATGTTTTAGAATCGATAAGTTTTGAAAAACTACTATTTAGTGCAGAATCAAGATTTTCCCAATCTTCCATAGAAAGATATGTCATCAATGTTCCGTAAATTGCACCTTTATTCTGGGCATCTAAACTTCTTGCCTTTGAAAAATGATTTAAGGATTCTTGATATTTTCCTAAATTACGACAAGCTTCGCCCATAAAACAATGAACAATTCCATCTGAAGAAAATTTTGAAATGTAAACTTTTCCTGTTTGAATTACATTTTTCCATTTTTCATTAAATAGACTTGTTTTCATCATATTTATTGCAGTTGCTCTTTCATCTTGAAAAATATCATTACTATCAAAACCTGAATTTGGAAATTTTTTATTCAATTCTTTTGCAAGATTTTGCGCTTCTTCAGTTTTTCCCATAGAAACTAAAATTGAAATTTCGTACCAACGCAAAGAGGCATCTTCTGGTTCTAATTGAATTGCTTGTTGATAGGATTCCAAGGCTTCTTGCAAAAATCCTAAATCTCTAAAAGAATGTCCCTGATAAACATAAAGCATTACAGCCTTCATTCCATTTTCAATTAAAAAATGAAACATCTTTGCGGCAAGTTCAGGGTTTCCTTCGTTGTAGGTTCTTACGGCTTTTACTAAAAGTGAATTTTGATAACCTTGATTTAAACGAACATCATCAGGGGCGATATAAAGTGCTTTTTCAAAAGTTGATAAAGCTAAATCGATTTGTTTTGATTTGTAATAGGCTGTTCCAAGTAAAGCCAAGGTTGTATCAGAATCTGGATTTAGTTCAAGACTTTTTTTTAAGCAAGAAATTGCTAAATTCCAAGATTCCATTGCAAGATAAGAACGACCAAGAAAAAACCATCCGTTCCAATCTCCACTTTTTATACTTAAAAAATAATTCAAGGCCGCCACCTCCAAAGAAAATTCCCCAATGGCATGATATGAACGGCCAAGATAAATTAAAATTTCGGGTTTCCAAGCAACTCCGTTAACAACTAAAGATTCTAAAAGATTTATTGCTTTTTTGTAATCTCGTTTTTGACCAGCTTTTATTGCTAATTGAAAAACTTGTTCCCTATCAACCCGATAATTTGACATTTATTTTTTTCCTGCTTGTACCAAAGTAATAGCAGAAGTTGTTACGATGTCTTCAACTGAACATCCGCGAGAAAGGTCGCTAATTGGCTTTGCAAAACCTTGTAAGATTGGACCAAAAGCGTCTGCACCTGCTAATCGTTGTACAAGTTTGTAACCGATATTTCCTGCACCTAAGTCTGGGAAAATTAAAGTATTTACTTTTCCTGTAATTGGACTTCCTGGAGCTTTCTTTTCTGTTACAGATGGAACTAAGGCTGCATCTGCTTGAAGTTCTCCGTCGAGGCAAAGTTCAGGGAATTTTTCTTTTGCAAGTCTTACACCTTCTTGTACACGAAGGATATTTTCATCTTTGTTTCCGCCAGAACCTTTTGTAGAATAAGACATCATTGCAACAACTGGTTCAGCACCGAGCATTGTTTTACAAGAAATTGCGGCAGCACCTGCAATATCAGCAAGTTGTTCTGAAGTTGGAGTTGGAATAACAGCACAGTCTGAGAAAATTAAAACTCCGTCAGCACCCCATTTTGGATTATGTGTATCCATAACAAAACATGATGAAGCGGTTTTCATTCCAGGGGCTGTTCCAATGATTGTAAGTCCTGCGCGTAAAACATCAGCTGTGGCAGAAAGAGCACCTGCTACGATTGCATCTGCTTTTCCTAAGCGAACCATCATTGCACCAAAACGAAGAACATCTTTCATATCAACAGCGGCTTGTTCTGGTGTCATTCCCTTTTTCTTGCGTAATTCATAATATTCGTTTGCAAATTCTTCACACCAAGGAGAAGTTGCAGGATCTAAAACTTCAACTTGAGATAAGTCAATTCCTTTTTCACTTGCAATTTTTTTAATTTCATCAGGATTTCCTAACAAAGTTACTGATTTTGCAAGTTTTTCTGCCATGATAAGACTAGCAGCTTCAATTGTTCTTACTTCATTTCCTTCTGGCAAAACAAGACTATTTTGAAATTCACTTGCTTTTGCTTTCATTTCTTCAACAAAATTCATACAAACTCCTATTTGTAGATATTTGAAATATCCTCGTTAAAAAACATGAATAGACTTATGTTTCGATAGACTCAAATGTCGTCAATTCATCTTTTTTACCTACAGATGCCAAATATCTGCGACTGTTTTTCAAGTAAAATATAGTAAATGATACTCTTCTACAAGAAATCGTGCAAGTGTTTTTTAGTATTTTTTTGTACTTATAAATGGAGCAAATCAAAATGATTATTGACGATAAGCGCAAATAATTGTAAAGTGTAATTATGTTTGAAACAAAAGATGCTGATTTTTTTGAACTTGATGAAGAGGATTTTGATACAATCCTTGCTGATGATATTTCCTTTAGAGGAACAATAAAATTTACAAAACCTTTTATGATTAGAGGTTGTGTTACAGGAACAATTGACGCAACTGGAGATTTATTCATTGATTCTGATGCAGTTGTTTGCGCAGATATTACAGCCAGTCGTGTTCTTGTTCGTGGAAAAGTTGAAGGCAACATTACAGCACAACACATGGTTTTTGTGGCAAAAGATGGTTCTGTAAATGGAGATATTTCTGCAAGTCAAGTTGTTCTTGAACCAGGAAGTGCTTTTACAGGTCGATGTAGTATGACTGGTCAAAAGTAGTTTTGTAAGAGGATTTTCTTATGCAACTAAACAAGAAACAAATTATATTCATCTCGACTTTATTGTTTTTTTCGATTTTCAGTTTTGATATTTTTTCTCAATCTAAAAAAGATGCATTAAAACTTTATCGAAATGGCGATTATGCAGAGGCGATAAAAGTTTGCCAAGAAGAGATTACAGAAAAGCCAAATAATATGGATTCCTATGCAGTCCTTTGTTGGTCTTTGGTAAAAAACAAGCAATATTCAGAAGCTGAACTTTGGGCAATAAAAGGACGAGAAATTTCTTCATACGACCAACGGATTATCGAAATTCTTGGTGAAGCAAAATATTATCTTGGTAAAAATTCCGAAGCTTTATCACTTTTTCAAGAATACATTTCTTTAGTTCCTGCAAACGGTTCTAGAGTTGGAACTGCATATTACTTTATGGCAGAAATCTATGTTAGACTTGGAAAATTTAATCACGCTGATATTGCATTTTCTCAAGCAGTAAAAACAGAACCTCTAAATGATGCTTGGTGGACAAGGCTTGGTTATGTTAGAGAAATGACAAAAAATTACAAACTTTCTGTTTTGGCATACGAAAAAGCAATTTCTCTAAACAATTTGAACACAGAAGCAAAACGCGGAAAAGAACGCGTAATGAAAAATATTCGATAATGATAGTACATTTTGAAACCTTAGGTTGTAAACTCAACCAAATTGAAAGCGAAAGTGCTTGTAAATCCTTTAGCGATTTTGGATTTGAAATTACAACCTCCCCTACAACCGCTTCAGAAAAATATTCTCAAAAAGAAATTGAAGATACACTTATTTGTATTGTAAATACTTGCACAGTAACAGCAAAAGCAGAGCAAAAATGCCGAAGAGTTATCAATCTTTTGCTAAAAACTTTTGTAAATTCTGCAATTATTGTTACAGGTTGTTATGCTGAAGTTGAAAAAGAATTTATCAGCAAAATGAATCCTAGAATCGTAGTAATTCCAGGAACACAAAAAGATATTCTTACAAAAATTCCAGAACTAATAAAATCTGAAATCAAAAAAAATCCTAAATTAAAAGAACTTTCTTTAGCAAATTTTATAAAATCAAATCTTTTAAGCGAAAACTTAAAATTTTTGCCACAAGATAGATTCAAACTTTCTACAGACACTTTTTTTAATCATTCTCGTTCATCAATTAAAATTCAAGATGGATGCGCAAATTCATGTACTTTCTGTAGGATTCATATTGCTAGAGGAAATCCTGTTTCCCTTGATGCAAAGGAAGTTTTACAGCGAGTTCAAAATCTAGAAAACTCAGGACAAATGGAAGTAGTTCTTACAGGCGTAAATCTATCTCAATATCGAAGTAAACTAGGTGAAAAAACAATTGATTTTGCAGACTTACTTGAATATCTAAACGAAAACACATCAAAAATCAATTTTAGAATTTCAAGCCTTTATCCAGAGCGAGTTGACGAAGAATTAGAGCGAGTTTTACGAAAAGCAAGAGTTCGTCCTCATTTTCATCTTTCTGTTCAATCTGGAAGCGATAGAATTTTAGATTTGATGAATCGTCCTTACAAAGCAATTCAAATTGAACAAGCTGTAAATCGACTTAGAAATATTTACGAAAATCCTTTTATCGCTTGTGATATTATTGCAGGTTTTCCAGGAGAATCTGAAGAAGATTTTGAATTAACAATGGAACTTTGTAGAAAATGTAATTTTACATGGATTCACGCTTTTCCATTTTCGCCACGACCGGGAACAAAGGCTTTTACAATGAAACCAATTATCCCACAATACATCGTAAAAAAAAGAATAGAGAATTTAACAAATTTTGCCGAAAATAGTAAAAATCTCTACATAAATACTTTTAAAGATAAAATGGTTAAAGCGATTGTAGAGAAACGCCAAGATAAATTAGTTAGATGTGTAACTGAAAACTTTTTACACGGAGAATTAATTTTACCTCAAAATATTGATTCAAAATCACTTGGCGGAAAAGAAATTTGTGTTACAATAAAAGGTGCTTCAAAAGTACCAGAATGTGAATGTATGTGTGTTTATAATTCATAGAATGTTTATATGAGGTGATATATTTATGAAAAAAATAATTTTATTTACGATATTCATTTTGACTTGTTGTTTTGTTTCTGCAGAAACATTTGAATATACACCAAATTTTCCTGATATTTATACAGCAAGAGAAATTGCTTTAGCAGATAATTATGTTGCTGATACTTCATCGTATTTTTCAGTTTGGTCAAATCCAGCAAATGCAGGAATTACAGGTAACAAATTGATACTTCCGTTCATAAGTTTAGATATGTATTCAGACTTTGAAAAATCTATCCCATTGATTTTATCTTCATTAGATTCAACACCAGAAGGACTTGCTGAATACCTTGAACAAAACGATACATCTGCATTAAAGATGAATATTATAGGTCCGTTATGTTTAGGTTCAATAAAAAATAACTTCTTTTGGGGTATTTTTAACGATACTTACACAACCATAGATGTAAAAGATATAGATACAGGTCTTGTAACAGGTGGAGAACAGACAATATTTTCTGCGGGTTACGCCTATCCTATAAAACTTCCGTTAAATTCAGTCATTTCAGTTGGATTGTCAGTAAAGGGATTTACTGATATTCAAGGTTTAGTAGAAAAACAGCCTATAGAAGGATTACTTGCATTAAAAGATTTTGATTTTAATACAATTCCTTTATACACAACATTTGGCTTTGGATTTGATGCAGGAATCACATTTTCTTTATTTGATATAGTTATTGTTAGTGCATCTTGGAATAATTTTTTTGCAGCTGCTTACACAAAAAAATATGACATCCTTGAAGATTTATTTCATTTTCAAAATAAATATGACACCAAAGCTACAATGCCTTTGGAAGACAACTTGATTTTGGGTTCTGTAATAAAAATTCCTTTAGCAAAGGTAACAAAAGGTTTGATTTCAAAATTTGATGGTTATGTAAACTGTTCACATTTTTTATCACTTTTTGAAGAAACAGAAGAAGAAATTAACTATATGGAATTTTTTACTTTTGGTACAGAAATAGAATTATTGAGTACAATAAGTTTACGAGCTGGTTTAAATTCTGAGTATTTATCTTTAGGTGCTGGATTAAAAATGGGTGTTGTAAAATTAGATTTAGGAATTTACTCTAAAGCATGGGGATTAAACAAAGTTGATACCAAAGAAATTGGATTTTCATTTTCGTTGGGAACATATAAATAAAAAAAATTAAAAAAAAAGTAAAAAATTATTATTTTTTTAATAATTTCTATTGACAAAAAAATAACAAAGATGTATATTAATAAAGCATTCAGCAATGAGTGTTACATCTTAAAGATGTTTGGGCTACTAGCTCAGTAGGTAGAGCAACGCCCTTTTAAGGCGTGGGTCACTGGTTCGAATCCAGTGTAGCTCAAGATTAAAGACTGACTAAATTTAGTCAGTCTTTTTTTTTACCCTAAAAATGTATTAAAATAAAATATATGGATGCTTTATTATTTTCATTAAATGCTGTTTTTCCTCTTATATTGCTTTCAGCTTTGGGATTTTATATTAAAAACAATGGAACAGTTTCCGACCAATTTGTAAAAGACGGAAATAAGTTTTGTTTTAAATATGGCTTTATGGCATTAATGTTTACCACAATTTACAATATAGAATCCTTTGCAGAAATTCGTTGGCAAGTTGTCATTTTTGCTTTATCTTCAGTTTTAGTTTTATTCTTTATCGGATTAGTTTATATCATTTTCTTTGTAAAAGACCCAAGACAAAAAGGCGTTGTTCATCAAGCATTTTACCGTTCAAATTATGCAACCATTGGATTACCTCTGTCCTTCAATATTTTTGGCGAGGAAGGTTTATTTGTAGCAGCCTTAATTTCAGCATTTTCTGTAACCTTATATAATATTTTAGGAGTAATTTCATTATCTGTTTTTACAGAAAAAAAAGAAAAAAATCTTGTTCTTCATATTATAAAGCAAATTGTAAAAAATCCTTTGATTCAAGGTGTAGCATTGGGAATGATTTGTTTACTTATCAGACCTTACACAAATGGATGGAGATTTTCCACAGGAAATTTGCGTTTTATCTACAAAGCAATTGATGCACTTGGTCAAATTGCCCCTTGGTTTTCTCTGATAATCCTTGGTGCCCAGTTTAAATTTTCTTCAGTAAAAAAATTATTACCACAGATTACAGTAAGTGTAATTGCAAAACTATTTTTAGCACCAATTGTAGGAATGAGTATCGTAATTTTTATTCCAAGATTATTAGGCTTACCAAGTTTTTCTGGTGCTGAATACGCTGCTCTTTTTGCTTTATTCGCAGCGCCTCAAGCAGTAGCAAGTGTAGCAATGGCAGATCAAATGGATGGAGATTCAGAATTAGCAGGACAAATTCTTGTTTGGACAGCAGTTTTTTCTATTTTTTCACTTTTTATTTTTACAGCATTTTTTAGAGCAATAGGAATATTTTAGAAATGTTAAAAAAAATGCCATGCAAAAACTTATTTTACTTTGCAAAAAATAAAATATAAAATTTCTGCATGACAAATTTTTCTTTGTTAAAATAAATTAAAAATCTTTAAATGCTTTATCAATTACTGATTTATCAAGTTTTGGTGTAAAAGCACTTACAAGAGGAACTACAACAAAAGGAACAACCATAGCAATACAAGATGCCAACGGTGCATTATTGCTACCAAAAACAAAAGTTAAAATAATAGCACTAGAAGCACCTATAATTAAACCTGCATAAGCACCAGCTTTGGTAATTTTTTTGCTATAAATTCCTAAGATGTAAGGTGCCATAAAAGCCCCTGATAAAACTCCCCAAGATAATGACATTAAAGTTACGATAAAACCGATTTGTAATTTTGAAATTACATAAGATGCTAAAATAAATACAGCAGATAAAATCCTCATCATTGCAACAGAAGTTTTATCTGATACATCTTTTTTTAGATAGCCTTTATACAAATCAATTGTAATTGCAGAACTAGAAACCAAAATCATAGAAGCTAAAGTTGACATTGATGCAGACAAAACTAAAATCATGATTACAGCTAAAAGCAATTCAGGAAGATATGTTGTTAAAAGAGTTGGAATTATCAAATCAAAATTGATTTCACCGTTTGCCAAACGAGGAATATTTTCTAAATCAAAGAAAACATGGCTCAAAATTCCTGTAAAATAAGCACAAACTCCAATAACAAGAGCAAAAATTGTTGTGATTACAGCAGCCTTATTGATTACAGATTCATCTTTTACAGCATAGAATTTTTGTACCATTTGAGGCATTCCCCAAGTTCCAAAACTTGTCATAAATACAAGAGAAGCAATTGTTAAGAATGATGGTCTTTGTTCTACAGGCACATGAGCGGAATAGTTTTCTTGTACAGTAAAAATTGCTTCTTTCAATCCACCTGCTTTATTTGTAACAACAAATACCATTGCAATTGTTCCAAATAACATAATAAAGCCCTGAATAAAGTCAGTTACAGTAACAGCAGAATATCCACCAAGAACAAGATAAATTCCCGTAATTCCAACAAGAATGATTAAAGCAAATTCAAAACTGATATGAAAAGTTGCTTCAAAAAGATGTCCTAAACCTTTAAATACAGAAGCTGAATAAGGTAGCAAAAATATAAAAATCAATACAGCTGCAATCATTTTAATATGGTCAGAATCATAACGGGCTTCAAGAAACTCTGGCATTGTCATTGTATTCAAATTTTGTGTCATTCTACGAGTTCGTTTGGCAAGTAAAATCCAAGCAAGCAT
>JAXJWW010000030.1:0-4915 GCA_036307825.1 Treponemataceae bacterium | reverse complement strand
TATTCCAGCAGACTTAATGGCTATGGATGTTGGTCCTAAAACAGTTGAAATTTACACAGACACAATTCTTAACGCAAAATCAATCGTATGGAATGGTCCAGTTGGTGTATTTGAATTTGACGCATTTGCAAAAGGAACAGAAAAAGTTGCCCGCTTAGTTGCAGAAGCTACTGCTAAAGGTGCTATGTCTGTAGTAGGTGGAGGAGACTCTGTTGCTGCTGTAAACAAATTCAACCTTGCTGACAAAATGAGCCACGTTTCAACGGGTGGTGGAGCTTCCCTCGAATTCCTCGAAGGAAAAACATTACCAGGAATCGCTTGTCTTGAAACAAAATAAGTTTTAAGTAGATAAAGTATGCGAGTTTTCGAAAGAAAACTCGTTAGCACGCTTAAGCGTGCGACAATTGCTTGTTTGGAAACAAAATAAGTTTTAAACAAAATAAATTTGATGGCGGGTAAAATCCTGCCACATTTTAACTATAAAAATTTTTATATAAAGGAATAAAATTATGGCACGTACACATTACATTGCTGGAAACTGGAAAATGAATACAAGTAAAGCAGAAGCTGTTGCTTTGGCTAAAGACCTTGTAGAACAATTAAAAGGAAAATCAAATAAATACATGATTGGTGTTCCATTTGTTTACCTTGATGCAGTTGCACAAGTTGTAAAAGGAACAAACATTCTTCTTGGAGCACAAGATGTTGCAGCAACTGCAAACGGAGCTCACACAGGTGAAGTTTCAACAGAAATGCTCAAAGACATCGGAGTTCAATCTGTAATTCTTGGTCACTCAGAAAGAAGACATGAAATCGGTGAAAGCGATGAACTTATCAACAAAAAAGTTCGTCGTGCATTAAACGAAGGTCTTGAAGTAGTTCTTTGTATCGGTGAACTTTTGGCAGAAAGAGAAGCTGGAGAAGCAGAAAATGTTTGTGCTTTCCAACTTTCAGCAGGTTTGGCAGGAGTTACAGCAGAACAAATGAAAAATGTAACAATCGCTTACGAACCAGTTTGGGCTATCGGAACAGGAAAAACAGCTACTCCAGAAGATGCACAAGCTATCCACAAATTCTGTCGCGATTATATCGCAAAACTTTACAGCCAAGCAGTTGCAGACGAAGTTATCATCCAATACGGTGGATCAATGAAAGCTTCTAACGCACCAGAACTTCTTGCTCAACCAGATATCGACGGTGGTCTTATCGGTGGAGCTGCTCTTAAAGCAGAAACATTCGTTCCAATTTGCGTAATCTAGTATTTAGTTTTATTGGATAAGACTTAAAGAATATCGCTAGTTAATTTTCTTCAAAAAGAATTTTAACCTAGCGATTTTTTTTTGCTTATTTTAGTTTGCAGATAAAATCACAAAAAGTACAGTTGTCCTTTGTTTTCCCTTTTGGGAGAAGTTTTTGTTTTTTCAATTCTTTTATTTTTGAAGAAAGTCCGTCAAGGTAACAAAGTTTTATCATTTCATTTTGCTTTGCTTGATTTATCACTTCATTAAAAGTTTGATTGATATTTCCAATTATCAATTTTTCGTTTTCATTGGCAAAACCACAACAAGGGGCAATTCGTCCGTCACTATGGATGTAAAAAATTTGTCCAGGTCCAGAACAAAAATCTTCTTTGAACCATTTTTTATCTTGCCAACTTCTTTTATCATCACTTGTGTAAGATTCATCAAATATAAAAACTTGATAGTCAAAACAGTCTGGAAGTTGTTTTATCAATTTTTGTGGATAAAAAAGATGATTTTTTTCTATATAATTTACACTTTGAATTTTTATCATTGAAGAATCTTGCCAAATTTCAAAAATAGCCTCACAAAAATCAGAGATTTTTTGCAAATATGAAGAAAACTTATTTTCTGTTTCGATTTTTGAGTTTTGATTTTTACAAGAATTTTGATAGGCTAGGGCATGAAAATAATCAAAACTAATTCCGATTTTTCCGTCAAAACCTGCATCATAAATTTTTTGCAAAATTGATTTTAATTCTTCTTGATTTTTCCACCAAACTCCATTTGTCATAATGCAATCAAAAAGCAAATCTTTTTCAACTGATTTTTTTGTGATTTCTTCAATAATTTCTGGAAATAAAAAAGGTTCTCCTCCAGAAAATCCAATGTGAGTGATTTGTTCTAAATTTTCTTCTGTAAGAGAATCTAAAAAGTTTATTGCAGCGTTTATATCCAATTTTGCATTATTTTTTTTAATGTAACAATGATTGCATTTTAAATTACAAATATCAGTTACAGAAAAAATAATTTCGTATGGTAAAAATCCTTTTTGATTTTTATTTTTTATAAACGCCACATAAACCTCTTAAAAATTGATAAGAATATTTTAGTAAATTACTGCAATTTTACTTGCTTTAATTTTTCCTGTTAAAATTCCGTCTTGAACTTTGAATTTAATTCCGTTGGCGTGGTCGATATATTCACCATCAGCTAAACCAACTTTGTGTTTGATTTGTTCTGTGCCGTCTTTTAGATTTACGATTACAACGCCTTTGTTTCCTCGTTCAATAATCAAAGTTTGACGAGTTGTTCCGTTAGAAAACTTTTCGCCTTCACCAACCATTGCATCTCGGAATTTATTTACAGCAACAACTTCTGGATGCATAAATTCGTCATTTCCTTTGTCTCCAATTTGAGAAACTCCCGGAAATTGTGTTGCTTCTGCACCTTGTGGTCGGCTAAAGAAAAGTGGTGTTCCGTATTGTCTGGCTGTGATAATTGCCCAACCTGCTCTAAGTTGGAAGTGAGTCATTTTTGCTGATTCACCTTGGTTTGCGTATGTATCGTGAGATTCAATCCAAGTTACAAGTTTATCTGGATTTGCTGGATGGTTCCAATCTTCGATAATTCCAAGTCCAAGATTTTTTTGCTGAATTGCTCGGCGTAAATTTCCACCGTAGTTACTTGCTGTTACAGAAACAAATTCTGTGTAGTCTTTTTCTCGAGCATTGCTTCCTTGCAAAACTTCACCATAAATGAAAAGTTCGTCAGCACGAGAAAGCATTTTTCCGTTGATTGCTTTTTTTCCTGTAAAAATTGGCCAGAAATCATTGTCTTTGCTGTAATCATCTCGTGGGTCATCTGGAAGTCCGATATGTTTTGCTGTGTCAAATCTGAATCCGTCTGCACCACACAAAATTGTATCATTCATGTAATCCATAAAATAATCTTGGAATAATGGATTTTCTGTGTTTACATCAGGAAGTCCACCCATTTGACCTGTAGTTCCTTCATATCGGTTTGACCAGTTTTTGATAGGACGGCGACCGTTTTCATGAAGAAGTTTATCCATTCCTCCAACTGCTTCTATAAATTCTGGCAAAACATCAGGAAGATAAGATGAAGTGTGATTTGGCAAAACGTCAACGATTACGCTGATTCCGTATTTTTCTGCTTCTTCACACATTGCCTTAAATTCTTCTCTTGTTCCAAGTTGATAGTTTCCAATTTTCCAAGCGATAGGCTGATAGTGATAATACCATTTTCCGCCAGTTCGAGTATTACTCATCAAAGCCATTCCTTTTTCATCCCCTTCGCGACAAGTGTTAATAGGTGAAGTTTGAATTGCTTTGAATCCTGCCTTTGCAATATCTGGCAAGTTTTCTTTGATAGTGTTAAATGACCAACACCAAACTTGCATAATTGTTCCGTTTTGAACTTTTTGACGGTTCAAGGCTGGATCTGAATTTAGATTTTGAAAATCTTCAGTTGAAAGTTGTGATGTAGCAACATTTTTTGTAGAAGTACAACTAAAAACAGTAAATCCAACAAATACAAAAGTAATTGCAATTAGAATTGATAAAAATCGTTTCATAAGTTTTCCTTGAATAGTGAAAGTATGATTATATTGTACAAGATTTTTTTAGAGTAGAAAAGGGGAGATTTATATATTGATATTATTTTATTGACTACATTTAGGGGGTATGGTACTATCTATATGGTATAGAGTTTTTTTATGAGGAGGATATATGAAAAAACGATTTAATTTATTTGTTACATTTTTTATTGTAATAGGTGTGATTTTTTGTTTTGTTGGTTGTAAAGAACCAGAACCAGAGCCAGAAGGTCCTATTATTGAAAATTTGATGAATCCTGGTGCTGATACGATTTTATTTCTTGATAAGCCACAAGTAAAAGTAACTGCTTATCCTGGTATGAATTATGTTTCTTGGATGCCTGTTACAAATGCTAAAAGTTATGTTCTTTATGTTTATGCAGGTGACAGTTACGTTTGTTCAGAAACTTTTGATTATGATGATGAACTTTATTTCATGGATACTGATATCAAAAATAATGTTAAATATACTTACATTGTAGAAGCAGAAAGTGCTAGCTCACCTGGACGAATTGAAGGTTCTGATGTTAATATTGTTACAAGTCGTGCAGTATATACACAAAATTCAAAGAGTGATGGTGTGTCTGTAATTGCAATTGTTCCTGAATATGATACATCTGCATTAGAACTTGTTGATTATGAAAATCCAGCTGGTAATACTAATTTTATTGTAAATTCTGAAAATCTTCATATTGCAAGACACAATAATAACAAATTAAGTGTTTCTTTACCAGGAAAGGCTTATCTATATTATGATGTATTCCTTACAGTTGGTGATGACTATAAAATATTTAACGAATATATCGATAGATATCAATTAAATGATGTTTCTCAAAATGATGTAACTCTTTACACAGATTTTACAGTTACTCAGGCTGGTAAATATAATGCTAAAGTTGTAGTTAAGTCTATTAACTGCTGTTAGTATAACATAGTAGACATAAAAAATGCTACATAATATTCTAAGAGAAAGGAAGTAGCATGAAAGAAGAAACAAAAAAATATCCAGAAGAGTTCAAGAAGCAAATAGTTGAACTTTATGAAAATGGCAAGAGTG
>JAXJWW010000029.1:0-25795 GCA_036307825.1 Treponemataceae bacterium | reverse complement strand
TGCTAAAATAATTACTGCAAGAGTTTCTGCATAATTAGCTGTAGAACTAATCATTTCCCTAAGGAAAAAATGTCTAAAAATAATTTCTGCCAAAGAAAGAACAATTAGTGATACAAGAATTGCAATCCCAGCTTTTTTGTCGTGAAGTCTATTTTTCATAACCTCACCTCCTAATAAATGAAAGTCGTTTTAGCCAAAGTAGTAAAAAAACTAATTCGCTAATAATTTAATAAATTCACTCTATCAGAATTACCCCCCCGTCAACTAGGCGAATGAAAAATATTTTAGAGAAATATGAGAAAAATGGATACCACACGGATTGGTTCAGACCTACGGTCTTCTCAGGGGGATGTGATTATTTTTGTTGAAAGTTTTATTGCAGAGCATGAGAGCAACATTCAGTTTGAAATAGGAAAGGTCACGCGGATTGGAAATGTCTAACGACATTTCTGTTTTTTTGGTGAGAATTGCAAAGCGAGATAGTTTAGATTGGGTTTGACATTTGGTACAAGTTTCACACGGATTCGAAAAGGCTTGACTGTTTACAGTCAAAACGACTTTTCTGTTTTTTTGGGTAAAGTAAGGGCGGAAGTTGCAGAATTTGATGCAGAACAACGTGGTTACAAAGAAGGCGTAGAAGTTGGTTCTCAACAAAAAGCCATCGAAACTGCTAAAAATTTGTTAAAAAATAATTTAGATATACAATCTATTTTGAAATACACAGGGCTTTCTATTGAAGAATTAAATACACTTGTAAAATAATAACATAGATAAAATATTCTCCTAAAAACACCTCAAAAGATTACGCACAAAAAAAGCCACCTCAAAACTGAAGTGGCTTTCGGAAAAGTTAGTCTATAAAACTAAATTTATTTTGATAAAACTGTTGAAACGTCAGGTCATACACCTTCGGTGTATTCCTAGAGTTTCAACTGTTTTACTTGCTTAAAACAGTTGAAACGTCTACAGCTACAGCTACTGTTGCACCAACCATTGGGTTATTACCAATTCCTAAGAATCCCATCATTTCAACGTGTGCTGGAACTGATGAAGAACCTGCGAATTGTGCGTCTGAGTGCATACGACCCATTGTATCTGTCATACCGTAAGAAGCAGGACCTGCTGCCATGTTGTCTGGGTGAAGTGTACGACCTGTACCACCACCAGATGCTACAGAGAAGTATTTTTTACCTTTTTCAACACATTCTTTTTTGTATGTACCTGCAACTGGATGTTGGAAACGAGTTGGGTTTGTTGAGTTTCCTGTGATAGAAACGTCTACACCTTCGTGCCACATTACTGCAACACCTTCGCGAACATCGTCACATCCGTAACATTTAACTTTTGCTCTTTCTCCATCTGAGTATGGAATTTCTTTTACTACTTTAAGTTCACCTGTGTAGTAATCGAATTGTGTTTGAACATAAGTAAATCCGTTGATTCGGCTGATGATTTGAGCAGCGTCTTTTCCAAGACCGTTCAAAATACAGCGAAGTGGTTCTTTTCTAACTTTGTCTGCTTTTTGTGCAATTTTGATAGCACCTTCAGCAGCAGCAAATGATTCGTGTCCTGCCAAGAATGCAAAACATTTTGTTTCTTCACGAAGAAGACGAGCTGCCAAGTTTCCGTGTCCAAGACCAACTTTTCTGTCTTCTGCTACAGAACCAGGAATACAGAATGCTTGTAAACCAATTCCGATTGCTTCTGCTGCGTCTGCTGCGTTTTTGCATCCTTTTTTGATTGCAATAGCAGCACCTACAACATAAGCCCATTTTGCATTTTCAAATGCGATAGGTTGTGTTTCTTCAACTGTTTTGTATGGATCGATACCTGCTTTATCACAGATTTCTTTTGCTTCTTCAATAGAAGAAATTCCGTTTTCGTTTAATGCCTTGTTGATTTTATCAATACGGCGTTCATAGCTTTCAAATGTGATTTTTTCTGCCATTTTAAATTTCCTCCGCCTTATTCGTGTCTTGGGTCGATGAGTTTTACTGCACCCTGTTCTTCAGTTGTGCGTCCGTATTGACCTCGAGCTTTATCCATAGCTGTTGCTGGATCATCACCTTTTTTGATGAAATCCATCATTTTACCAAAATGGATAAATTTATATCCGATAACAGCACCGTCTGCATCTACAGCGATTTTTTCAACATAACCTTCTGCCATTTCAAGATAGCGAGGTCCTTTTGCTTTTGTTGAGAACATTGTTCCAACTTGTGAACGAAGTCCTTTTCCTAAGTCTTCAAGAGAAGCACCTACAACCAATCCACCTTCTGAGAAAGCTGATTGAGTTCTTCCGTATACGATTTGTAAGAAAAGTTCTCTCATAGCTGTGTTGATAGCATCACAAACTAAGTCTGTGTTCAATGCTTCAAGAAGAGTTTTTCCAACCAAGATTTCTGAAGCCATAGCTGCTGAGTGTGTCATTCCTGAACAACCAATTGTTTCAACAAGAGCTTCTTCAATAATTCCATCTTTTACATTAAGAGTTAATTTACAAGCTCCCTGTTGTGGTGCACACCAACCGATACCGTGTGTAAAACCAGAAATATCTTTAATTTCTTTAGCTTGTACCCATTTTCCTTCTTCTGGAATGGGAGCTGGTCCATGATAAGCAGCTTTAGCCAATGGACACATGTGTTCTACTTCTGCAGAATATACCATAAAAGTCTCCTAGTTATATTTTTGAAAAGTCTAGTATATAGATACCTTTCATAATTTTCCTATTGATAATAGTATAAACTCTTTTTGATAAAATTGCTATAGTTTGTAAAAAAAACTTATTTTGAAAAAAGATTTCCACAATTTTCTAAAAAATAAAAAAAAAGCATTGGAAAACCTTTAAATATGATATATAATAATCGTTACATCATTTATGATGAAATTTTAAATTTGGGGAAAAGATATGAACAAAGTAGAACTTATCGATGAAATTACTAAAAAAACTGGTCTTACAAAAAAAGACACAGATGCAACTCTAAAAGCATTCATTGAAGCTGTAACTGAAACCCTTGTAAAAGGTGATTCTGTTCAACTTGTTGGTTTTGGAACTTTTGATGTTGGTACAAGAGGCGAAAGAACAGGGCGCAATCCTAAAACAGGTGAATCTATCAAAATCAAAGCTTCTAAATGCCCAAAATTCAAAGCAGGAAAAGCTCTTAAAGATAGCGTAAACAAATAAATTATCCTTTGCATACAAAGTCTAGTTAGTTTTAAATTCGATTTTTAAATTTAATCAACTAGACTTTTTTTTACATTATGAAAACAATAAATCCAACTTTCAAATTTTATTTTTACAAAATATTTTTTATCATTTTATTTTCTGTTTATTTTATTCTTCCAATCGGAATGAATAGTATCGATTTACTTGAAAATATCAAAATAGATGAATCGTCGTCTGTTCAATTATTTTATGGATGGAACTATCCTCTTACCTTTTCTCAAATTTTTTATAAACCAGTATTGAATATCCTTTTGTATTCAATTTACTTAATTCCTGCTAGTGCAATTTTTTTAATTATCTCAATTTTCATAAAAAAAATTTCAAAGAAGGTAAATTATATTGTTATTTATTCATGTTTAACAATAATGATATTTTCTCAACTTTCTTGCTTAATTTTATGTGCAAATACAATTAGGTGGTTTAAACAATTACCAATAATTATCTATATTTTATTTATTTTAGTAGCAATTTTGCATTTTATATTTTCTGCAGTAGGAATAAATTACTTACGAAGAAAAAATCCAAAATATACTGAATACAAACAACTTTATTTACAATCAAAACTAGAATCAAAAGAAAAAAATTCAAAAGATAAATCTACCAAGATAAAAACTAAAATGTTTTTTATTGTTATTGGTTCAATAATAATAATTTTATCAACTTTTTCATTTATCGTTTTAAATCGTTACAAAAAAATGATTACAGAAGCATTAAGTGATGCAGGAAGAACTCAAGCAGAACAAACTGCCACAGTTTACGATAGCGCCGAAGGAAAATACGATAAAATATCAACTTTTTTTGAAAATCAAAAAGAAACAAATGATTTTGCAGAATTCCCTTACGACAGAATTGATATTATCATTTCAGATTCAAAAGAAACAATTTATCTTGAAGATATCACGTCTTCTACTATTCTTCCTGATTTTAATATTTTTGCATACACAACAGGAAAACCATCTTTAATTTCTGTAGAAGAAAAACAAATTTCTTCAGAACTTGCAAAAGATTATATAAATAGATATAAAACTGGAACATACAGAACAACACCTGTTTATGATAAAAAAAATGGAACTTGTAAATATGTTTATCCTGTAAGTTTAACAAGAAATCAAGGAAAAAAACTTATCGGATTTTCAGTTGTAACTTACAAAGAAGAAGTTCTGATGAGACCATTCTTTCAAACACAAGTATCTGTTTTAGTTTTAATTGTTATTTTCTTATACATTTCAATTATTATCACACTTATTCTGTCTGATTTTATTGTAAATCCTCTTTTGTTTTTGAGAACAAGTGTAAGTAAAACATCAAAATCCCTTTCATCCATGATGAGTGGTTCTGCAAATATTCAGCCAGAATCCTTAGTTTTTGAAGATGTAGTTGATACAAACGATGAAATAAAAGATTTATCCGTAGATATTGGAAACATGATTAGCCTTATTCGTGGAATTGTTCCGTATATTTCAGTTTCTACGCTTCGGAGTGCAGATAAAGAAACAAAAAAAAGTTCCACAAGAGAATTGTGCTTTTTATTTACGGATATTCGTGGTTTTACAACTTTGTGCGAAGGAATGCAACCAAAAGAAATTGTTTCCATACTAAATCATTACTTGGATATTCAAACTCAAATCATTTTAAAAAATGGTGGTGATGTTGATAAATTCGTTGGGGATGAAATGATGGCATTCTTTTCAGGTCCTAGACGAGAAATCAACGCTTGTAAAGCTGCCATCGAAATTCGATCTGCTATGTTTGCGGAACAACAAGCAAGTATTGCAGAAGGAAAAACTGTTATCTCTGTAGGAATCGGTATCAATACCGGAAAAGTTGTTTTTGGTCCAGTTGGTTCTTCAAACCGAATGGATTTTACTTCTATCGGAGATACTGTAAATTTAGCAGCAAGACTTGAAGGTACAAATAAAGTTTACGGAACAAAAGCAATAATTTCAGAAGCCGTTTACGATAAACTTCAAGATTTATTTGTTTGTAGAGAATTAGACTTTATCACTGTAAAAGGGAAAACTAAGCCTGTAAAAATTTACGAACTTCTTTACCCTGTAAATACAGCACCTCAATCTGTAATAGAACTAAAAAATCTTTTTGAAAAAGGTCTTTCCTGTTACAGAAGAAAACTTTTTGATAAAGCTGAACAATTTTTTACAACTTGTGTAAATGTTTACAAAGATAAAGCTTCGGCAGTTTTTTTGGATAGAATTGCACATTTAAAAATAACCCCGCCACCAAGTAAATGGGACGGAGTTTTTCAAATGGAAATTAAATAAATTCTACTGAGGATTTACAGAATCTAATTTTGAAGAATTATCATTTTTAGATTCTTTAAATTTCATTGCTCTGTCAGATTTATCCTTGTCAAATTTTTTATGAGAATGCTCAGAATCAATTTCTAGAATTTTACCTTCTTCAGAAATATCAACCTCAGTTGCATCTACCAAAGTAAGTTCATAACCTCGCTTGTTTCTTTCAACTGAAACAATTGCTTTATCAGAAAAATTTTGTCGTAAAGTTGATAAAACATTTTCTGGCAAAAGAGTTTCTGGAATCCCTAGATAAAATTCGATTTTTTCCCAATCGCCTTTTTTAGAAAATTCTGCTTCACCATTTACGATTTGTGAATCATTTTCTGTAGAAAACCAAATTTCATATTTTCTATCGTCATATTCAGCATTATCAATCTTAGATTCAGAAAAATATGTTTTCATAAAATCTACAACTGAATTTGGTAAATCAGAAACTAAAATATTTTTATCCGCAAAAATTGATACAGATAAAACCATCAAAACTAAAGCTGAAAATATAAATTTTCTTATGTTTTGCATAAACACCTCTCCTAGAAAGTTTTAAGTTCCATATTGATAAAACTAAAAACTCTCTTAATAAATATACTGTATACACAAGTTTTTTGCAAAAAAATTCATTTCTACTATAATATTTTCACTTTGTTACTTTACGCAATAACATATTTACGCTATTATAAGGAAAAGACTTTAATTTACATTTTATTCACCGCTTTTTATTGGAGAAGTATATGGAAAAGAAAAATTATTTTAACTCAATTCCTTGGAGAGAAGCTCGTTTACAACTTGGTCATTGTAGATTTATGGCAAAAGAAGAATTTGCTGATGGAACAAAGGCTTTACAAGGAAAAAAAATCGTTATCGTTGGTTGTGGAGCACAAGGTCTTCACCAAGGTATGAACTTAAGAGATTCTGGTCTTGATGTTAGTTACGCTTTAAGAGAAAGTGCAATTAACGAAAAACGCCAATCTTGGAAAAACGCTACAGAAAACGGTTTCAAAGTTGGAACATACGAAGAAATGATTCCTACTGCTGACTTAGTTGGAAACCTTACTCCAGATAAACAACACTCAAATGTACTTGAAAAGGTACAGCCTTTAATGAAAAAAGGTGCTGCTCTTTGGTATAGCCACGGATTCAATATGATTGAAGAAGGAATGCAAATTCGTCCTGATATCACAGTTGTAATGATGGCTCCAAAAGGTCCAGGTTCAGAAGTTAGAACAGAATATGTTCGTGGATTTGGTGTTCCTGCTCTTATCGCTGTTCACCCAGTAAACGACCCAGAAGGAAAAGGTTGGGCAATCGCAAAAGCTTTAGCAGTTGGTTGTGGTGGAAGCCGCGCTGGTGTTCTTGAATCAAGTTTCGTTGCAGAAGTTAAATCAGACCTTATGGGAGAACAAACAATTCTTTGTGGTATGCTCCAAACTGGTTCTCTTCTTTGTTTCGACAAAATGGTAGAAAAAGGAATTGCACCTGGTTACGCTTCAAAATTCATCCAATACGGTTGGGAAACAATTACAGAAGCTCTTAAATGGGGTGGAATTACAGGAATGATGGATAGACTTTCAAATCCTGCAAAACTTAAAGCAAATGAACTTTCAAAAGAATTGAAAGCTATCATGGCTAAACTTTACCAAAAACACATGGACGATATTATCTCTGGTGAATTTTCAAAAACAATGATGATTGACTGGGATAATGGAGATAAAAACCTTCTTGCTTGGAGAGAAGCTACAGGTAAAACAGCTTTCGAACAAACTCCAGCTGGAAACGACGAAATTTCTGAACAAGAATATTTCGACAAAGGTATCTTGATGGTTGCAATGGTAAAAGCTGGTGTTGAACTTGCATTCGAAACAATGACAGATGCAGGAATTATCGATGAAAGTGCATACTATGAATCACTTCACGAAACTCCACTTATTGCAAACCTTATTAGCCGCAAAAAACTTTACGAAATGAACAAAGTTATCTCAGACACAGCTGAATACGGATGTTACTTATTCGATAATGCTTGTCGTCCACTTCTTAAAGATTTCATGGCTAAAATCGATACAGATGTTATCGGAAAAGGCTTAAATGTAAAAGATAACAGCGTTTCAAATGCAGAATTAGTTGCTGTAAACGAAGAAATCCGAAATCACCCAGTTGAAATCGTAGGTAAAAAACTTCGTGGTTACATGACAGCTATGAAAGCAATTGTTGGAAAATAATTTTATCTAACCATAATATAGATAATACATGGGGATGACAGAACTTATTAGTCATCCCTTTCTTTTTTTGTAATACATTTACTTCCATACAAAACCTCACTAAAAACTTCATTTTGTAATTACCTTGTATTTTGCAAAAATTCCGTGTATAATTCAGTTTGTTAAAATCTTAGAATAATAAGGAAATTCACATGTTTAGAACAATTAGAGTTATATTTAAAGTTATTGTTTATATGTTTAAAAAACAAAAATTGTTAAAAGAAATCAATAAAATTGAAAAAGCAGGAAACGAACAAGAAGTAAAAGAAAAAATTGCACCTTTAGTAATTGATTGGGCAAAATATTGTGTAGATGCAACAGGAGCTCAAGTTGAAGTAACAGGAATTGAAAATGTTCCTACTGACAGAAGCGTAGTTTATATTGGTAATCATCAAGGAATTTTTGACATTCCGCTTTTACTCGGATACATTCCATATCAAAAAGCATTTATTGCAAAAATTGAAATCTTAAAAATTCCAATGATTTCAGATTGGATGAAATTGATGAAATGTGTTTTTCTTGATAGAAAAAATCCTCGACAATCTGTTGAAGCAATGCATCAGGGGATGGAAAATGTAAAAAATGGATATTCAATGGTTATCTTTCCAGAAGGAACTCGTAATAAAGGAGGTCCTGTAAAAGAATTTAAACCAGGAAGTTTTAAATTAGCATTTCAATCAGAAGCCGATATTGTTCCAGTAACAATTGATGGAACTTGGAAAATCTACGAAGAACATAAAAAGATAAATCCTGCAAAAATCAAACTTACAATTCATCCAGCTGTAAAAACTGAAGGTTTAAATAAAGATGAATTAAGAGAAATTCCTGCACAAGTTCAAAAAATCGTTGAAAGTGCTTTGTAAAAAATTATCAACTAAAATTTGACTTTATCCGATTGCTGATAATTTTCTCAGCTCGTTTTACATCCTCTTTGGTGGCAACTCTTATGTCACTAAGAGGATATTTTATTTTTAAAGCTTCGTATTTTGACTTTGCCATATCGTGATAAGCAAGAACTTCAATTTTTTCAACAGAATCTAAAGTACAAATAAAATCTGCTAATTTTTCTAAAGTTTCATTATCATCGTTTATGGAAGGAACTAAAACATATCGAATTATTGTAGGAATTTTCTTTTCAGAAAGGTATTTTGCAAATGCCAAAACATTTTTATTTGACTGCCCCGTAAGTTCATTATGTTTTACTTCATCAATATGTTTTATATCGAGCAAAACTAAGTCTGTAACATCACACAAAGAATCAAATTTTTCAGAATTATCAAACACAATTCCAGATGTATCTAAAGTTGTATGAATACCGCCATTTTTTGCAGAAATAAAATCCTCTGAAAGAACAATTTTTTTTGCCTTAGTAAAAAGTTCAATTAAAAAATCAATTTGTAAAAGAGGCTCTCCTCCAGTAACTGTAATTCCACCCTTTTTGTAAAATTCCATATTTTGTGAGTAAATTTGTAAAATATCCTGTGCCGACATTTGTTTAAAATCAATTTTGCTTTGAGTCAATTCATCAATTTTGGGAATTTTCCATGTGTCTGGATTGTGGCAATATTTACATCGCATTATACATCCCTGAAAAAAAATCACAAGCCGCACTCCCGGCCCATCAACAGAACCAAAAGTTTCAATAGAATGAATATTTCCTTTTAGCATTTTTTCCATACAAAAATCCTTTTTACTATTATATCTCCAGCAATTATTATCTGTATTTTTTCAAAATTATGCAATTTTTTTCTTTACATATTTTTAATCATACCATAAAATAAATTATTATGGGAAAATTAAGGTTTAAAATATTTTTTGTAATTTTAGTAACTCTCTTTGTATTTAACTTTTCGGTTTCTGCTGAAAAAAGAAAAGTTAAAGTTGCTTTTGTTCCAATTGAAGGAATGCAAGAAATTGATACAAATGGAAATCCCAAAGGATACATGTACGAATATTTTAATCAACTTGCACTTCGAGCAAATTGGGACTTGGAATTTATTCCAATGACATGGACAGAAACTTTAAACTCGTTACAATCTGGTAAAATTGATTTTTCTGGAATGCTTCCTTATGCAGATTATTTAAAAGAAAAAGTTTATTATTCAAAAAACCATACAGGAAGTTCCGATTCTAGCATTTTTGTACGCACAGATGATAACAGATTTTTTTACAGCGACCCAATTTCCCTTGATAAAAAAACTATTGGACTAATAAAAGGTGGTCTAATAGAACAAGATTTAGATGAATATTGCGTAAAAAACAATATTTCAATAAACAAAAAATATTATCCTTCCAATAAAGATGTAATTATAGCTTTAAAAAACAAAGAAATTGATGCAGGAGCAAATGTTACATATCAAAATGAACCAAACACAAAAATTGTGCATCACTTTGAATCATCACCTTTGTATATTTGTACTAGCATAAAAAATAAAGATTTGATTCAAGAATTAGAAAATGCCTTTTCAAATTTGTTTTTATTTCATCCAGATTACAATAGCCTTTTGCACAGTTATTATTTTTTGGGCGAAACTCAAAAACAAATTGTTTTAACTCGACAAGAACAGGATTTTATCAATAATAATCCAGTTGTAAATGCAGTTTATAAATCAGATTGGATTCCTATCGAATATACAAATAAAAAAGGTGAATTTGCAGGAGCCGTAAGAAAAGTTTTTGATAAAATTACAAAACTTACAGGCTTAAAATTCAACTTTATTCCAGTTCTTACAAAAGAAGAAGCAGTACAAGCCTTGCAAGAAGGAAAAGCTCTAATCGACACAGCCTTTGACAATTCAATACAAGCTGCAGAACTTTACGGAATCAATGTTACAAAAGCATATTATTCAATTCCTATGGAAATAATTACAAATCCTAGGGTAAAAGAAGATATTTCAACATTTACATATGGCTCAATCGACCCTGAAAATCTAGAACAAGTAAAATCATTAACTAATATTTTGTTAAAAGAAACAAATAAAGAATGTCTTGATGCAGTAAAAAAAGGGGATGCAAAAAATATTTATCTAAACTCAACAGTACGAAAATATTTATTCCAAACAGATAATTACAATAAGTTGCAAGTTGCATTTCAAGGTGATAGAAAAACAACTTTGTATGTAGGATTAGCAAACACAGCCCCAATTGAACTATATACGATAATAGAAAAATCCCTTTTATCAATTTTACCTTCAGAAATTTCTGGATATTTTGATGAAGCAAGTAGAATATCACCTCCACTAACTTTTTCACTTTTCATAAAAAAACATAGACTTGAATTTGTTTTAGTTATTTTACTTTTTGTGATTATTGCTATGGGAATTATAATTTATACATTCTTAGAACATAAAAAAACACAAAAAGCTTTGTACTTTGACAGTAATTCTGGTATTTGGAACGGAACAAAATTTGAACATGAAGTAAACAAGAAATTAGTTAGTTCAAAAGAAAAATATGTTTTAATAAATATGAATATTGCTCGTTTTAGATTTGTAAACGATATTTATGGTCGTAACAAAGGAAACGAAGTATTAAAAATATTTGCTAAAAAACTAAAAGAAATATTTATACAACAAGAAGAATTTTACGGAACTTTATGGGCAGATTATTTTGTAATTCTAAAAAAATACACTAATGAAAAAGAAATAGAAATTCTCTTTGATAAATTTGTTCAAGACTTCCAGATTGAAGCAGAAAAAGTTTGTAGTTTTAGATTTATTGTAAAAGCAGGGGCTGTTATTTCTGATAAAAACAAACCAGAAACCTTCTCTGCTTTGTTAGAAAAAGCCAATCATGCTGTAAATACCATACCAGACCCTTTTGAATCACAAATTATTTTCTTTAATGATACAATGGCAAAAGAAATTGAAGATTTAAAACTTGTTGATAAAAATATGATTCAATCTTTCAAAAACCAAGAATTTCAGCCATATTATCAACCAAAATATGATATTAACACAAATAAAATTTGTGGTGCAGAAGCTTTGGTGCGTTGGATTCATCCAGAAAAAGGCATAATTCCGCCAATATTCTTCTTGCCTTATTTTGAGCGCTGTGGATTTATTACGGAATTAGACTATTATGTTTTTGAAAAAACTTGTCAAAATCTTCGTCGCTGGATGGATCAGGGAATAAAAATCGTTCCTATCTCTTGTAACTTCTCTAGATTACACGCAAAAGATGATTTTTTCCCTGAAAAGATTCAAGTAATTGCAGATATGTATAATATTCCACATCACTTTCTTGAAATTGAAATTACAGAAAGTATCGCTATGGAAAAAATGGAAATCGTTTTAAGACATTTTAAGAAATTCAAAGAAATGGGATTTATTATTTCTATCGACGATTTTGGTTCTGGATATTCAGCTCTTACTTTACTTGAACAAATGAATATTGATGTTATCAAAATGGATAAATCTTTCTTGACTGCAAATTATAGTTCTGCCCGAGAATACGAAATTTTGATTTCTTTAATTCAACTTGCTCAAAAACTTGGACTTACAGTAATTTGTGAAGGAATCGAAACTTCTAGACATGTTAAACTTTTGCACGAAGCAGGTTGTTTCTACGCTCAAGGATTTTATTTTTCAAAACCACTTCCATTGGAAGATTTTGAGAAAGCCTTAATTGAAGATAGACCTCCAGAAGGATTTTCTAAAGCAGAATTAAATCTTAACGACGAAGTTTTAGAAGAACTTACTGTCTGGGATGATAACTAATATAAGTTTGCAAAAAAAAAGCAACTTTTAATCAGAAATTTCTGTTTGAAAGTTGCTTTTTTCATTTTAAATTTTTGTAAACAAGGCAAGGTGTAAAAATCACCTTGTCCTCACCTATTTACATTTTATTGTGGAATGTTCTTGAAATAACATCATCCTGTTGTTCTTTTGTTAATTTGATAAAGTTTACAGCATAACCTGAAACTCGGATTGTTAACTGAGGATATTTTTCTGGATGAGCTTGTGCATCAAGTAATGTTTCTTTTGTAAAAACATTTACATTTAAGTGATGTCCACCTTTATTTACATATCCATCAAGTAATGACACAAGATTATCAATTTGTGCAGGATTTGCCAAAGTTTCTGCCACTGTAGGAGCTGCCATAATTGTAGCAGTGTCACAAGACATACAAGCGCCTTGATTTTTCAAAGATGCTAAATCAATACTTCCATCTTTTCCTAAAGCATCAGGAATAATTGAGAAAGTATTTGAAATTCCATCTTGAGCATATCTAAATGGAAGTTTTGCAACAGATGCCAAAGATGCAACAGCCCCATTTGTATCACGACCATGCATTGGATTTGCTCCAGGAGCCATTGGTTCTCCCATTTTTCTTCCGTCTGGTGTATTTCCTGTTTTTTTACCATAAACAACATTTGAGGTAATTGTTAAAATTGAAGTTGTTGGAACACCATCACGATAAGTATGATTTGCCTTAATTTTATTGATAAAATGACGCAAAATCATTACAGCAATTTGGTCTACTCTATCGTCATTATTTCCGTATTTTGGGAAATCCCCTTCAATTTCGTAATCAGTTACAATTCCATTTTCGTCACGGATACATTTTACTTTTGCATATTTTATTGCAGAAAGAGAGTCCGCAACAATTGAAAGCCCCGCAATTCCTGTTGCAAAGTAGCGTTTTACATCTCTATCATGTAAAGCCATTTGTAATTTTTCGTAGGAATATTTATCGTGCATATAGTGAATTACATTTAATGTATTTACATAAAGTTCTGCAAGCCAATCCATCATTGCTTCAAATTTTTCAAGAACATCCTCATAGTCAAGATAATCGCCTTGAACAGCACGATATTTTGGACCAACTTGTTCTTTAGTTTTTTCGTCTACACCACCGTTGATTGCGTAAAGCAAACATTTTGCAAGATTTGCTCTTGCTCCAAAAAACTGCATTTCTTTTCCAACAACCATTGAAGAAACACAACAAGCAATAGCATAATCATCACCATGAACAACTCTCATCAAATCATCATTTTCATATTGAATTGAAGAAGATTTAATAGACATTTTTGCACAATATTTTTTGAAGTTTTCAGGCAACTTTTCTGACCATAAAACTGTTAAGTTTGGTTCAGGTGAGGTTCCTAAATTATCCAAAGTATTTAAGTAACGGAAAGAAGTTTTTGTTACCATGTGTTTTCCGTCAACATTTACACCACCGATAGATTCAGTTACCCACTGTGGATCCCCTGAGAACAAAGAGTTATATTCAGGAGTTCTTGCAAATCTTACAAGACGAAGTTTCATAATAAAATGGTCGATTAATTCTTGGGCTTGTTCTTCAGTTAAAATTCCTCTTTGAATATCACGCTGAATATAAATATCGATAAAGGTTGAAGTTCGTCCTAAGGACATTGCAGCACCGTTTTGTTCTTTTATTGCAGCAAGATAACCTAAATACATCCACTGAATTGCTTCTTGAGCATTTCCAGCTGGACGAGTTATATCAAATCCGTAAATACGACCAAGTTCTGCAAGTTCATCTAAAGCACGCATTTGTTCTGCAAGTTCTTCGCGTAAACGAATATTGCGATAGTTCATTTCTTTTAGACAAGTGTCAATCTGATATTGGCGCTCAACTTTTAAACGATTTATTCCGTAAAGAGCAACTCTTCGGTAATCTCCGATAATACGACCACGACCATAAGCATCAGGGAGACCTGTGATAATTCCAGCATGACGAGCCATACGCATTTCTGGAGTGTAAACATCAAAAACACCTTGATTGTGAGTTTTGCGGTATTTTGTAAAAATTTCAGAAACTAGAGGATCAACCTTGTATCCATTTTGCTCACAAGCTTTTTCTGCCATTTTAATTCCACCAAAAGGCATTAAAGCTCGTTTGAAAGGTTTATCAGTTTGTAAACCAACAATTTTTTCTTTTGATTTATCCAAATATCCTGCATCGTGGGAAGTTATTGTAGATATGATTTTTGTATCCATATCTAAAACGCCACCAGCATCTCGTTCTTGTTTAGCTAAATCTAAAACCTGATTCCACAAGTCTTTTGTAGACTGAGTTGCACCACATAAAAAACTTTCATCTCCATCATAAGGAGTATAGTTTTTTACGATAAAATCACGAACATTGATAGGACCATTACTCCATCTTCCAGTTGTAAAACCTTCCCATTCTGGAGCAATCCCTTGAAATTGAATATCTTGAAAACGCATAAAAAGATAATATCACATTAGAAAAAAAAATTAAATACTTGCGTTACAATAAAACATCAAGTAAAATAAATATGCTATAATATGATTTGAAAGCAATTTGCTTAAAAAAAATAAAAAATTGAGGTTGCGTATGTTAAATAATTGTAAAAAATGCGGTTCTTCCCTTGTAATTTCCACAATAATTGAAAGTTTTTATCCAGATAGTGATGCAGAAAAATCTAGCCTAAAAGTTGGAGATAAAATTCTTGAAATAAATAAAATTCCTGTAGATACAAATGCAGATATAGTTGCTCATGAACAAGTTAATGGACTTGTAAGTGTAAAAGTTGAACGAAAAAATCAAAAATTGATGTTTTTAGTTCCAGATTCCGATGGATTTTTTACAAACCAAATTACATACAAAGAAATTTGTAAAAACTGTGAAAAAAAGAAACGAAAACGAAAAGTTAAAAACTTTTTTGATAAAGTAATTCTTGGAATTTTTTGTTTAGTAGTTATAACCCTTGCTGTAATAATTTTTATGTTGGTTTCTGCAAATAAGATGGATGATGAAATTCCTGAAAACACAGAAACAATTGTTGCAGAAAATCAAAATATTGAAAGCACAGAAAATCATGAAGAAATTTCCCTTGATTCGCCTGAATTAAGATGGGAAAAAATCGAACAGTTAATTCGTTCAAGTAATGTTTTTGAAAACGAAATTTTATATATCGCATTAAATGCTGATGATTACAATCTGTTTGATACAGTTTTACAAAACGAATATGCTTGGCGAAAAATGTTTACAGTTGTTGATGAATTAGATACAAAATCTTCTATAGTGAGAGGATATAGTTTAAATTCAACAGACGATGAAACCTTGATGCTTTTAGCTCAAATTAAAGCTGTAGAATTAGGAAAAATTTACTACGATTACGGGGAATGGCTTGAACCTTCAGATAAATATCCAGGAAGAGGAGAATATAATCTTTCAGGAAATATTTTTGATGAAATGCGTTTTTATGAAACAGCCTCTGCCCTTTCAAATCTTTTAGCAAAAATTCCTTCAGACAAAATGAAAAATGCTTGTTTTGTAATTGACGGACACACAGATAGTGTAAGCGACCACGATTTTAACCAAGCACTTTCTGAACGAAGAGCAAATTCTATCAAAAAAATTATGAACGGAATGTTTGGTATTCCACAACACAGAATTGTTACACAAGGATTCAGTTGGGATAAAAAAGTTGTAGAAAATGAAATGACACCAAAAGATTTTGCCATGAACAGACGGGCAGAAATAAAGGTTTGTTTTTTTGAAGAACAATAAACTTTTTCTTTTAGAAATTATTTTTCTTTTTATGATGCAATCAATTCAGGCACAAATTTTATTGCCTAATTGGTTGCAAAATGCAATAAATAAAAAAAACTTTGAAAAAAACAAAGAAATAATCACATCAAAAAAAATTACAAAAGAAGAATATTACGATTTAGCTTATCGAAGAGTTAAGCAAATTGATTCATTAAGTTTATTGATTCCAGATTCCTCTGTTGGTGTAATTGATGCCACCGGAAAATACATAAATGAAAAAGATGACAACTTTGGTTTATGCTGTTCAGGTTACGCAAAATGGATTGCAGACGGATATTATTATCCATTGAGAAAAAAAAATCATTCTCGATTACGATATATGTCAATTCAAACTTTACGAAAATCCTATCCTTTTTTAAGGGGAGACAAATCAACTTTTCAATACGAGAAATCAAGAGAACCTTTTTTTGGACTAGACTGGACTAGAAATATCGCCAACGAACTTGCAAAAGAAAAATATAAACAAAACTTTTTGTATAATAGTTTTGATGTAACTCATTCTTTTAAAGGTGAATATATAAAAGACAGAGGATTTCCTATTGAAAAAATCCCAGAAATTGTAAAAGAACAAACAAAGTTGTATCCTAGCCGTTGGTATTTGGTTTCTATAAATGGGGAATTTGGTGAAAATCCCACATTGATTCAACATCACCATATTGCAGTTTTTTTTCCATATTTCAACAAAGACGGAATTTTTAGACTTCCCGTTTTGGAACGAACAAGAAGAACTTCATTTGAATATTTGATTTCCAGATATCCAAATACATATTGTCATCTAGTATGGATAGAACTTGATGGTAAATTTGAATTAAACTTACCGTAAAATCTTTTTTAAGGAAAAATAATGAATACAATAATTGATTATGTAGACTGGCGTGGTGATTTAACTTTAAAACAATCTCCTTTTAATGAAATTGATGCTGTGATTTTTACACAACTTGCTTATATCGATTTTTCGGAAATTGTAAATTCAGATTTTTCAAAACCTGTTTTTCTAAAAGATGTTGCAGTACAAATAGAAAATTCAGAAAATTTTGACCAGAGAGTAAATTTTGGCCCTTTAATCAATTCAGAAATTGTAACTTTATTAAAAAAAACAAGTAAATCAAAACGCTTTTGTAACACAAAACTTTGTGGATTTATCAGTTCAACTGATATTGAACAAGAAAAACAATTTGCCAGTATTTCTTTTATCTTTGAAAATAAAACTAATCTTATTATTTTTAGAGGAACAGACCAAAGTTTAATTGGTTGGAAAGAAGATTTTAATATGGCATACAAATTACCAATTCCTGCCCATATTGAAGCCGTAAACTATTTTGATAAAGCATGTAAAAAATTGAAAGGAAAATTTCGTTTAGCAGGTCATTCTAAAGGTGGAAATTTGTCGATTTTTGCAGGAACTTACTGTATCCCTAAATATCAAAACAGAATAATTGAAATTTTTAATTTTGACGGTCCAGGATTTGAACAAGTAGTGTTAAATGATAAACGATATATCGATATACAAGAAAAAATTAAAACCTTTGTTCCAAAAAAATCTATAGTAGGAATGTTATTTGACACAAATACAGAAAAAACAATTGTTGAAAGTTCAAATAATGGAATCATGCAACATGATCCATTCAGCTGGAAAGTTTTAGGAAATACCTTTATTTCTACTGATGAAATTTCTTCTGAAAGTGAATTTATCAACAAAACCTTAAAAATTTGGATGAAAAAAATAGACAAAGACAAAAGAGAATTTTTTATAGATTCAGTTTTTGCAATAATTGAATCAACTGAAGCAAATAATATCACTGAAATTACGGAAAATCTTTTCAAAACTTCCTCAAAAATGATTCAATATTATAAAAATATGGACTCAGAAACAAAAGAAATTCTTTTTGAAACTATAAAAATATTCATTAAATCTGCAAAAGATACCGTTCAAAATTCTGTACAAGAAAAAATACAGGAGTACCAAGAGACATTGCACTTAAACCCTTGACACACCTTTATTTTGGTTCTTCCAACATTGTAGACCCGAAATAAATAAATTACAGAATAATTGCATTTTTTCAAAAAATATGTTGACAATTTTATATTCTTGCTATAATATCATAATTGTAATAATTACAAATATAAAACAATTATATTTTATTTAACTTTTTTGGAGGAAATAATTATGAAACAATGGGTATGTAGTGTATGTGGTTATATTCACACAGGAGATGAAGCTCCAGATCAATGTCCACAATGTAAAGTTGCAAAAGACAAATTCAAAGAAAAGGCAGAATTTGCAGGTTTTGCAGATGAACACAAAGTAGGAATTGCAAAAGGATTAGATCCAGAAGTTGTACAAGGTTTAAAAGATAACTACATGGGTGAATGTACAGAAGTTGGAATGTACCTTGCAATGAGTCGCCAAGCTGACAGAGAAGGTTATCCAGAAATTGCAGAAGCTTTCAAAAGATATGCCTTTGAAGAAGCAGATCACGCAGCTCGTTTTGCAGAACTTCTTGGTGAAGTTGTAACAAACAGCACAAAGAAAAATCTTCAACTTAGAGCAGATGCAGAAGCTGGTGCTTGTGAAGGCAAATTGATGTTAGCAAAAAGAGCAAAAGAACTTAATTACGATGCTATTCACGATACAGTTCATGAAATGGCAAAAGATGAAGCTCGTCACGGTGCTGGTTTCATGGGACTTTTAGCAAGATATTTTGGTTAAGTCAAAGAATTTATCCTAAAATATAACGGAGAATAAAAAAAAGTAGGAGTTGCAAGCTGTAATTCCTACTTTTATTCTTTATACACATTGGAGGGAAAATGCAACATAGCGTTATTGAAAAATTATCTAGCCACAATATAAAACCATCTTTACAAAGAATTGCAGTTTTTTCATATTTGCTAGAAAAGAAAAATCATCCCACAGTTGATATGATTTATTCAGACTTACATCCTTCAATGCCAACACTCTCAAAAACCACAGTTTATAATACACTAAAACTTTTTATTGAGAATGGACTTGTTCAAACTATTCTTATTGAGGATGAAGAACTAAGATATGATGCAGAAATTCTTGAACATATCCATTTTAAATGCACAAAATGTAAAAGTATTCACGATATTTTTGTAGAACAAAATCCACCTGTAAATCATTTTAGACCAGAATTTTCTCTTCCAGAAGGTTTTGAAGCCGATAAAACTCAGTACAATATTTGGGGAATTTGCCCAAATTGTAAAGAATAATTATTTTCAGTTCAAAATAAGATTCTTTTTCTTATAACTTATGTAAAAAGTTTGCTAAAAAACACTCAATATGAAGTGATTTTTTTTCGATAAATAAAAGAGGAAAATCTTTTTTTATTGGAGTGTTTATGTTAAAAAAAACAAATTTATTTATCTGTCTATTAGTTTTAATATCAATTTCATGTACATCTACAAAAAATATACCTGTAGAACCAGTTAAAGAAGAAGCAAAAAGTATACAACAATTGATTTTAGAAGGAAGAACTGAAGAAGCAAAAAAACTTTTTCAATCATCTGTTGATATTAATGAAACTGATGAAGAAGGAAATACTGCACTTCATACTGCCGCAAAAATAAATGATGCAGATTTAGTTACATTTTTTATTTATAAAGGTGCTAATGTTGAATTAAAAAACAATCTTGGAGATACACCTTTACATGTTGCATTAAAAAATAATTCAAAAAATTGTGTTAGCGTTTTAGCAGCAATCGGAACAAATATTTTTGCTCGTGATGGTAATGGAATTTCAGCCTTAAGTCTTGGACTTTCAAAAGGATACGAATATTATGATGTTATTCTAACAACAAAAACAGGTCTTGCACGAGATTCAAAAGGAAGAAACATAATTCATTATCTAGTTGAAGAAGAAAACGAAAATGCTATTGCTTATTGTTTAAAAAAAGATATTCCACTTTCATATGTTGATGAAAATGGTGAAACTCCACTTTCTTTAGCTTATGCAAAAAAATCAATCAATGGAATAAATATTGCAGCTAGTTTAATTTTAGCAAATGCAGTTCCTGAAAGAAAAGAATATAGTTATTTTGAAGATTCAGTAAAAACACGAAATTCATCTTTAAGATTTGATGATGGACAAACTCCACTTCATTTTGCTGCAATTTATGGACACGAAGCAATAACAGAATTCTTGTTACAAAACGGTGCTTCTGTAAAAGCAAAAGATATTTTAGGTTCAACTCCTTTACACGAAGCTGTTCGTTATGGACATAGTGAAATTGTTAATATGCTTTTGAATAAAGGAGCTGATCCAAATTCACAAGATAGTTTAGGAAAAACACCTCTTCTTTTAGTTATCCCAAAAGAATCAAGAATTGAAATTAGTTCTTTATTAATTACTCATGGAGCAAATCCAAATGCAAAGGATATGTATGGAGACACACCAATTCATATTGCAACAATGAGTTCAATGGAATTTCAAATGCTTGAAAACTTAAAAAATGGTGGAGCAGATATCAACGAACGAAATAAACAAGGAATTACACCTATGGCTTTGGCAGTTGATAGACTAAACAAAGAACATATAGAATTCTACACAAAACATGGTGCAGATATTCACGCTGAAGATAATGAAGGCAACACTCCACTTTCAAGAATTATTCAAGCTTCAGATAAAACAACAAGTACCGAATTATTAAAGATAATGGTAACTAAAAAAAATATAAATTCTCGTGATTCATATGGTAACTCACCTCTTCATATTGCAATAAATAAAAATGCACCAAATGAACAATTAAAATATCTTTTAACATTAACTAACGATGTTGATATTCGAAACAGAAATGGTGATACCCCACTTTACATTGCAGTACAAAAAAACAGAAGAATTTCTGGACAAATGCTTTTAGCAAAACAAGCTGATGTTTTTGCTACAAATAACGAAAATTATTCTCCATTGAGAATGGCACTTACAGATGGCGGCGAACCTCAAGAATGGATTTTAACTTCAGATGTTATTAAGAAAACAGATGGAACCGGAAATACACCTTTACATTACGCTGCAGAATGGAAACTTGATCAAGCTGTTTCTGTGTTGTTAGAAAAAGGAGCAAATCCAAATGTAAGAAATGCAAATGGTGAAACTCCAATTTTTAATGCAATAAAAACTGATAGTACATCAACTATAGATTTATTGATGAAAAAAGGTTCAGAAAAAAATGCTCGTGATTACTTAGGGAACACACCGTTACACGCTTGTGTACGTTGGGATTCAAAAAATTCAGCAATGAAACTTATTCAATGGAAAGCAGATTTAGATGTACAAAACTTAGCAGGCAAAACTCCATTAGCTCAAGCTGCTCGTTCAGGACGAATGGCAATGGTAACATTACTTACAGAAAACGGAGCTAACATCGATGCTACTGATGCAACTGGAAAAAATGTTTTAATAGATGCTATCCAAAGTGGAAATATTAAAATTGTTTCTTATCTTGTAAAGAATGGGGCTTCACCTCATATTCAAGAAATGTACGGAAGAAACGCATTTCATGAAGTTGCTTTAACAGGTAACAAAGAAATGATTACACTTATTCAAAAAGCAGGAGGAAATCCACTTGCTAGAGATACACAAGGAATAACACCATTTTCAATTGTTCTTGAAAGAAAAGATAAAGAATTAATTCAATCTGTTTTGGGAAATGATTCTAAACTCCTAGACTCTGATAGTAACACTCCAATTCATATTGCACTAGAAAATAATGCACCAACTGAAATTTTGGATTTACTTGTACAAATGGATTATCCAATTAATATGCGAAACAAAAATGGGGTAACACCACTTGCAATTGCTGTTAGCAAAAACTTAAATGAACATTCAAAGATTTTATTAGAAAATGGAGCAGATCCATTTATCACTGATAATGAAAAGAATTGTCCTTTAACAATTGCATTTGAAAAACTTTCAACATCAAATGATTATTCAATTATTGATAGTATTGTAAAACTTGCTAGAAACAAAACTGATTATCAAGGTGAAGGAATCTTGCATTACGCAGCAAGAATTGCAGATGCAAAAACAGTTCAACTTCTTGTTGAAAAAGATTTGGATAAAACAGTAAGAAATATCTCTGGAGAAACACCAGAAGATGTTGCAATTCGCTGGCAAAGAAAAGATATTGCTAATTTGTTAAAATAAAATAGCAATAAAATAAAAAAGAAGTCGTGATAAAAATCTCAAGCAAAATGCATTGAAATTTTTTCATAACTTCTTTTTTTTTGTTTATAAAAGTAAATTATTATTTTAAACTTGTTTCAATTCCAGATAAAATTTTTTGTAAATTTTTATCACCTGTAATTGAAATTAAAGTTTGTAACAAATCTTCATTTGTTGACCAATAATCAGGAAGAATACCAATTCCTTCAAGTTCAAACTTTTTATCATCAAATGTAAATTCGTTTTTTGTATTAGATAAGCTAACCATATAACTTCCATTTCTACCTTGATAAGAATAAACACCTCCGTAAGCATAACAACCTAAAGAGTTTTCACCAACAAGATAAAAATTATTAGTTTTTCCAAATAAGGCTTTTGCAGTTAATATTGTACATTCAGAAGCAGAAGCGGTTGTTCTATCTGCAATAATAATTACATTACCTTTAAATTGATTTTCATCTAAAGAAAGTTTTTCATTTTGTTCTTTAATAAAATAACGAATAGGATTTTTTACAAATTTTTCAAAATATTTAATTTGGTTATTTAAATATTCACCTTCAATAATTTTATAATTTTTTATTAACTCAATCTCTGCTTTAATAAGTGTTGGAGATTCTACATAAAACTTTTGACTATAAATATTTTCTAGTTTAGAAAAAAAATCAGAATTTATATCTATTTGTTCGTCATAATTTCCTGTATATAATTTATACAACATTTCTTCAGAGTAAGCTGAAATTCCTCCAGTATTAGAACGCAAATCGATAATTATATTTTTTTTGTGATTATAATTTTTTGCAAGTTCAATATATTTTTTTATATTTTTTTCAAAGTAAGTTTTATATGCACTAAACGCTGGTGGATTCATAAAAGATGAAACTGAAAAATAAATTGTATCCTTTGTTTCATGTTGACCGAAATACCAATTTCTATTTACTAAATTTTTATAGTCTTTAACAAGAACTTCAAATTCTTTATTGTCAAAACTTAGTTGAATTTTTTCTTCAACATTTTCTTGTTTGATATTTTCAAGTGTTTTAAAATATCCAAGTCGATAAATATTTTTTCCTTTCTTTGCTGGATACAAAAATAAATTTGTGTTTTCACCTGTATATTCACTTTTGATTTTTATTTCTGGAATATCACTTTCAATTACAAAATATTTTTCGCCATTTTGTTTTACATAAATATTTGAATACAAAATTCTTTTACAAGGGCTTAAAACAAAAGATAAATTTGCACCATAAATATAAAAATGATTATCTGTAAAATAATTTTTTAATTCGTTATAAATTGCAAAAGAAATTTCATCAGTACTAATTAAATTTGGAAGTTGATAGTTTTCTTCAGAAAAATAATTTAAAATATTTTGTTCAAACTTTTCTAAATCAAGTCCTCGACTAATAGATTCTTCATATCCAGCATAACAAGTTGATAATAAATATTTTAAATCAACAATATCTTCTTTCAACTGTTGAAAAGAAACCTTTGAATTAATTCCAGAAAATGTATTTATGTCAATGTATTCAATTTGTTGTTCACTAATAATTTCGCCATTAAAATTTTCATCTTGCACATTTGCAAAAATGAAATTTAAACAAATTGATAAAATCAAAATTATTGAACTTACTTTTTTCATAAATCGCCTTGTATAAATTAGAAAAAATTTATTTAACTTTATCTAACATTATTCTAAAAGCACTATCTTCTTTTTTTAATTCTTTTGAACCACGAGTGATTTTGCACAAACTCATTTTAAATTCTTTTGCAATTTCTCGCTGAGTTGTTCCTTTATCAATTTCTTTTACCAAAAGCCATCTTTTTCCAATATCTAAAAGTTCCGCTGGAGTAAAAAGACAATCAAAAAAATTAGTAAGTAATTCTTTATCAGAAGTTTCAGCAATACAACCAATAACTTCATCAAGTGCTTGACGAGAACGTATTTTCATTAAATCTTCAGATTCTAAATCATAACTATTCATAGTAACATTATATCATTAAAATCTGCACTCTGCAAGGAAAGTGAATTAAAAGTTTATTCCAACTAGATTTTCTATTTTATCTTTTTGCCAAAGAGAATTTTCCCAATAGAAAAATTCATCTTTTCGCTTTTTAAAAATCCTAAATGAAAATTCAAGAGAGTTATCGTAAATATGGCAGATATCACTAATTTTTACTAATTCAGGAATTAACTGTAACGCTTTGTTATAACGAGAAATAACTTTTTCAGAAGGAACATCGTGACCACCGTTGGAAAATCGTTGTTTTACACGATAGACATTTATTTGAGAATCTACAGTAAGAACATAAATTACTCTGATAAAAAATCCACATTCTTTTGCTTTTATTAATAAATCCAAATTCCTACGAGTTGATAAAACTGTTTCAAAAGTAAAACTAATTCCATCTCGTACACAAACTTCACGCAATTCAGTTGCTTTCTGAGCCGCTTCCATATCTGAGCAATGAATACTGGTTTTAATATTATCAGCATTAATATATGGTTCAATAATTTTTGCAAGTTTAGTTATCGTAGATTTACCGCTTCCATTAGGACCTGCAAAAACAATAATTTCAGGCTTCTTTTGCATACTCAATATGTCCGTCAGGATATTCTAAATAAACAACTTTTTTTTCTACATCATAACGAGTTATAGGAGTTCCTTTTATAAGAGAAATTTCAGTTTCAATTTGAATTGCTTTATTAAAACGCTCTGTTATTTCGTCATCACTAATTCCACACATTGAATCAAGTTCATTTTCTTCAATCATAAAAACCTCCCATAAAAACAAATTTATTTTACACTAACATTATAACACTAAAATTTGCTCTCTGCAAGAAAAGTGAAATTTATTTAAAATAAAAAAACACTAGACTACAAATTGAAAATAAATCAATTGATTATCTAGTGTTTAATCTAAATATGATTTAATTATTTTTCGTATTTTTTGAGGATTTTTGCAATTCCGTAGAAAACATATCCTAAAAGAATAAATCCAACTGCTAAAATTGCAACCCATCTAAGAACACCAACGACACCAAGTTTTTCAAGGTCTAAGAAAAAGTATGGATAAATAAATGAACCTGTTCCTGTCCAGTTTGAAATTGTTGCATCAAATTTATATGCCCATGCGTGTAAGAAAACAAAAATTGCATACACTAATGGAAAACTTGCACTGATAATAGGCCAATTCCATTTTACTTTTTTGTGCTCATAGAATAAAATCCAATCTGCAATATACATAATTGGAATTATCACATGGAATAAAAT